>NZ_JAGYGF010000002.1:0-337585 GCF_019947305.1 Pseudomonas sp. BF-RE-21 | reverse complement strand
GTGATGCTGATAATCTTGTTGACTATCAGTCTGACTCCACAAGCACCCACACGAATTGCTTGATTCAGTTGTTAAAGAGCGGTTGGTTAAGATCTTTCGTCTCAACCGAGGCGCGCATTCTACAGCGTCCTCTGTATCTGTCAAGCGGTTATTTTCAGAAGTTTTCAAAGTTTCCTTTGCAACTTCAACCACTTGCGCTTCCGATCTCTCGTTAGCGGGAGGCGAATTCTACAGCGTTACTCGCTGCTGTCAACACCTCTTTTTCTCCGCTTTCGACCGAGAAGATCGAACCGTCAAAAGAGCCACACAACACCGCTCTTTCAACTCCTTCTGGGCTTCGATGACCTGAAGCAACTCGCTGTCGAAAACTGCGTAACTCTTTGTTTACCAAGGAGTTTTCCGTTTCGACTGCGCCGGAAGTGGGGCGAATTATAGACTTCCAGAATCTGCCGTCAACCCCTAATTTAGCCTTTCTATCAATAACTTGCAGAAAGCCTGAAAACAGCGCGCCTCCCTCTATATAGAAGAGCAAAACCACGCCCTCTATATAGAAGGATTCCTCAAAGCACTCCAGCGTCCTTTAATGCAGTCACCGCACAAGCGTCCAGGCCCAACACCCGCTGCAGCACCGCCATCGTATGCTCGCCCAGTAAAGGAGGCGCATTGCGGTACTCCACCGGAGTCTCGGACAGACGAATCGGGCTCGCCACCTGCGGCACTATCCCTGCCAAGGCGTGAGGCAGCTCAATCGCCAAACCGCGCGCCTTTACCTGAGGGTCGGCAAACACCTGAGCCAGATCATTGATCGGACCACACGGTACGCCTGCCCGCTCCAACTGCGACACCCACTCAGCAGTGGTCTTGAACACCGTAGCCTGGCGAATCAACGGAATCAGCACCGCACGGTTCGCCACCCGCAGCTTGTTGGTGGCAAAACGCGGATCATCCGCCCACTGCGGCTGCCCGGCCACTTCCGCAAACTTGCGGAACTGCCCGTCATTACCCACCGTAAGGATGAAATCGCCGTCTGCTGTAGGAAAGTCCTGATACGGCACGATGTTCGGATGTGCATTACCCAGCCGCTTCGGCGCATTGCCTGTCGTCAGGTAGTTCATCGCCTGGTTAGCCAGACACGCCACCTGGACATCCAGCAACGCCATATCGATATGTTGACCACCACCGTCATGATCCCGATGCGCAAGCGCTGCGAGAATCGCCACAGTCGAGTAAAGCCCGGTCAAAATGTCCGTCAGCGCCACGCCGACTTTCACCGGCCCGGCACCATCATCACCTTCTGGTCGCCCCGTCAGACTCATCAGGCCGCCCAAGCCCTGGATCATGAAGTCATAACCCGCGCGCTTGGCGTAAGGACCCGTCTGACCAAATCCGGTGATCGAGCAGTAGATCAGATTCGGATTGGCCTCTTTGAGCGACTCATAATCCAATCCATAAGCTGCCAGACCACCGACCTTGAAGTTCTCGATCAGGATGTCTGACTTCGCCGCCAGCTCACGCACCAACTTCTGCCCCTCCGGGCGAGTGAAGTCGATGGTCACCGATTGCTTGTTGCGATTGGCCGACAAGTAATAGGCGGCCTCGCTGGTGTTCTCGCCATAGGCGTCCTTCAGAAAAGGAGGCCCCCAGGCGCGCGTGTCATCGCCATTGCCCGGACGCTCGACCTTGATCACCTCGGCGCCAAGGTCCGCCAGTATCTGACCGGACCACGGCCCGGCCAGCACCCGCGACAAATCCAGTACCCGTAGATGCGAAAGCGCGCCCATGGCCGTTCTCCTATTAATAGAACGCCTGGAGGCCAGTCTGCGCACGACCAAGGATCAGCGCGTGGACGTCATGCGTACCTTCATAGGTATTCACCACTTCCAGGTTGACCAAGTGACGCGCCACGCCGAATTCATCGGAGATACCGTTACCACCCAACATGTCACGCGCCATACGAGCAATGTCCAGGGACTTCCCGCAAGAGTTGCGCTTCATCATCGACGTGATTTCGACCGCAGCGGTGCCTTCATCTTTCATACGACCCAGGCGCAGACAGCCTTGCAGAGCCAAGGTGATTTCGGTCTGCATGTCAGCCAGTTTCTTCTGGATCAATTGAGTAGCAGCCAATGGACGACCGAACTGCTGACGATCCAGGGTGTATTGACGAGCGGTGTGCCAGCAGAACTCGGCCGCGCCCAGCGCCCCCCAGGAAATGCCATAACGTGCCGAGTTCAGGCAAGTAAACGGGCCTTTCAAACCACGGACGTCAGGGAAGATGTTCTCTTCAGGGACAAACACGTTGTCCATGACGATCTCACCAGTGATGGATGCACGCAGCCCCACTTTGCCGTGAATGGCCGGCGCGCTCAGGCCTTTCCAGCCTTTCTCCAGAACGAAGCCACGGATGTCGCCCTCGTCGTCCTTGCCCCAGACCACGAATACATCGGCGATCGGGCTGTTGGTGATCCACATCTTGCTGCCGGTCAGGCTGTAGCCGCCTTCCACTTTGCGTGCACGGGTAATCATCGCGCCCGGGTCGGAACCGTGGTTAGGCTCGGTCAGACCGAAACAGCCAATCCACTCGCCCGAGGCCAGTTTCGGCAGATACTTCTGCTTCTGGGCCTCAGTACCGAATTCATTGATCGGCACCATCACCAAAGAGGACTGCACGCTCATCATCGAGCGATAACCCGAATCGACGCGCTCAACTTCACGAGCAATCAGACCGTAGCTGACATAGTTCAGACCGCTGCCGCCATATTGCTCAGGGATAGTTGCACCCAGCAGGCCGACTTCACCCATTTCACGAAAGATCGCCGGGTCGGTCTTTTCATGACGGAAAGCTTCAAGAACACGTGGCGCGAGCTTCTGCTGAGCGAATTGCTCGGCAGTGTCGCGAATCATGCGCTCTTCTTCGGTGAGCTGTTGATCCAGCAGCAGGGGATCGATCCAGTTGAAGCTAGCTTTACCGCCCATGAGTGTGTCCTCTCGAATCGGGTCAAATAACGTGGACTGATCCTAGGCCGGGTTCGGCATTACCACAAACGAGGATTTTGCATACTGTTGTGCTAATTTCTCACTCCGAAACATCGCGAAGCAGTTTTTTGCACGATGTATTAGTGAGGTTGACGTACATGCGCAGGAAGATCCCCAGCACAACCGCCTTGGTCAGCTTTGAAGCAGCGGCACGTCACGAGAGCTTTACCAAGGCAGCCCAGGAACTTTCCCTCACTCAGGGAGCGATCTGCCGACAGATCGCCAGCCTTGAGGAGTTCTTGAGTGTGGAATTGTTCCGACGCTCGCGACGCGGAGTGAAGCTGACAGAAGCCGGACTTTCCTACAGCCGTCGGGTAGCAACACAGCTGGACGCCGTAGAGCGCGACACCCTGTCAGTGATGGGCCAGCAGGGTACCAACGTGATTGAACTGGCGGTCGTACCAACCTTCGGCACCCAATGGCTGCTGCCAAGACTCAAGGACTTCCAGCAAAAACATCCGGAAGTGACGGTCAACCTTACTAACCGCACACGCCCGTTCCTGTTTGCCGACACAGACTTCGATGCCGCCATTTACTTTGGCGATGCGGACTGGTCAGGCACTGAATCCCACAGGCTGATGGGCGAAAATCCCATGCCTGTGTGCAGCCCCAACCTACTGGGCAAAAGGACAGGTCTCACACCCGCTGAAATCGCCGAACTGCCCTTGCTGCAACAGACCACCCGCCCCTATGCCTGGCGCCAATGGTTCAACTCGCAAAACCTTAATATCCCGCGCGACATGACAGGGCCGCGCTACGAGCTATTCTCCATGCTTGCCCAAGCGGCGATGCATGACATGGGGATCGCCTTGATCCCGCCGTTCCTGATTCAGCGCGAACTGGCGGAGAAGCGCCTGGTGATCGCCAACGCTCAGGCGCTGTCCAGCATCAAGGCGTATTACCTGATGATTCCTGATCGAAAGGTCGAATCTGCATCTTTGAAGGCATTTCGCGACTGGCTGGTAAATCAGGCACAAAGCTACAGCCTAGAAGGATAAAGGCTCTGCGCTATTAGCTGACCCCGTAGTCAATAAACTGAAAGCCCTACAGATATAAGTATTTGTCGCATATTCGCAGACTGTACCTAGAAGCTGTACAAACGTCCCACAAGCGCCTGAAAACGTGGCCTTGAGCCGCTATTGGATGGCAATAACGCTGCATTCACCGTACCGATGTGTAATTTCTTGAATTTTGGCGAAAAACCTTACAAGGCACGGCCTGCAAGGGATTGAAGCGGTTGGTTGCGACATTCGGTCACGGGGTGACTTGTAGTTAATTTTCCGTCACCCGTCATAATCCCTTGAAGGGCACAAAGTTCGCCTGCAAAATGCCGCGCCCCGCCCTGATTTGGCGGGATCGTGCTGATCGGCCGCCCCAGCCGCACCATCCGAAGTGCCTGGGTTTACTCAATAAGATCACGCAGGAGATTTGACGTGCACATTGGTGTTCCTCTCGAAACCCAGACGGGTGAAACACGGGTTGCTGCAACCCCGGAAACCATCAAGAAGCTGATCGGCCAGGGTCATAAGGTCACTGTGCAAAGCGGCGCCGGCATTAACGCCAGCGTTGTCGACAGTGCTTATGAAGCGGCAGGCGCAACCATTGGCAGCGCCAACGATGCGTTTGGTGCCGAGCTGATTCTCAAGGTGGTCGCACCCAGCGACAGCGAACTCGCTCTGATCAAGAGCGGCACCGTTGTGGTGGGCATGCTCAACCCGTTCAGCAATGAAACCATCGCCAAACTGGCCGAGTGCGGAATCACCGCGTTTGCGCTGGAAGCCGCGCCACGCACCTCCCGCGCCCAGAGCCTGGATGTGCTGTCTTCGCAAGCCAACATCGCCGGCTATAAAGCCGTGTTGCTGGCCGCTCACCATTACCCTCGCTTCATGCCGATGCTGATGACCGCTGCGGGCACCGTGAAAGCGGCACGCGTACTGATTCTTGGCGCCGGGGTAGCCGGTTTGCAGGCGATCGCTACGGCGAAACGTCTGGGTGCGGTGATTGAGGCGTCTGATGTGCGACCTGCGGTTAAAGAGCAGATCGAATCCCTCGGTGCCAAATTCGTCGACGTGCCTTATGAGACCGATGAAGAGCGCGAATGCGCCGTCGGTGTCGGCGGTTACGCACGTCCAATGCCGGCGAGCTGGATGCAGCGTCAGGCCCTGGCCGTGCACGAGCGCGCCAAGCAGGCTGACATTGTCATCACCACGGCTCTGATTCCGGGCCGCAAGGCACCGACGCTGTTGAGCGCGGAAACCGTGGCGCAGATGAAGCCAGGCTCGGTGGTCATCGACCTCGCCGCAGCCCAGGGCGGCAACTGCCCGCTGACCGTAGCCGATCAGGTTGTGGTCGAGAATGGCGTGACCATTTGCGGTCCTACCAATCTGGCCGGCGCGGTCGCGGCAGACGCTTCGGCCCTGTACGCACGCAACCTGCTGGACTTCCTGAAGCTGGTCTTCAACAAAGAAGGCCAGTTCGAAGTGAACCTAGAAGACGACATCGTCGCCGCGTGCCTGATGTGCCGCGACGGCCAAGTCATCCGCAAAAACGCCTAAGCAGGGATTCAGACGATGGAAGAGCTTATCTCCCCCGGTATCTACAACCTGATCATCTTCGTGCTGGCGATTTATGTCGGTTATCACGTGGTCTGGAACGTTACACCCGCGCTGCACACGCCGTTGATGGCGGTCACCAACGCCATTTCGGCGATCGTGATCGTCGGCGCCATGCTCGCCGCGGCGCTGACCGTTACGCCACTGGGCAAAACCATGGGCACGCTGGCCGTGGCCCTGGCGGCAGTGAACGTATTCGGTGGCTTCCTGGTGACCCGCAGGATGCTTGAGATGTTCAAGAAAAAAGCCCCGAAAGCCGTAAAAGAAGAGGCGCCTAAGTAATGAGCATGAACCTCGTAACGACGCTCTACTTGATCGCGTCCATCTGCTTCATCCAGGCCCTGAAAGGCCTGTCGCACCCGACCACGTCGCGTCGCGGCAACCTGTACGGCATGCTCGGCATGGCCTTGGCGATCCTCACCACCGTAGGCCTCATCTATAAGCTGGGCGCTGAGCTGGCCACCGCCGGTATCGGTTACGTCATCGTCGGCCTGTTGGTCGGCGGCACCGCCGGCTCGATCATGGCCAAGCGCGTTGAAATGACCAAGATGCCGGAACTGGTCGCCTTCATGCACAGCATGATCGGTATGGCCGCGGTGTTCATCGCGATCGCCGCTGTTGTTGAGCCGCAATCGCTGGGCATCGTCAAGCAATTGGGTGATTCGATTCCTGCGGGCAACCGTCTGGAGCTGTTCCTGGGTGCTGCCATCGGTGCAATCACCTTCTCCGGTTCGGTGATCGCGTTCGGCAAGCTCTCGGGCAAGTACAAGTTCCGCCTGTTCCAGGGTGCACCGGTACAGTTCGGCGGCCAGCACAAGCTGAACCTGCTGCTGGGTCTGGCGACACTCGCGCTGGGCGTCACCTTCATGCTGACCGGCAACCTCAGTGCCTTCGCGCTGATGCTGGTGCTGGCCTTCGTGATGGGCGTCCTGATCATCATCCCGATTGGTGGCGCAGACATGCCGGTTGTGGTGTCGATGCTTAACAGTTACTCCGGTTGGGCAGCAGCGGGTATCGGCTTCTCACTGAACAACTCGATGCTGATCATCGCGGGCTCGCTGGTGGGTTCGTCCGGTGCGATCCTCTCGTACATCATGTGCAAGGCGATGAACCGTTCCTTCTTCAATGTACTGCTCGGTGGTTTCGGCAATACGGCCGATGCCGGCCCGGCTGGCGCCAAGGAAGCCCGCCCGGTGAAATCCGGTTCGGCCGACGACGCGACCTTCCTGCTGACCAACGCCGATACCGTGATCATCGTTCCAGGCTACGGCCTGGCGGTAGCACGGGCGCAGCACGCACTGAAAGAGCTGACCGAGAAGCTGAGCCATCGTGGCGTGACCGTGAAATACGCGATCCACCCGGTGGCGGGTCGTATGCCTGGTCACATGAACGTACTGCTGGCCGAGGCTGAAGTGCCTTACGACCAGGTGTTCGAGATGGAAGACATCAACTCCGAGTTCGGTCAGGCCGACGTGGTGCTGGTGCTCGGCGCCAACGACGTGGTCAACCCGGCGGCGAAGAACGATCCAAAATCGCCGATTGCCGGGATGCCGATTCTCGAAGCATTCAAGGCCAAGACGATCATCGTCAACAAGCGTTCGATGGCCAGCGGTTATGCCGGCCTGGACAACGAACTGTTCTACCTCGACAAAACCATGATGGTCTTCGGCGACGCCAAGAAAGTCATCGAGGACATGGTCAAAGCCGTCGAGTAAAAGCTGCTCCAGCGCAATACCCAAAACCTCAGCCTTTAGTAGGCTGGGGTTTTTTTATTCCCCGTGAAACCCGACCAAAGGCTCTAAATCAGGGGTCTGCATTCGACCATGGTAGCGGGAGGATTTTTTTTGAAATCACTAGACTGCACACCTTGCTTCCGTTGCCCGAGATAACAATCCATGTACCGTGATCGTATTCGCTTGCCTTCGTTGTTGGATAAGGTGATGAGCGCCGCTGACGCTGCCGCTCTGATTGAGGACGGCATGACCGTCGGCATGAGTGGTTTCACGCGCGCCGGCGAAGCCAAAGCCGTGCCTCACGCATTGGCCGAACGTGCCAAAGTCACCCCGCTGAAAATCACGCTGATGACCGGCGCCAGCCTGGGCAACGACCTTGATAAACAGCTCACCGAAGCCGGCGTCCTGTCGCGACGCATGCCGTTCCAGGTCGACAGCACATTGCGCAAGGCGATCAACGCCGGCGAAGTGATGTTTATTGACCAGCATCTTTCAGAAACCGTGGAGTCGCTGCGCAACCAGCAGCTGAAACTGCCGGACATCGCCGTCATCGAGGCCGTGGCGATCACTGAGCAAGGCCACATCGTGCCGACCACTTCGGTGGGCAACTCGGCCAGCTTCGCGATTTTCGCCAAACAGGTGATCGTCGAGATCAACCTGGCGCATAACCCGAACCTCGAGGGTTTGCACGACATCTATATCCCGACGTATCGCCCGACCCGCACGCCGATTCCGCTGGTGAAGGTCGACGATCGCATTGGCAGCACCGCCATTCCGATCCCGCCTGAAAAGATCGTCGCGATCGTCATCACCAATCAGTCCGACTCGCCGTCGACGGTGCTGCCACCAGACGTTGATACCCAGGCCATTGCCGACCACCTGATCGACTTCTTCAAGCAGGAAGTGGCGGCTGGGCGCATGACTAACAAGCTCGGCCCATTGCAGGCCGGCATCGGCACCATTGCCAACTCGGTGATGTGCGGACTGATCGATTCTCCGTTCGAAGACCTGACCATGTATTCCGAGGTGCTGCAGGACTCGACCTTCGACCTGATCGACGCCGGCAAGCTGAGCTTTGCGTCTGGTAGTTCGATCACCTTGTCGAGCCGCCGCAACGCTGATGTGTTCGGCAACCTGGAGCGTTACAAGGACAAGCTGGTCCTGCGTCCGCAGGAAATCTCCAACCACCCGGAAGTGGTGCGCCGCCTTGGGATCATCGGCATCAACACTGCGCTGGAGTTCGACCTGTACGGCAACGTCAACTCTACCCACGTCTGCGGCACGCGAATGATGAACGGCATCGGTGGCTCGGGCGACTTCGCGCGCAACGCGCACCTGGCGATCTTCGTCACCAAGTCGATTGCCAAGGGCGGCGCGATCTCCAGCGTGGTGCCGATGGTCAGCCACGTCGATCACACGGAACATGACGTCGACATCCTCGTGACCGAGGTCGGTCTGGCGGACTTGCGCGGGCTGGCACCGCGGGAGCGGGCTCGCGTCATCATCGATAATTGCGTACACCCGGACTATCGCCAGGCGCTGGATGACTACTTCACCGCCGCTTGCGCCATCGGCGGGCACACGCCACATATCTTGCGAGACGCCCTGAGCTGGCACATCAACCTGGAAGAAACCGGTCGAATGCTGACGGTGTAATTGATACAGATAGCCGCTGTCGCAAACACAGTTTCGACAGCGGACTATTGCCAGGCAGAAATGTGTTTAAAACTGTACTGCTGTACTGGTCATTTCCTACCGTAACGCCCTACCTTTTCGACCCGAATCACCAAAAACGCACCATAACAGTGCTGATAGGTACAGTTGCCTCAATTTAGACCAGTACACCACCCTTTAACAGTTAACTGGTCCCTCACAATACAGGTGAACTGTATCTAGAGAGACTGGCCAAACGAGAGGATCATTGGCATCAGTTAAACCACTACCTAATCCCGCCACAAGCGGAAGGATGAAAACCATGGAACGTACACTCAGTTCCGATCTGTTCTTCGAAGACACCGCTGCAAAAACCCAGGCTTCCATGCCTCTGCGCGTTATCGCCAACCTGATGCTGTGGCAGCGCCGCATCTCCAGCCGCCACCAACTGGCTCGCCTGGATTCGCGTCTGCTGGCTGACGCCGGGATTAGCGAAGCACAACGCTACGAAGAGCTGAGCAAGCCGTTCTGGCGCTAAGTTAGCGTCGCTGGCTCTGATCTTTAAGGTCAACCGCCAGCACCCGAATTGAACAAACAAGACCCGTCGTGGGAAACCACGACGGGTTTTGTCGTTTTGGGGTGATGAAATCCTCAAAACAATAAGCACACTCAAACACAGGTACAGTTTCACTTTAATCAAAACTGAACCAGTACAATTTCAGGCGTGTGTGTCTGTCTTGGCGAACCGGACGGGATCATCATGAAATCCCGACCTGCCAGCAAAAGGACTGCACCATGGATCATCCACTGGATCTCCCCGCGACCACTTCGCAATCCAAGCCTCGGTTTACCTGGCTTGGAAGAGTGTTCAGAGGCCTCGCCAACAGCCTCGAAAGGGCCAGAACCCGGCGTTTACTGGCGCAACTCGACGGCAGGCAGCTGTCTGACCTGGGCATCAGTCATTCAGATCGTGTCAAAGAATTGGATAAGCCGTTCTGGCGCTGATGTCCGCCTGAACAGACGGGACTGTGCGAATCGACACCTACAGGCCTAATATCAAGCCAGAACGTGGCGATGACTGCGCGACAGGCGTCTGACTCAACAGACACCGCGCCACCTCTCAATCGGTTTACCAAAAGGAGTTACACCATGTCCCGTCTTCGTCTGCTCAGCGCTGCAGCCCTGCTTGCCGTGGCTGCCAATTCCCACGCCACCAGCTTCATCGTGACCACCGATGCCGTCGTCGGTGCACTCAAGGCTACGTCCGATGCCACTTCCGATGTCACCTCGTCCTTTCGCGATGACAAGATCGTACGCGCGGCCCGTGACGACGCCGCCAGCTTCGTCGCCAGCGAAGGCGCCATTCGTGGCGTGAAACTGGAAAGTGCACTCGACCACATTCGCCACCAGGCTCCTCAACTGAACGCGACTGACGCACAACTGGCTCAGGCCATCCTGACGATCTAACCAGGCGTCATCCATATCCGGGACACGCCCGACGTGTCCCGATGTTTCGGCGCTGGCTCTAAACCGGGCGTTGCGCTAGCCTTGGGACTCGCTTTCAACTGTCGAGTCTCATGCGTTTTCTTACCTGTCTGTTGATCACTCCGGTTCTCATGGCGGCCAGTTGGGCAAGCCAGGCCCATGCCTTCGACCTGACGACGCAAGGCGTCGTAGCTACGGGCTACGCCACAAGCATGGTGACCTCCGCACCCTTCGACCGTAAGCTTCTGTTCGCCGCCAGGGATGACGCCGCTTCATTTATCGCCAGTGACGGCCAACTGCGAGGCGCACAACTGGAGTCGGCCCTGATTTACCTGCGCCAGACCCAGCCAAAACTTCATGCAAGCGACCTTGAACTGGCACACGCTATTCTCGTCCAATAGTTATCCTCGTTCCTCCGGAGTCGTTCCATGCGTAGCCCGCTGATTGTCGCCACCCTTGGCCTGCTGCTGTTGGCCGATGTAACCCAGGCGCACACCCTGGTTGCCACCAGCAACATCCTCATCAACGCCACTCGCCGGACCCTTGATTTCACTTCCGATACCACGACGTCCATCCGTGACGCGAAAATCGTTCGAGAAGCCCATGACGATGCCGCCAGTTTCGTCGCCAGTGATGGTGATATCCGAGGCGCGCACCTGGAAGCAGCGCTCAACCTATTGCGCACCCGCGTGCCGGAAGCTCGGGACGCCAGTGATCAGGTCATCGCCGAAGCCATCCTCGCACTGTGAGGTCGCTAAATGCCTGGCTTCTGATGGGGGCCATGTTGCTGCTCGGCAACACGGCTCAGGCCGGACTGCAATTACAGCTCAAGACCGAAGGCCTGAGTCCCGCGCAACAGCAGGCCAGCCAGGCGCTGCTTGATGAAGCCATGCAGGCGTTGCCGCCGCGGTTCATCGAGCAGCTCGACCGACGCATCGACGTTGGCTGGACCGATGACATGCCGAGCAATGCCTACGGCCAGGCGTCGCTGGTGTCCGAACTCGACCTGAACCGCAACCTGCTCGCCAGCCTCACCGACGGCAGCGCCGCAACCAAGAAGACTTATCGCCCCCACGGCACCGTGCGCAGGGAAATGCTGGCCACGGTGCTGCACGAACTCACCCACATCTATGACCGCTCGCGTTTTTGGCCAGCCACCGAACGCACGCTGATCCAGCGCTGCACCCGGCGCACCAACAGCTCCGGCCTAATCGGCATTCCGGATGAATGCCGTGGCCAGTCCGACCGACGCTTTACCCTCAGCGATGACCCGCGCCTGCTCGACCTCGCAGGCTGGCCGCAATACGTGGGCCGTCGCGGCGAGCGCGAACAGTACAACCGCCAGATCGCCCGCAGCCCGGACATCTACGAGACCAGCAGCCCCAAAGAGTTCGTCGCGGTGAACATGGAGTACTTCCTCCTCGACCCGAGCTACGTCTGTCGCCGCCCTGCGCTCTATCGCTACTACAAAGAACATTTCGGCTGGGCTCCCGCCGCCAAAGACACCTGCGGTAAATCGTTCGCCTTCCTCAATGCCGGTAACGACTTCGCCAAACAGCCTTTGGGCCAGGTCGATCCGGAGCGGGTGTATGCCGTGGATTATCTGTTGGCCGAAGCCAACCAGAACTGGGTCAGCCGCTGGGGCCACAGCATGTTGCGCCTGGTGATCTGTGCTCCCGGCCGGCCACGAGGGCCGGATTGCCGGCTGGATCTGGATCAACACCTGGTGTTGTCCTACCGCGCCTTCGTCGGTGATGTACAGCTGTCGAGCTGGGATGGATTGGTCGGCAAATACCCGTCGCGCCTGTTCGTCCTGCCGCTGGCCCAGGTCATCGATGAGTACACCAAGACCGAATTGCGCAGCCTCGCCTCGGTGCCGCTGAACCTGTCGCGCAACGAGATCGAAGACGTGGTGGAACACGCCGCCGAGATGCACTGGAGCTACGACGGCAATTACTTCTTCCTGTCCAACAACTGCGCGGTAGAAGGCCTGAAGTTGCTGCGCAGCGGCACCAACAACGCAAAGCTGGTCGGGCTGGACAACATCATGCCCAACGGCTTGCTGGAAGTGCTCAAGGGTCGCGGCCTGGCGGATACCAGCGTGCTGGACGATCCTCGCGAAGCGCTGCGTCTGGGCTATCGCTTCGACTCTTTCCGCGATCGCTATCAAGCGATGTTCGAGGTGCTGAAAAAGCACCTGCCGATCAAACAGGACAAGGTCGAAGACTGGCTGGCCTTGAAGGCTGAAGAGCGTCGTAAATGGATTGATCAGGCTGACCTGCGCACCAGCGCGGCTTTGCTGCTACTGGAACAGGCCGCTTTCCGGCAACAACTGGTGCTGGCCCAGGACGAAGTGAAGCAACGCTATCTCGGTGCCCGGGAATTGCAGAACGGCGGCATGGACAAGGCCAATGCGACGTTGAAGCAGATTCTCGCCAACAGCGGCTTCCTCAGTCGTCCGGCGGAGCTGCTCGGTACCGGCGGTTATGGCTTGCCGCAACCCAGCGAGTGGCAACGCCTGGAATCGGAAAGCAGCCTGAGGCAAAAGCAGCTCCAGGCGCTGACCGGCGACCTGGACAAGGAAGTGAGAGCGCTGCTCGACCCGAGTCGTGCGGCGGAGATGGCTGCCAACGAAGCCAACCTGAAGCAGGTTGGCGAGCATTTGCGTAAATTGCATAAAGCGGCGGGCGGATTGGAGTTGCCCTGAAGCGGTTGCATAAACCCCTGTAGGAGCTGGCTTGCCAGCGAAGAACTCAAGAGCGCCGCGTTTAGCCAGATCAAACGCGCCATCTCGACGACCATCGCCGGCAAGCCAGCTCCTACAGGGAGGTGCGTCGCTTACAACACCCCTTCCAGAATTTCATAGACGATCCCGGTACCCACGGCGATCAGCACAATGTCGCCCCCCGCGCGGCGCCATTCGTAACCCTGGTAATACGGCAGCCGACTCAGCGCGCGGTTGTCCAGGCGTTCGCCGTAATAACCGTGCGGCAATGGCCGACCACGCTCCAGATGAATGCCTGGAGGTGGCGGCGCACCCCGTACGAAGTAGCCATGATTGTCATGAATCGTCTGGCGTACCGGACCAAAGTCCCGTGGCGGAGGGCCACCGCGATGGTTGTCCTGCGGGCCTCGATGGTCATCGCCATGGTTATCGTAATGGCCCTGTTGCTGACCGCCGCGGTCGTGATCGTCGCGCTGATCGGCGCTGGCGTGCAGCAACGGGGTGGCACTGAGCATCAGCACACCCAGGCTGGCAATCAGACGTTTCGGCATTTTCATCGGGTCTTTCCTCACGGCACACACAGCAAAAAGGGCTTCAGAACGTAGTCCTGAAGCCCTCGGTCTTGCTGTTTAGTCTGTACCGCGAGGCTCTAATTCCTCTGTATCAGGAACTTTACCTTCAGCTGACGCGGGCCTGACGCACGCCATCGGCCAATGCCGCGCAAAGACTCAACACGCCATCCACCGCCTGATCCGGCGTCGAGGCATTGGCGATGTGATCGATCAACGCCGAACCCACCACCACACCGTCGGCCAGGCGCGCGATGGACGCTGCTTGCTCCGGTGTACGAATACCGAAACCGATGCTGATCGGCAGATCAGTGTGACGGCGCAGACGGGCCACCGCTTCTTCAACGTGCTCCAGCGTCGCCGCGCCGGCACCGGTCACACCGGCCACAGACACGTAGTAAACGAAACCGGAGCTGCCGTTCAAGACCGTCGGCAAACGCACATCATCGGTCGTCGGGGTGGTCAGACGAATGAAGTCCAGACCGGCAGCCTGGGCCGGGTCGCACAGTTCGCCGTTGTGCTCGGGCGGCAGGTCGACAACGATCAGGCCATCCACGCCGGCCTCTTTGGCGTCGGCGATGAAGCGCGGTACGCCGTACATGTGGATCGGGTTGAAGTAACCCATCAGCACCAGCGGCGTATCGCTGTTGCCTTCGCGGAACTCGCGAACCATTTGCAGGGTTTTCGCCAGGTTCTGTTTGGCGCCCAAGGCGCGGATGTTGGCCAGTTGGATCGCCGGACCGTCAGCCATCGGATCGGTGAAAGGCATGCCCAACTCGATCACGTCGGCGCCGGCACCCGGCAAACCTTTGAGGATCGCCAGGGAAGTGTCATAGCTCGGGTCGCCGGCGGTGACGAAGGTCACCAGGGCGGCGCGGTTTTGTTCCTTGAGTTCGGCAAAACGCGTTTGCAGGCGGCTCATCAGTGTTTCTCCTGCTGGGACTGCACTTGTTGAGAGTTTTCCATGTGGTGCATCACGGTTTGCATGTCTTTGTCCCCGCGACCGGACAGGTTGACCACCATCAGGTGATCTTTCGGCAGGGTCGGTGCGCGTTTGAACACTTCGGCCAGGGCATGGGCGCTTTCCAGTGCAGGAATAATCCCTTCCAGACGGCAGCACTTGTGGAACGCGTCGAGGGCTTCGTCGTCGGTCACCGAGGTGTATTGAACGCGACCGATGTCATGCAACCAGGCGTGTTCCGGGCCGATGCCTGGATAGTCGAGGCCGGCGGAGATCGAGTGGGCGTCGATGATCTGGCCGTCGTCATCCTGCAGCAGGAAGGTCCGGTTGCCGTGCAATACGCCCGGTACACCGCCATTCAGGCTGGCCGCGTGCTTGCCGGTCTCGATGCCGTAACCGGCCGCTTCGACACCAATGATTTCGACGCTCTTGTCGTCAAGGAACGGGTGGAACAGGCCCATCGCGTTGGAGCCACCGCCGATGCACGCCACCAGGCTGTCGGGCAGACGACCTTCCTGGGCTTGCAGTTGGTCACGGGTTTCTTTGCCGATGACGGCCTGGAAGTCGCGAACCATTGCAGGGTAAGGGTGCGGACCGGCCACGGTGCCGATCAGGTAGAAGGTGCTGTCGACGTTGGTCACCCAGTCACGCAGCGCTTCGTTCATCGCGTCTTTCAGGGTGCCGGTGCCGGCCACGACCGGGATCACCTCGGCGCCCAGCAGTTTCATGCGGAACACGTTGGCTTGCTGACGCTCGATGTCGGTGGTGCCCATGTAGATCACGCAGTCGAGGCCAAAACGCGCGGCCACGGTGGCCGTCGCCACGCCGTGCATGCCGGCGCCGGTCTCGGCGATGATGCGTTTCTTGCCCATGCGCCGCGCCAGCAGGATCTGGCCGATGCAATTGTTGATCTTGTGCGCGCCGGTGTGGTTCAGCTCTTCACGCTTGAGATAAATCTTCGCGCCGCCGCAGAACTCGGTCAGGCGTTCAGCGAAATAGAGTGGGCTTGGACGTCCGACATAGTCGCGCTGGAAGTAGGCCAATTCTTCTTTGAATGCCGGATCTTCCTTGGCCGCTTCGTACTCGCGGGCCAGATCGAGGATCAACGGCATCAGGGTTTCGGCGACGTAGCGGCCGCCGAACGAGCCAAACAGGCCGTTGGCGTCGGGGCCGTTGCGCAGATTAGTCTGGGTCATGGGTCGCTCCGGTTGAATGGGTGAGTTGAAGCTTTTGAAAAGAGAGTGGGCTTAACTCTACCCCTGACGCCTCAGGCTGAAAACCGATAAGATCGCCGCAACCTGTCAGGAAAACTCACAGATACCATGAGCCACGACCTTCCCCCGCTGAACGCGCTTCGCGCCTTCGAAGCCACTGCCCGCCTGAACAGCGTCAGCCAGGCCGCCGAACAGCTGCACGTCACCCATGGTGCAGTCAGCCGGCAATTGAAAGTGCTCGAAGAGCATCTCGGGGTAAGTCTGTTTATCAAGGATGGTCGCGGCCTTAAACTCACAGATGCCGGCGTGCGATTGCGCGATGCCAGCGCTGAAGCCTTTGAGCGCTTGCGCACGGTCTGCGCCGAGCTGACTCAAAGCACCGCCGACGCACCGTTCGTGCTCGGCTGTTCAGGCAGCCTACTGGCGCGCTGGTTTATTCCGCGTCTGGGTCGGTTGAATGCTGATCTACCGGACCTGCGCCTGCACTTGTCCGCCGGAGAAGGTGATCTCGATCCCCGTCGTCCGGGGCTGGACGCTTTGCTGGTGTTCGCCGAGCCGCCATGGCCCGCGGACATGCAGGTTTACGAATTGGCCAGCGAACGCATCGGCCCGGTCATGAGCCCACGCTTCGCCGATTACGAACTGCTTCAACAGGCGCCAGCAAGCGCGCTGTTGAAGCAGCCGTTGCTGCACACCACTTCCCGTCCGCAGGCCTGGCCAAGCTGGGCGCAGCAAAGCGGCCTCGACGCCAAAGCGTTGAAGTACGGGCAGGGCTTCGAGCATTTGTATTATTTGTTGGAGGCAGCAGTGGCCGGTCTCGGTGTCGCGATTGCCCCTGAACCTTTAGTCGCCGAGGACTTGAAGGCAGGGCGCCTGGTTGCGCCGTGGGGTTTCAGCGAAACCCCGGCGCAACTGGCGTTGTGGCTACCCAAACGCGCCGCGGACGGACGCGCTCGGCAACTGGCGCAGTGGCTGAAAAACGAGCTACGCCAGACGGATTAATCTCCGCGTTTACACAGCAGATAGGCTGCGAGCAGACCCAGTGCGCCCACCGCGACACCGGCTGTAGTCCAAGGGTGTTCCTGGGCGTAGTCCCGAGTGGCGATCCCGGTTTCACGGGTTTTGACTTTGACTTCTTCGTACGCATCGCTGAGCAAATGACGCGAATGCTTGAGGGCGCTCTCGGCGTTGGCTTTCAACGCCTTGAGGGTTTTACGCGACTCGTCCGAGGCGTCGTCCTTCAGGTTCTCCAAAGACTTCAACAGACTCTCGATCTCGGCTTCCATGCTTTGCAATGAGGCTTTACGTAAAGAGGTATTGGCCATGGTGGCTCTCCTGCATTGATGATGAGTGGCGTGTGTTGGTTGGGACTTCAGAGGTTCAAGAAAGTGCAGTAAATCTGAACTTCTGCCTCTTGAAGGCCGGCAGAAGTAATACGAAAAATCACTGCTAGGCTGTATTTCACACCCTGAGGAGAACGCCCATGACTGACCATCACACTTACAAGAAAGTCGAACTTGTCGGCTCATCCACCAGCAGCATTGAAGACGCCATCAACAACGCGCTGGCCGAAGCCAGTAAAAGTCTCAAGTACATGGAATGGTTCGAAGTGACCGAAACCCGCGGGCACATCAAGGACGGCAAGGCAGCGCACTTCCAGGTGACGCTCAAGGTCGGGTTCCGGATTGCCAGCAGCTAAGATTGAGCTAGTCTTCTGAACTTGCGCGCTGGCCGAGTGCCATAGGGAATGGCAAAGCGCTACATGAGTGCATCCGGCTGATGGCTGGATGCTCCCTTTGATCCGACCAGGGAATGCGACCGATGAAGAAGTTTATGTTGGCGGTAGGTTTGTTGAGCCTTGCGGGCGCGGCGTTTGCTGACGGCAAGGCATGCGAAGAGCTGAAAGCCGAAATCGCAGCGAAGCTGGATGCCAAAGGCGTTTCTGGCTACTCACTGGAAATCGTTGATAAGGGCACCGCTGCTGGCGGAAAAGTCGTCGGCACCTGTGAGAAAGGCACCAAGGAAATCGTCTACAAACGCTAGGCCGATTCCATCGTTAAACGAAAAAGCCGACGCAATGGCGTCGGCTTTTTTATGCGCGCTGTTTAAGCGTCAGCCCTTCATGACTTGCGCCAGCAGCTCATAGGAATGCACGCGATCGGCATGTTCATACAGGTCGCAGGTAAAAATCAGCTCGTCTGCCTGGGTCTGCTCGATCAATACGTCCAGCTTGGCGCGGATTTTCTGCGGGCTACCCACCATCGCCAGTCCCAGGAAATCATGCACCGCGTCTTTCTCATGGGGCAGCCACAGGCCATCCATGGTTTTCACCGGCGGACGCTGGACCAGGCTTTGCCCACGCATCAACGCGAGGATGCGCTGGTAAACCGATGTCGCCAGATACTCGGCCTGCTCGTCGGTGTCAGCCGCTACCAGCGGAACGCCAAGCATCACGTAGGGCTTGTCCAATACCGCTGAAGGCTTGAAGTGATTGCGATAGACGCGAATCGCCTCATGCATGAAGCGCGGTGCGAAATGGGAAGCGAACGCGTAGGGCAAACCGCGCTCACCTGCCAGTTGTGCACTGAACAGGCTCGACCCCAACAACCAGACCGGGACGTTGGTGCCGGTGCCCGGCATGGCGATGATTCGCTGGTCTGGCGTGCGTGGACCGAGGTAGCGCACCAGCTCCGCCACATCTTCAGGGAAATCATCGGCACTGCCGGAACGCTCGCGACGCAAGGCCCGTGCAGTCATCTGATCGGAACCGGGGGCGCGGCCCAGGCCCAGGTCGATCCGGCCCGGATACAGGCTTTCGAGGGTGCCGAACTGCTCGGCGATGACCAATGGCGCGTGGTTGGGCAACATCACGCCACCTGAACCGACCCGAATGGTCGACGTGCCGCCGGCCAGATAGCCCAGCAACACCGAGGTCGCGGAGCTGGCGATGCCGTCCATGTTGTGGTGCTCGGCCACCCAGAAGCGGTTGTAGCCAAATTTTTCGACGTGCTGCGCCAGGTCCAGGGAATTGCGCAGCGACTGGGCCGCGCTGCCGTTCTCGCGCACGGGCACCAGATCAAGGGTCGAGAACTTGATATCGGACAGTCGTTTCATAAACCTGCTTCTCCAGTTGAGGTCGCAGGTTTTTTCTTGCAAACGAAAACCTGCCGAATCCATAAGCGTGCTTCATGCAATGAGGGCATATACCCGAGTTTCAATAGCCGAGACAAAAAAACCTACGAAAACGGTAGGACTAATGAATTCAGGTGAACTTTGCACCGCCGTCTATCCTCAGAACCCTGGCAACCGAAAACCACGAAGGCGCGATGCTTCGCGCCGGATCTTGAGGAGGCAGACATGGCTATTACCAAAAAAGCATCGGCGCATTGGGAAGGTGACCTGAAAACCGGCATCGGCTCGATTTCCACCGAAACCGGTGTTCTCAGAGAAGCGCCCTACGGCTTCAAGGCACGTTTCGAAGGTGGTAAAGGCACCAATCCGGAAGAGCTGATCGGCGCGGCCCACGCCGGTTGTTTCTCCATGGCTTTTTCGATGATTCTCGGCGACGCCGGTCTCAAGGCTGACAGCATCGATACGAATGCCGAGGTCACGCTGGACCAGGTCGACGGAGGGTTTTCGATCACTGCGGTGAAGTTGATCCTGAAGGCGAAAATCCCTGGGGCGACCCAGGCGCAGTTCGAGGAACTGAGCAATAAAGCCAAAGAAGGCTGCCCGGTGTCCAAAGTGCTGAATGCGAAAATCAGCCTGGATGCGACGCTGCTCTAGACCCGTCTTATCGGGCAAAAAAAATCGCAGCCTTCGACAGGCTGCGATTTTTTTGCGCTGAAACAAAACCCGGCTGGCGTCCCTGTGGTCGAATAAATGACAGCAGTGAAAACGCATCAACCTGCGTGCTGCCTCAAAGGAGCTTCAACCATGAAACGTTTTGCCCTGGCGATTATCTGCAGTGTACTGGCCACTTCGGCACTCGCTGCGCCCAAGGATTGCGAAGAACTCAAGAATGAGATCGAAGTGAAGATTCAGGCGAATGCCGTGCCCTCCTACACGCTGGAAATCGTGTCGAAGGAAGAGGCCGCCCAGCATGACGCCGCGATGGTCGTCGGCACTTGCGACAACGGCACCAAAGCCATCATTTACCAGAAGAACGACAGTTGATCCGCCTCACATGAGGCAATAGGACTCTCGGTCTTCAGCGACGATTTCCCGCTTGGCGTTGTACAAACGAGCGCCGGGAGTGAACGCTATCGAACGGCCTTCCAGCACATAACGCTGGCCTGCTTCGAAATGATCGTAGTTGATGGTCAGGTAGCACAACCGTTCCGTGGGACCGCTCATCACACCAAAGCCCCCGCCACCGGGCACTTCAAAGTCGAATCGAACGACCAGCTCATGGCTGCCGGGCGTCACCTGGAAGAAACGCCCGTCGCGCAGTCGCTGCTTGTCCAGTCGTTCCGCCATCAGCAACTTATCGTTCGGGAATGGCGTAGAAAACTCGACCCAGGCCATCTGAGGATTGACCGCCGGTAACGGGCTCTGGCAACCGGCAAAGGCGCTTGCCGCGAGCAATAGCAATAACCTGCGCATGATGAATGTCCCGATGTTTGGTCATTCAGCATAACGCCGATCAGGTCCGTTGACAGCCTGCCGGAGTGCCTTGGCCTATCACTTTTCGCTGTTGGTCATAGAGCTTGGCCCACGGCCGAAAACCGATATTCCCTGCTTGCAGCTGATATTTCTCACCCGCGTTGAAATTGTTGAATTTCACATTCAGTTGGCAATCGCGCCATAGCGGCTCGGCGTCCGGCCCGATGTTGCTCGGATCGACCGGGAACAGATAACGCACCGTCAATTCATGACTGCCGGGCTGGACCTCGAAGTAGCGCTTGTCGGTGGAGGCCTTGTCATCGACTTCCAGCGCTTGCAGTGCGGTGTCTTCCTGCGGTGTATCGAGATCGATCCACGCTTGAGACGGATCATGGTGGGGTAATCCGAATCCTGCACAGCCTGTCAGCAACAACAGGCCTCCCGTCAGCATCATCTTGCGCATAGCGGAGCTCCAGTCAGGCGGGATAGTCTTGCGGGAAGACTCTCCATGGATGATTTTATTTTGATCAGGCCGCTTCCAAGCCTTGGGTTACTTGATCGCGTTTTGCGTGTTTTGTTTCCGGGTGTGTTGTTTTTGTTGCTCAACGGTTGCGCCAGCGTCAGCTATTACAGCCAATTGGCCAGTGGCCAGCTGAAATTGCTGCGGGCTCGAGAGCCAGTTTCCGACGTGATTGCCGACTCCTCCCGCGATCAAAAGCTGCGTGCGCATCTGGCCCAATCGCAAAAGGCCCGGGCGTTTGCCAGCCAGCAGCTGCATCTGCCGGATAACCAGAGCTACCGTTTGTACGCCGACATTGGCCGACCGTTCGTAGTCTGGAACGTGTTCGCCACGCCGGAATTTTCCCTGACGCCGCAAAACCACTGCTTTCCCGTCGCCGGTTGCGTCGCCTACCGCGGCTATTACAACCAGAGCACGGCCCGTGGTGAGGCGGCGTTGCTGCGACTGCAAGGTATGGACGTGTCGATCGGCGGCGTCGAGGCCTATTCGACGCTCGGCTGGTTCAACGATCCGATTATCAGTTCGATGATGGGTTGGGGCGATGAACGGTTGGCAACGCTGATCTTCCATGAACTGGCGCATCAGCGTTTTTATGTGAAGGACGACACGGAGTTCAACGAGTCTTTCGCCACGTTCGTTGAACAGGAAGGCACTCGGCAGTGGCGCGCCCATCGCGGGTTGGCGCCGGACAACGGCGCCCAGGCGCAGCGACGGGATCAGTTCATTCAGCTGGTTCTGGATACGCGCTCGCGACTGGAAAAACTCTACGCCCTGCCGCTGCCAACCGAGCAGATGAGGCAACAAAAAGCCGCTGAGTTCGAGCGGCTACGAGCCGAATACCGGCAGATACGCGACAGCCAGTGGGCTGGAGATAAACGCTATGACGCGTGGATCAATGCGCCGATGAACAATGCGCGGTTGTTGCCGTTCGGTTTGTACGACCAGTGGGTGCCAGCGTTTGCGGCGTTGTTCCGGCAATCGGGTGGGGATTGGGTGAAGTTTTATGCGGCGGTGGAGAAGCTTGGTGCTTTGGAGGTTACTGAGCGCAAGGCGGCATTAAAGACGTTGGCGGAATCGAAAATTTCCGGTGATTGAACGGACCCCTTCGCGGGCAAGCCTCGCTCCTACGGCTGTTCATCAGCCCTTGTAGGAGCGAGGCTTGCCCGCGAAGAGGCCCTTAAAGGTCACAACCAGATTGCATCCCACAGCGGATAATTCCCTACCTTCTCAACCAAACCCTCACGCAACGGGTTAGCGACGATGTAGCGAGCAACCGCCTGCAAGTCCTCTTCCTTTCGAATGGCGCGATCATGATAGCCGTGTTGCCAAACCGGACCTTGACGGCCAACTGAACGATTAAGCGTCACTGCAATGCGTGATTTGGTCCGAGCCATCAACTTGGGTAGCTGAGTATTTTTTAGCTCGATCAACCAATGGAAATGATCGGGCATGACGACCCAGGCTAGCGACGTCGCAAACTCTTCTCGCTCTGCCGTTCGAAAAGCATCAACCACCAAACGCCCATTGTAGAAGTCGCGGAACAACGGTTCTCGATTCAAAAGCACCGCTGTCAGTAGGTAAATCTGTCCGGACTCCGAATATCGTCCTGTGCGCAATCGGTGAGCGTGTTTTAACTCCGGCAATGATGATCCTCCTTGATCGTGGCCCGCCTCTTCAGGCTAGAACGACAAGAAGGGTTTTGAGTGAGAACAGTTGATCCGGATGTGTATCGGCGGACGCCTTCGCGGGCAAGCCTCGCTCCTACAGCACTGATGAAGATCCGTAGGAGCGAGGCTTGCCCGCGAAGGCGTACTTATCAGCGCTGCAAAAACGCCTGATGCATCTCATCCAGCGTTTCAAAATGATAGGTCGGCGCTTCAGCACTCAATTCCTCGCGGCTGCCGAAACCATACCCAACCGCCGCCGCATCCAGCCCATTGCTGCGTGCGCCGATCAGGTCGTGTTTGCGGTCGCCGATCATCAAGGTGTTGGCCGGGTCCAGGCCTTCTTCCGCCATCAGGTGGGCGATCAACTCGACTTTGTTGGTCCGCGTGCCATCCAGCTCGCTGCCGTAAATCACCTTGAAGTGTTTGGCGAAATCGAAGTGCCGGGCGATTTCCCGGGCGAAGATCCACGGCTTGGAGGTCGCGATGTACAGCTGACGCCCTTGCCCGCCGAGGGTTTCGAGCAGCGGGGTGACGCCATCGAACACGCGGTTTTCGTACAGACCGGTGACCTTGAAGCGCTCGCGATAGAAATTCACCGCCTCCCACGCCTTGGGCTCGTCGAAGTCGTAGAACTGCATGAACGCCTGCAACAACGGCGGGCCGATGAAGTGTTCAAGCTTGGTCAGGTCGGGTTCTTCGATGCCGAGTTTGCTCAGGGCGAACTGGATCGAACGGGTGATGCCCTCGCGCGGGTCGGTCAGGGTGCCATCGAGGTCGAACAAAACGGTTTGGTAATGCATGTTGAATCCTGAATAAGGGCGCGGGGTCAGAGCTGATCGTAGCCTTCTGCCAGATGCAGGTCCTTGAGCTTCACGTAATTCGCCGCGCTGTAGGTGAAAAAGGCTTTTTCCTTGTCCGTCAGCGGGCGGACCTGTTTCACCGGACTCCCTACATACAGAAAACCACTGTCCAGGCGCTTGCCCGGTGGCACCAGGCTACCGGCGCCAATGATCACATCATCCGCGACCACCGCTCCGTCCATGACGATGCTGCCCATGCCGATCAACACCCGGTTGCCCACGCTGCACCCATGAAGCATGACTTTGTGCGCGATGGTCACGTCGTCGCCGATCAGCAACGGAAAGCCATCGGGGTTGAACGGCCCGGCGTGGGTGATGTGCAGCACACAGCCGTCCTGCACGCTGGTGCGCGCACCGATGCGGATGCGGTGCATGTCGCCGCGGATCACCGTCAGCGGCCAAACGGAGCTGTCATTGCCGATTTCGACGTCGCCGATCACCACCGCCGAACTGTCGACAAAAGCGCCTTTGCCCAGCAGCGGCGTGTGGTTCTGATACTTGCGAAGGGTCACGATAGGGTTTCTCTCTGTTGCCGATAGCTGCGGTGAGCGTCGATTGTAATTAAGATGGCCGCATGTTTCTTCCAGCCAAGGTGCCAAACGTGAGCGTGAACAACCCTCTTTTGCAGTCCTACGACCTGCCGCCGTTCTCGGCGATCCGGGCCGAACACGTGCAACCGGCCATTGAACAGATCCTGGCTGACAACCGCGCCGCGATTATCGAGATCCTCAAAACCCAGGGCAAACAACCAACCTGGGCCGGCCTGGTGCTGGCGATGGACGAACTCAACGATCGCCTCGGCGCTGCCTGGAGCCCGGTCAGTCACCTGAACGCCGTGTGCAACAGCCCCGAATTGCGCGAAGCCTACGAGTCCTGCCTGCCAGCGCTCAGCGCCTACTCCACCGAGCTGGGCCAGAACCGCGAACTGTTCGAGGCCTTCGAAGCCTTGGCCAACAGCCCTGAAGCCGCCGGTTTCGACGTCGCGCAGAAAACTATCCTGGAACACTCCCTGCGTGACTTCCGCCTGTCGGGTATCGACCTGCCAGAAGCCGAGCAGAAGCGTTACGCCGAAGTACAAAGCAAGCTCTCCGAACTGGGCAGCCGCTTCTCCAACCAACTGCTCGACGCGACTCAAGCCTGGACCAAACACGTAACCGACGAAGCCGCCCTCGCCGGCCTGACCGATTCGGCCAAGGCACAAATGGCTGCGGCTGCGCAGGCCAAGGATCTGGAAGGCTTCCTGATCACCCTGGAATTCCCGAGCTACTACGCGGTGATGACCTACGCCCAGGACCGTGCCCTGCGCGAAGAAGTCTACGCCGCCTACTGCACCCGTGCGTCGGACCAAGGCCCGAATGCCGGCCAGAACGATAACGGGCCGGTGATGGAAGAAATCCTCGACCTGCGTCAGGAGCTGGCAAAACTGCTGGGTTTCGCCAGTTTCTCGGAGCTGAGCCTGGCCACCAAGATGGCCGAATCCAGCGATCAGGTGCTGAGTTTCCTGCGCGATCTGGCCAAGCGCAGCAAACCGTTCGCCGCTCAGGACCTGGACCAGCTCAAGGCTTACGCCGCCGAACAAGGCTGCCCGGACCTGCAAAGCTGGGACAGCGGTTTCTACGGTGAAAAACTCCGCGAACAACGTTACAGCGTTGCCCAGGAAGCCCTGCGCGCTTACTTCCCGATCGACAAAGTGCTGGGCGGTTTGTTCGCCATCGTTCAACGTCTGTACGGCATCGAGATCGCCGAACAGAAAGGCTTCGACGCCTGGCACCCGGACGTTCGCCTGTTCGAGATCAAGGAAAACGGCCAGCACGTCGGCCGCTTCTTCTTTGATCTCTACGCCCGCGCCAACAAGCGCGGCGGTGCATGGATGGACGGCGCCCGCGACCGTCGTCGCACGGCCGAGGGCGTGTTGCAAAGCCCGGTGGCCAACCTGGTGTGCAACTTCACCCCGGCCGACAGCGGCAAACCGGCGCTGCTGACCCACGACGAAGTGACCACCCTGTTCCACGAATTCGGTCACGGCCTGCATCACCTGCTGACCCGCGTCGAACACGCCGGCGTATCCGGCATCAACGGCGTGGCGTGGGACGCGGTCGAGCTGCCAAGCCAGTTCATGGAAAACTGGTGCTGGGAGCCGGAAGGCCTGGCGCTGATTTCCGGTCACTATGAAACCGGTGAGCCGCTGCCGCAGGACCTGCTGGGCAAAATGCTCGCCGCGAAGAACTTCCAGTCCGGCCTGATGATGGTGCGTCAGCTCGAGTTCTCGCTGTTCGACTTCGAACTGCACGCCACCCACGGCGATGGCCGCAGCGTGCTGCAAGTGCTCGAAGGCATACGCGACGAGGTCTCGGTCATGCGCCCGCCGGCTTACAACCGCTTCCCGAACAGCTTTGCGCACATCTTCGCTGGCGGTTATGCGGCGGGTTACTACAGCTACAAATGGGCTGAAGTACTCTCGGCAGACGCCTTCTCGAAGTTCGAAGAGGACGGCGTGCTCAACGCCGAAACCGGTCGCGCCTTCCGCGAAGCGATCCTCGCGCGCGGTGGTTCGCAGGAGCCGATGGTGCTGTTCGTCGACTTCCGTGGCCGTGCCCCGTCGATTGACGCACTCTTGCGCCACAGCGGCCTGAGTGAGGACGCAGCAGCATGAGCGAGGGGCCTGTGAAGACGAAAAAACGCTTTATCGCCGGGGCAGTCTGCCCGGCCTGCAGCGAGCCGGACAAATTGATGATGTGGAGCGAAGACGATGTCCCGCATCGCGAGTGCGTGGGCTGCGGTTATTCCGACACGTTGAATGAACAGGGCCTGTCCGTGCCCAAGGAATTGGGCACACGGGTCAACACATCGGCGCTGAAGGTGCCGGACGCCAAGGTTCAGGCCGTGCAGTTTTTCCCGAACCCGAAGCTGAAGAAAAAGCCTGACGAACACTGAGTGCAGCAATGACCTCCCGCAGCGCAATGCTGTGGGAGGTGCTGTTACTCAACGTGGGCCGACTTGAACCAGCTCTTCATCGAGCAGGCCGCGAACGGGCTTGTACTGCATTCCCCGTTGGCCAGGGCCGTGCGCAGCTTCTCGGCATCCGCCTGCATCATGTAACGAATACCGTCCTTGAAATGGGTGCTGTCGCCAAAGCCACCTTGAGTCATCTCGTTCAGGGCGTCTTCCTTGCTCCAGCCTTGCACCACCACCCGGTACATGGCGGCCATCAGGCCGGTCCGGTCCGAACCATGCTTGCAGTGCATCAACACCGGGCCCTTGGCTTCGGCGGCCTGAATGGTGCGAAGGGCCTTGAGCACATCCGCGTCATCCACGTGGTTGGTGCGATAGGGCAACTGCACCTGGTCTATACCGGGCGTGGCCAGCCAGCTTGAATCCGACTCGGGCAGGAAGTTGATCACGGTGGCGACCTTGAGTTTTTCCAGCAACGGGACGGCTCCGCGGTCAGGCAATGCACTGCGGTAGAGCGTTGGAGACATCTGGAAGAGGTTGTACTGCACCTCGACCGATTGAGCCCACTCCGCAGGACGGGGTGCGACCGCATCGTCAGCGTGGGCGAGCGTCAGATTGAGGAATGCGACCAGCGACAGGCACATCGCAGGGATAAGACGTAGGGACATGCTCGGCGACCGTATGCAAAGAGGCGGGATGACGACGCCAGATTGAGCCCTGATCAGTCAAAGACCTGTGAGCCGTCTGTCAAAGAATCGTGAATCATCCATTTATATACGATTGTTCAACCATGGACGACGATAGTTTCATGCCCCATTGCAACTAAGCCTGTATGAATCTCACACAGGCTTAGTTAAATAACAGGCTTAAGGATTGACGATACTGGAATACGCTTTCGCCAAGGCCAACAGTTTCTCCTTGTCATCACTGTCGATATCGCCGTCACCGTCCACATCGCTATTGACTACTTTGATAGTGAAGGACCGGCCACCATCACTGGAGACCGCCGTCGCGTAGGCTGAATCCACCAAGGCCTCGGTCGACAGCTCATTCACGGCGTCCCACCCCAGCTCCTTGCGAGCCAGTTGCATCGATACCTGCGCTTCCCGCGGGTTGACAATACTTGGCGCCAGCAATTGTAAAAAGATACCGCGCTGATTAAATAACGACATTTATTAATTCCATTTAATAAGTAAATACACGAAACTTCGTGTGAAGCGAATACTACTTATCAAGTTAGCGTCAGGGCTATTCGATATTTGTTTCCCGGCGTTGCGCCAAGTTGTACTTATCAATCAATTCCACAATAAATGGTCATCCTGCTTTGCCGGAGCGCCAAACGGCACTGGCCGGTTCGCTCAACCTTCGATACTGTATGCACATACAGCTACGAGTATTGTCCGATGAGCACTCCCTTGCCACCCCGCGGTCGCGGCACCGCCACCAACCCGCACAACCGCTTCGCGCCAAACCGTTCGGTGGCGGAGGACGATGGCTGGTATCAGGAGGCGCCGATGACCCAAGGCACCGAGGTGCGCATCGAGACCGCTAAAACCATCATCACCCGCAACAACTCACCGGACCTGCCCTTCGATCGCTCGATCAATCCGTATCGCGGTTGCGAGCATGGCTGCATTTATTGCTACGCACGGCCCAGCCACGCCTATTGGGACATGTCGCCGGGGCTGGATTTCGAAACCCGATTGATCGCCAAGACCAACGCCGCCGATGTGCTGGAAGAACAGCTGTCCAAACGCGGCTATCAATGCGCGCCGATCAACCTGGGCTCCAACACGGATCCTTATCAACCGATCGAACGCGAACACAAAATCACCCGCAAAACCCTGGAGGTGCTGCTGCGTTACCGTCACCCGGTGACCATCATCACCAAAGGCTCGCTGATTCTTCGCGACCTGGACCTGCTGGCCGAACTTGCCGAGCAAAGGCTGGTGGCGGTGATGATCAGCCTCACCACGCTGGACGATGAACTCAAACGCATCCTCGAACCGCGTGCCGCAGCGCCCAAGGCCCGTCTCCGGGCGATCCGGGTGATGCGTGAAGCCGGGATTCCGGTGGGGGTGTTGTGTTCGCCGATGATTCCGATGATCAACGACAGCGAGCTCGAAAGCCTGTTGACCGAGGCACAGGCGGCCGGCGCACAAAGTGCGGCCTACATGATGCTGCGCCTGCCACTGGAGGTGGCGCCGCTGTTCGAAGAATGGCTGGCGGCCCACTATCCTCAGCGGGCGGCCCATGTGTTGAGCCTGATCCGCCAGAGTCGTGGTGGCGAGCTCTACGACAGTCGGTTTGGCAGCCGGATGCGGGGCGAAGGTCCATTTGCCGACCTGCTGGCGCAACGCTTTGCCAAAACCATCAAACGCCTGGGGCTCAATCAGCGGGAAGGATTCAATCTGGATTGCGAAGCCTTCTGTCCGCCGGGTCGCCAGATGTCGCTGATTTAAGGACAATTGGCCTATGGTGAGTAATGGAAAACGTGCGATGCATTTAGGCTGGTCACGTTTTTTGTGATCTGGAACACACGTTCTAGAGCGGTTCATTCAGTTTCAGTTAAGATTCGGCCGCTACCTTGTTCATCGAGTGACTGACGGGTCGAGATTTACGGCCTGGATGTTTTTTATACAGCCACTGGCTTCACACCGGACAAAACGGGAAAATTCCCTGACTCCGCCAATGAGGATGAATTCATGAGTGACAAGGATAAACAGCCGTTGGCTGCGTCGGCTTCAGCCCAAACCGAGGCAGAAACCGCCGATGCAGCGTTGAAGCATATTGTTGACGGCTTTTTGCATTTTCATCATGAGATCTTTCCCCAGCAGGAAGAGCTCTTCAAAAAACTCGCCACGGCTCAACAGCCAAGGGCGATGTTCATTACCTGCGCCGACTCGCGCATCGTGCCTGAACTGATCACTCATAGTTCGCCTGGCGATCTGTTCGTGACCCGTAACGTCGGCAACGTCGTACCGCCTTACGGTCAGATGAACGGTGGCGTATCCACGGCCATCGAGTACGCGGTGCTGGCGCTGGGCGTGCAACACATCATCATCTGTGGCCACTCCGATTGTGGCGCGATGCGTGCGGTGCTCAATCCCGACAGCCTGGAAAAGATGCCCACAGTCAAAGCCTGGCTGCGGCATGCGGAAGTCGCGAAAACCATGGTGCACGACAACTGCAACTGCACCGATGAAAACGAGACCATGCACATCCTCACCGAAGAGAATGTCATCGCCCAATTGCAACACTTGCGTACCCACCCCTCGGTAGCTTCGCGCATGGCGAACGGTCATCTGTTCATCCATGGCTGGGTCTACGACATCGAGACCAGCGCCATCAAAGCTTATGACGCCGATCAGGGTCGTTTCCTGCCGCTCGATGGCAGCCATCCGATTCCAGTGGCGACGCCCAAAGCGCGCTTCTAAATCTTCCTAAAAATCTGTGTGGTTTGACCCCGGCCGCTGTTTCAGCGGTCCGGCCTTGCCATGCCTGAAGAAAACTTCGGGAGAATCACCATGCGTGCAGCGCAACTCAAAGCTGTTCTGCCACGGGAGCTGCTCGCTTCAGTGGTCGTGTTTCTGGTCGCCCTGCCCTTGTGCATGGGCATCGCCATCGCCTCGGGCCTGCCACCCGCCAAAGGCCTGATCACCGGGATCGTCGGTGGTCTGGTGGTGGGCTGGCTTGCCGGTTCGCCACTGCAAGTCAGTGGTCCGGCGGCCGGGTTGGCCGTTCTGGTATTCGAACTGGTGCGCCAGCACGGCATCGCCATGCTTGGGCCGATCCTGCTACTGGCGGGTTTCCTGCAACTGGTGGCCGGGCGCTTGAAGCTGGGCTGCTGGTTTCGAGTGACGGCGCCGGCGGTGGTCTACGGCATGCTGGCCGGGATTGGCGTGTTGATCGTGTTATCACAGGTGCATGTGATGCTCGACTCGGTGCCGAAACCTTCCGGGCTGGATAACCTGGCCGCCTTCCCCGCTGCCGTGGCTCAAGCCTTGCCTTCTTTTGGATGGCAGGCCGGCTTGCTCGGGCTCGCAACGATTGCGGTGATGTGGCTGTGGGAAAAACTCCGCCCACATTCCCTGCGCTTCATTCCGGGAGCACTACTGGGCGTAGGTCTGGCGACGGTCGCCAGCCTGATGCTCGCCTTGCAGGTCAAACGGGTGGAAGTCCCGGCCAATCTGGCGGAAGCCATCGACTGGCTGAAACCCGAAGACTTGCTCAACCTGGCCGACCCGACCTTGCTGATCGCCGCCTTCGCCGTGGCCTTCATCGCCAGTGCCGAAACCCTGCTGTCGGCCGCAGCGGTAGACCGCATGCACAGCGGTCAACGCTCGGACTTTGACCGGGAATTGTCGGCTCAGGGTGTGGGCAACATGCTCTGCGGCCTGCTCGGTGCGCTGCCGATGACCGGCGTGATCGTGCGCAGTTCGGCCAACGTGCAGGCCGGCGCCACCACCCGAATGTCGACGATATTCCATGGCCTGTGGCTGCTGGCGTTCGTGTTGCTGCTGTCGAGCGTGCTGCAAAGCATTCCCGTGGCGAGCCTGGCGGGTGTGTTGGTTTACACCGGTTTCAAATTGGTGGACCTGAAAGCCTTTCGCAGCCTGGGCCGATACGGCCGGATGCCGATGTTCACTTACGCGGCGACAGCGCTGGCGATCATCTTTACCGATCTGTTGACGGGCGTGCTGATCGGTTTCGGTCTGACGCTGGCGAAACTGGCGTGGAAGGCCTCACGATTGAAAATCAGCCTGATCGATCTGCCCAAGGACGGTGAGATGGAATTACGACTGATCGGGGCGGCGACCTTTCTCAAGGTACCGGCACTGACTCAGGTGCTGGGGACCATCCCCGCCGGCGCGACGGTGCATGTGCCGCTCAATAACCTGAGCTACATCGATCATTCGTGCCTGGAATTGCTTGAGGAATGGGGGCGGGCCAATGCGGCCAAGGGTTCAACGCTGTTGATTGAGGCGCGGGGGTTGAAGCGTAGATTGGAAGGGCGGTTGCGAACCACCGCCGGAGTAGGCTCCACCGCCTAACCTTGTAGGAGCCAGCTTGCTGGCGATGAACGATAACGTGGTCTGTCAGATAAACCGCGTTTTCGTTCATCGCCAGCAAGCTGGCTCCTACAGAAGAGGATTAGGCGGCGGGTTGGTCCAGCTCAAGACCTACGCCCAGCCGGCGCGACATGCATGGCCAGCGTTTCCAAGCAGCGCCGGTATCCGGGCTGCTGAGCTTCGCGCGGTAGGCTTCGACCGACTCCAGCGCAAAGCTTTCATCGTCGAGCATGTTATCCACCGCGTGGTGCACCACTTCATCCAGTTGGTTGGCAAATTCCTCACCGATCAGTTGGTGAGCGATCAGGTTGGCGACAGTCATGTCCAAGGGGATCAGTGGCTGGCCAAAATGCTTGATGTACAGGTCGTTGACCTCTTCGACAAACCGATGCGCCAGATAGGCCTCGTCCAGCAGGCTGTCCAGTCCGACGTGCCCTGCCATGATTTCTGGCGGCTGAAGGAAGTATTGCTCGGCAATTTTCAGCACCGGTTTGATCTGTGACTCGATACCCGCTTCCCTGGCGACTTCATTGGCTGCATCCAGCAGATCAGGAACTTCATCGATATAGGCGGCTACAAAACGTGTCAGCACGCCATTGGCATCCGCCTCCGGCAGTTGGATCGATGGGTGTAGATGAGGCAGTTTGCTTTCCAGCTGACGTGTCAGCAGGCCGGTCTCGGCTTCATGTTGTTGGGCTTTTTGGATCTGCTCGCGCAATGCGGCGGTGTTCATGAAAACTCCAGGAAACAAAGGCAATGAAATAGGGAAGACATAACTTAGCTGGCATCCAAAATCTGCTAAGACGCATTTGTCATAAATATTTCATCCTTGAGACGTCAAAGTTATATCGATGTGCCACCACTCCTCTGCATCCTTCTCCATTCGTGACCTAGAACGCAAGTCCCAGCTGTTTCAGATGATTTACGCCCTCACATTGCGAGGTAGCAGTCGCTGTCTATACTCGGGTTGGAATGGAGTTAGCTGATGACGTCCGACTGCACACGCAGCAAGACCCGGCGATTCAAGTTCGTAGTCTGAAAATGCCGCTCCCTTGCCGCAGGTGAAAGCCGGCGGGATAACAAGAACGATAAGGGGAACCCGCAATGATGCGACATCCACACGTCTGGATGGGCCTCCTGTTGTGGTCGATTTTCAGTCAGGCACAAGCGGCCTGGACTGTGAATATGGCGCCGGGAGCGACTGAAATCAGTCACGCAGTATTTGACCTGCACATGACCATTTTCTGGATCTGTGTAGTGATCGGCATCATCGTCTTCGGCGCCATGTTCTGGTCGATGATCCTCCACCGCCGCTCGACCGGGCAGGTGGCCGCCAAGTTTCATGAAAGCACTACCGTCGAAATCCTCTGGACCATCGTGCCCTTCATCATTTTGGTGGCCATGGCGGTACCGGCGACAGCGACCCTGATCAAGATGTACGACGCCAGTGAGCCGGATATCGATATCCAGGTCACCGGCTATCAGTGGAAGTGGCACTACAAATACCTGGGCCAGGACGTCGAGTTCTTCAGCAACCTGGCCACTCCTGCCGACCAGATCCACAACAAGGAAGCCAAGGGCGAGCACTACTTGCTTGAGGTCGACAAGCCGCTGGTGCTGCCGATCGGCGCCAAGGTGCGCTTCCTGGTGACCTCCGCCGACGTCATCCACTCCTGGTGGGTGCCGGCCTTCGCGGTCAAGCGCGATGCGATCCCGGGGTTCGTCAACGAAGCCTGGACCCGCGTCGACAAGCCCGGCCTCTATCGTGGCCAATGCGCCGAGTTGTGCGGCAAGGACCACGGCTTCATGCCGATCGTGGTCGAGGTCAAGGAAAAGGCCGATTACGAAAAATGGCTGGGCGAGCGCAAGGCCGAGGCTGCGCAACTCAAAGAACTGACCAGCAAGGAATGGACCCTCGACGAGCTCAAGGAGCGCGGCGACAAGGTCTATCACACCACTTGCGTGGCCTGTCACCAGGCCGAAGGCCAGGGCCTGCCGCCGATGTTCCCGGCGCTCAAGGGCTCGAAAATCGCCACCGGACCGATCAAGGATCACTTGGGCATTGTCTTCCACGGCAAGCCTGGCACCGCCATGGCGGCGTTCGGCAAGCAGCTGTCGGAAGTCGATATCGCAGCGGTCGTGACCTACGAACGTAACGCCTGGGGCAATAACAAAGGCGACATGGTCACGCCTAAAGAAGTGCTGGAGCTGAAACAGGCGGAAAGCAAATGACCCGGTCTATTGCGTACACCAGCAACCGGTCGGGGCTCTGCGCCCCGGCCCGCCCAGCCTCTCTGTTTGCAGGAGACATGAAATGACGGCTGTCATCGATGACCCTGTCCATACCCATACCGAGCATGCCCACGGCCCTGCCAAAGGCCTGATGCGCTGGGTGCTGACCACCAACCACAAGGATATCGGCACGCTGTACCTGTGGTTCGCGTTCTCCATGTTCCTCTTGGGCGGTTCGTTCGCGATGGTGATTCGCGCCGAACTGTTCCAGCCGGGGTTGCAGATCGTCCAGCCGGAGTTCTTCAACCAGATGACCACCATGCACGGTCTGGTGATGGTCTTCGGTGCGGTGATGCCGGCCTTCGTCGGCCTCGCCAACTGGATGGTCCCGCTGATGATCGGCGCGCCAGACATGGCGCTGCCACGGATGAACAACTTCAGTTTCTGGCTGCTGCCGGCGGCGTTCCTGCTGTTGGTGTCGACCCTGTTCACCCCCGGTGGCGGGCCGAACTTCGGCTGGACGTTCTACGCGCCGCTATCAACGACCTATGCGCCGGAAAGCGTGACGTTCTTCATCTTTGCCATCCACTTGATGGGGATCAGTTCGATCATGGGCGCGATCAACGTGATCGCCACCATCCTCAACCTGCGCGCCCCCGGCATGACGTTGATGAAAATGCCGCTGTTCGTCTGGACCTGGCTGATCACCGCGTTCCTGCTGATCGCGGTGATGCCGGTACTGGCCGGTTGCGTGACGATGATGCTGATGGACATCCACTTCGGCACCAGCTTCTTCAGTGCTGCCGGTGGCGGTGATCCGGTGTTGTTCCAGCATGTGTTCTGGTTCTTCGGTCACCCGGAGGTGTACATCATGATCCTGCCGGCCTTCGGTGCCGTCAGCTCGATCATCCCGGCATTTTCGCGCAAGCCGCTGTTCGGCTACACCTCGATGGTCTATGCCACGGCATCTATTGCGTTCCTGTCCTTTATCGTCTGGGCGCACCACATGTTCGTGGTGGGCATTCCGCTGGTGGGCGAGCTGTTCTTCATGTACGCCACGCTGCTGATCGCGGTGCCGACCGGGGTGAAGGTGTTCAACTGGGCCAGCACCATGTGGCAAGGCTCGCTGACCTTCGAGACACCGATGCTGTTTGCCGTGGCGTTCGTGATCCTGTTCTCCATCGGCGGCTTCTCCGGGTTGATGCTGGCCATCGCCCCGGCGGACTTCCAGTACCAGGACACCTACTTCGTGGTCGCGCACTTCCACTACGTACTGGTGCCGGGGGCAATCTTCGGGATCTTCGCGTCGGCCTACTACTGGATGCCGAAATGGACCGGCCACATGTACGACGAAACCCTCGGCAAGCTGCACTTCTGGCTGTCGTTCATCGGCATGAACATGGCCTTCTTCCCGATGCACTTCGTGGGACTGGCAGGCATGCCGCGGCGGATTCCGGACTACAACCTGCAATTCGCTGACTTCAACATGGTGTCGTCGATCGGTGCGTTCATGTTCGGCGCCACGCAGATCTTCTTCCTGTTCATCGTGATCAAGACCATCCGCGGCGGCCCGCCAGCACCGGCCAAACCGTGGGATGGCGCGGAAGGCCTGGAGTGGAGCATCCCGTCACCGGCGCCGTATCACACGTTCACCACGCCGCCGGAAGTGAAATGAACATCACCCTTGTAGGAGCCAGCTTGCTGGCGATGAATTCCACGCGGTGTGCCAGACACACCGCCATCGCTGGCAAGCCAGCTCCTACAGGGTTTTGTGCGGAGGTTGGAAACCATGGCTGATTCTGTTTCGATGAAAAAACTGGTCACCCGCCTGTTGCTGGTGGTGGTGGCGATGTTTGTCTTCGGCTTTGCCCTGGTGCCGATCTACGACGTGATGTGCAAGGCGTTCGGCATCAACGGCAAGACCGCCGGGCAATACGAAGGCGAACAAACCGTCGATACCTCGCGGCAGGTCCGCGTGCAGTTTCTGTCGACCAACTCTGCTGACATGTCCTGGGATTTCTACCCCAAGAGCGATGAGTTGACGGCCAACCCAGGGGCGGTCAACGAGATGATCTTCATCGCCCACAACCCGACCGACCGGCCGATGAGCGCGCAAGCGGTGCCGAGCATCGCGCCGAGCAACGCGGCGGCGTATTTCCACAAGACCGAATGTTTCTGCTTTACCCAGCAAGTGCTGCAGCCCGGTCAACGGATCGAGATGCCGGTACGTTTCATCGTTGACCGCGACATGCCCAAGGAAGTGAAGCACCTGACGCTGTCCTACACGCTGTTCGATATCACCGCCCGACATCCACCGGTGGCTGTAAATACTGGCGGCTGAGCGTGCCCGATAAGGAGAACAATAAATGGCAACTCATGAGCACTATTACGTACCGGCCCAAAGCAAATGGCCGATCATCGCCACGGTCGGGATGTTCATCACCGTGTACGGCCTGGCCACCTGGTTCAACGATCTGAAAGCGGCGCGGCCGGAATCCCACGGCCCGTTGATCTTTTTCGTCGGTGGCCTGCTGCTGGCGTACATGCTGTTCGGCTGGTTCGGCACGGTGATCAAGGAAAGTCGCAGCGGTTTGTACAGCGCGCAGATGGATCGCTCGTTCCGCTGGGGCATGAGCTGGTTCATTTTCTCGGAGGTGATGTTCTTCATCGCCTTTTTCGGTGCGCTGTTTTACGTGCGCCACGTGTCCGGACCGGCACTTGGTGGCGAAGGCACCAAAGGCCTCGCCCACATGCTGTGGCCTGCCTTCCAGTGGACCTGGCCGCTGCTGAACAACCCGGACTCCAAACTCTTTGTGCCCCCGAAGGAAGTCATCAGCCCCTGGGGCCTGCCGTTGCTCAATACCGTGTTGCTGGTGAGTTCCAGCGTCACGATAACCATCGCCCACCACGCCTTGAGAAAGGGCCATCGCGGCGCGTTGAAAATCTGGCTGGCGATCACCGTGTTGCTGGGCTGCGCGTTCCTCGGCTTCCAGGCCGAAGAGTACATCCACGCCTACCACGAACTGGGCCTGACCCTGGGCTCGGGCATCTACGGCGCGACCTTCTTCATGCTCACCGGATTCCACGGCGCCCACGTAACCATCGGCACCATCATTTTGTTTGTGATGCTGATGCGAATCCTGCGCGGACACTTCGATAACGAGCACCAATTTGGATTCGAGGCAGCGAGCTGGTATTGGCACTTCGTGGATGTCGTGTGGATCGGGTTGTTCATTTTCGTCTACGTGTTGTAGGAGCCAGTAAGTTACCAAGGCGCAGTAGAGACCAACTGGCCGCTGAAAAAACCCCAGGCGATCAAGCCGACGGTAACAGCGGCCAGGGCAACACGGACACTCAAGGCAATGACGAGGCGGTTCGAGCTGCTGTCGTCCTTGACCAGAAAAAACAGGCCGCTGAACAGGCTGACAACCGTGGCAATCAGCATCAGGACGATGGCTGCTTTGAGCATGGTGGGACTCCGGGGGACAGGCGATGCACTTGAGTATAGCTATCGCGACCAATGACTTTCTGGCGACGCCATGAAGCGCTTTCGGCCGGGCATCGTGCCGACGCTGGTGGTCGCCCTCCTGCTGCCGCTGCTGGTGTCGCTCGGCTTCTGGCAACTGGGCCGTGGCGCAGAGAAAAGCGCGCTGCTGCACACCTACGCCGAACGCCGTGCCGCCGAACCGATGGCCAGCACCGAACTGCCACACACCGAGGATCCGGCCTTTCGCCGGGTTCGCCTGCACGGCCAGTTCGACGCCGCGCACAGTCTGCTGCTGGATAACCGTCAACGCGACGGCAAGGTTGGCGTGGAGCTGCTGCAACCGTTTCAGGATCAGGCGACCGGGCTCTGGTTGCTGGTCAATCGCGGCTGGCTGCCGTGGCCGGACCGGCGGACACCGCCGCAATTCACCACACCCGCCCAGGCATTGAGTCTCGATGCCTGGGTCTACGTTTCCCCCGGCGCGACGTTTCAATTGCACGCTGACCCGGACAGCACAACCTGGCCGCAGCTGATCACAGCGGTCGAGCCGACCAGGCTCTGGTCGGCTCTGGACCGTGAAGGGTTTGCCTACGAATTACGCGCAGAAAACAGCCTCGCAACCTACCGGGCCGACTGGCCGATCGTTGCCACAGGGCCGGAAAAACACATCGCTTATGCCGTGCAGTGGTTCGCCATGTCGATCGCCCTGCTCGGCCTTTTTATCTACCTCGGCTGGCACAACGCAAAGGAGAAACACCATGGGAGCGGCCATGAATCCACCCAGCATGTCTGAAGCGAAAACGCCGGCGAACCGGCGCAAGGGTCGCTTGCAGCTGTTACTGATCCTGCTCGTGGTGATCGGCCCGATGATCCTCGCCACCGGCATGTACAAACTGAATTTCTGGGTGCCGGAAGGCCGCAGCTATCACGGCGAACTGATCGGCAACGGCCAGACCCGCGCCGACCTTGGCGTGCAGGCGCAGGAAGAGCGCTGGCAACTACTGGTCACGGCACCGAAGGCGTGTGCAGTGGACTGCCAGCAACTGGTGTATCTGGCACGGCAAATCCAGATCGGCCTCGGTCGCGATGCGTCCCGCGCCAGTCATGCCATCGCCACCGCGCAGCCGCTGAACAGCGATTACGAGACTAAACTTCAACGCGAGTACCCGCAGTTGCAGCGGTATTCCCTGGACCTGCCGACCTACACCAAAGGCGCTCAGAGCAATGACACGCCGCACCTGTGGATCATCGACCCCCACGGCAATCTGGTACTGCGCTACGACCCGACGGTGAAGGGCAAGGACTTGCTCAACGACCTGCGCCATCTGCTGAAACTGTCGAACATCGGATAAGGGCATCGTCATGGCCAAACCTGGATTTCGCCTCGCGCTGTTTGCCACCTTGCTGGCACTGATTGTGGTGCTGCTCGGCGCCTACACCCGCCTGACCCACGCCGGTCTCGGCTGCCCGGACTGGCCGGGGTGCTACGGCTTTATCAGCGTGCCGAAAAGCGAAGCCCAACTGGCGCATGCCGAACTGCACTTTCCCGATGCACCCGTCGAAGCGCACAAGGGCTGGAACGAGATGGTCCACCGTTACTTTGCCGGCACGCTGGGGCTGTTGATCTCGGTGCTGGCCGGTCGCGCGTGGGTGCATCGTCGTCATCCGGGGCAACCGGTGAAGCTGCCGTTGTTCCTGTTGGCGGTGGTGATTGCCCAAGCAGCGTTCGGCATGTGGACGGTGACGCTCAAGCTTTGGCCGCAAGTGGTGACGGGGCATTTGCTCGGTGGGTTCGCGACGTTGAGCCTGTTGTTTCTCCTGACCCTGCGCCTGTCCGGCGTGCTACCTGCACTGACCGTACCCCGGCGCTTGCAGTACTGGGCGACGGCCGGGTTGTTGCTGGTCATCCTGCAAATCGCCCTCGGCGGATGGGTCAGCTCCAACTACGCGGCGGTGGCCTGCATCGACTTCCCAACCTGCCACGGGCAATGGCTGCCACCGGCGGACTTCGCCAACGGCTTTCACCTGACCCAACACATCGGCCCCAATTACCTGGGCGGGCAGCTCGACAGCGATGCTCGCACGGCGATTCACCTGACTCACCGTATCGGCGCGCTGTTGGTGACAGTGGTGCTGCTCGGCCTCGCATGGCAACTGAAAGTCGTCGGCATGACGCGCCTGGCCGGGCTGGTGCTGATTGCCCTCGCCGCACAAATCACCCTCGGTATCAGCAACGTGCTGTTCCACCTGCCGCTGCCGGTGGCCGTCGCGCATAACGCCGGTGGTGCAGCGCTGCTGCTGACGATGGTGCTGGTCAATTATCACGCGCGAACCAGTCTGGTTCGGGTCAAGCAACCGACACGCTGGCGGTTCAGCCCGCGTAAACATTCAGCCGGGCCCATAACAATAAAAGGAGAGATGCCATGGCGACTCTGATCGGCGCACGTCACAACCAGGCGATCTGGCGTGACTACCTGGAGCTGACCAAGCCGAAAGTGGTGGTGCTGATGCTCATCACCTCGCTGGTCGGCATGTTCCTCGCGACCCGCGCCGGGGTGCCATGGACCGTGCTGGTGTTCGGCAATCTGGGGATCGCCTTGTGTGCCGGCGGTGCGGCGGCGGTGAATCATGTAGTGGACCGACGCATCGACGCGGTGATGGCGCGAACCCACAAACGCCCCTTGGCCGAAGGCCGGGTCTCACCGACGGCGGCGCTGACGTTCGCATTGGTGCTGGCGGTGCTGGGCCAGGCGTTGCTGCTGGCCTTCACCAACCCGCTGACCGCTTGGCTGACCCTCGCCTCCTTGCTCGGTTACGCCGTGGTCTACACCGGTTTCCTCAAACGCGCGACGCCGCAGAACATTGTCATCGGCGGTCTCGCCGGTGCCGCCCCGCCGCTGCTCGGCTGGACCGCCGCCACCGGCCACATCAGCGCCGAACCGTTGTTGCTGGTGCTGATCATCTTCGCCTGGACCCCGCCGCACTTCTGGGCGCTGGCGATTCACCGCAAAGAGGAATACGCCAAGGCCGACATTCCGATGCTGCCGGTAACCCACGGCGAGCACTACACCAAGATTCACATCCTGCTCTATACCTTCGCGCTGCTGGCCGTGAGCCTGATGCCGTATGTGATCCACATGAGCGGCATGCTTTACCTGATTTGTGCGTTGGGACTGGGCGCAAGGTTTCTGCAATGGGCCGTGGTGCTGTACCGTGGCACTCGACCGCACGCGGCGATCAACACGTTCAAGTACTCTATTTACTACTTGTTCCTGCTGTTTATCGCGCTGCTCGTAGACCACTACCTACTGTTGAACCTATGACTCGAACCCAGAAAACCGTCTTCATCCTTGTTGCCCTGATCGCACTGGTTCTGGGGCTGACCATCAATAAAGTGCTGTCCGGCAAAGGCCAGGGCGACCCGACCGCGTTGATCGACGCCGGGATCATCCTGTTGCCGCAAAGCCGTAACCTGCCGGACGTGACGATGACCGATCAGGACGGCAAACCGGTGGCGGTCAACGCGCTGAAAGACAAGTGGAGCCTGCTGTTCTTCGGCTACACCTTCTGCCCGGACATCTGCCCCACCACCCTCGCCCAACTACGCCAGATCAAGAGCGAACTGCCGCCGGAGGCTGTGGATAAATTGCAGATCGTGCTGGTCAGCGTCGACCCGAACCGCGACACCCCCAAGCAGCTCAAGCAATACCTGGGCTACTTCGATCCGCAGTTCCAGGGCCTGACGGCGACGTCGGTGGAAGACATTCAGAAACTGGCCAACGCGGTGAGCATTCCGTTCATTCCGGCGGACACCAGCAAACCGAATTACACGGTTGATCACAGCGGCAACCTCGCGGTGATCGGGCCGGACGGGACACAGCGCGGGTTTATCCGGGCGCCGTTGAACAACGCGAAGCTGGTGGCGCAATTGCCCGTAATGCTCAACCGTAAATAAACACCGCGCCCCTGTAGGAGCCAGGCTTGCCGGCGAAGGCGATCTCTCGGACGCCTTCGCCGGCAAGCCTGGCTCCTACAGGGGGCGTGTGTTTCGGGCAAAAAAAAATGGGGCGCATTCAATGCGCCCCATTTTTCGTTACAGCGTCAGATCAGAACGCCGGCACCACAGCGCCTTTGTACTTCTCGAGAATGAAGGCTTTCACTTCCGGGCTATGCAGCGCGGCAACCAGTTTCTTCATGTCTTCGCTGTCCTTGTCGTCCGGGCGGGCAACGAGGATGTTCACGTACGGCGAGTCGCTGCCTTCGATGACCAGCGCATCCTTGGCCGGATCAAGCTTGGCTTCCAGCGCATAGTTGGTGTTGATCAACGCCAGGTCGACCTGGGTCAGCACGCGCGGGATGGTCGCGGCTTCCAGTTCGCGGAATTTCAGGTCCTTGGCGTTCTCGGTGATGTCCTTGACGGTCGACAGGATGTTATTCGAATCCTTCAACTTGATCACACCAGCCTTGGCCAGCAGCAGCAAGGCGCGGCCGCCGTTGGTGGCATCGTTCGGGATCACCACGGTGGCGCCGCCCGGCAGTTCGGTCAGTGCCTTGTACTTGCTGGAATAAGCACCCAGCGGTTCCAGGTGTACACCGGCTACGGAAACCAGATTAGTGCCCTTGGCCTTGTTGAACTCATCGAGGTATGGCTGGTGCTGGAAGAAGTTGGCGTCCAGACGCTTTTCCGCCACTTGCACGTTCGGCTGAATGTAATCAGTGAAGACTTTGACCTTCAGGTCCACGCCTTCTTTGGCCAGGGCCGGTTTCACGAATTCGAGGATTTCTGCGTGCGGGACCGGGGTGGCCGCAACGGTCAGGGTGTCGGCGTGGGCAGAAAAGGCTGCAACGGCAGCGAACGCGACGAGTAGTTTTTTCATTCAGCTAACTCCTTGTGAATATCCGCTTGCGGCGCCTGTTTGCGGCGCCTGTTTGCGGCGCCCGCCAGCGAAGGGCCTGCTCATAAATTATTTGCGCGAGAAGTGTACGACCAACTTGTCGCCAACCGTTTGCAGCACTTGAACCAACACCAGCAGTAACACCACCGTGACGACCATCACGTCAGTCTGGAAACGCTGGTATCCGAAACGGATCGCCAGGTCACCCAGACCACCGGCGCCAACCACACCGGCCATCGCCGTGTAGGACACCAGTGTAATAGCTGTCACCGTAATCGCCGCGAAGATGCCCGGGCGGGCTTCCGGCAGCAAGGCATTGGTGATGATCTGACGTGTCGTCGCGCCCATGGCCTGGGTCGCTTCGATGATGCCGCGATCCACTTCACGCAAGGCGGTTTCCACCAGACGCGCGAAGAACGGCGTGGCACCGACCACCAGCGGCGGAATCGCACCGGCGACACCCAGAGAAGTGCCGGTGATCAACACGGTGAACGGGATCATCACAATCAGCAAAATGATGAAGGGCAATGAACGCAGGATGTTCACCACCAGCGACAACATCGCGTATACGCCTTTGGCTTCCAGCAACTGACGCGGGCTGCAGAGAAACAACAGCACGCCCAGCGGCAGGCCCAGCAAAACGGTGAACAGCAGCGAACCGCCGAGCATCAGCAGGGTGTCGCCGGTGGCCAGCCAGATTTCGAACCAATCGATGTTGGCGAAAAACGTTGTCAGAGCTTCCATTAACGAAGCACCTCCATATGAACGTCAGCTGCGGTGAAGCGGGCAAACGCCGCCTCCATGTCGCCGCCGGTGACCGCCAAGGTCAGTTGCCCATAGGGGATGTCTTTGATGCGGTCGATACGACCGGCCAGGATGCTGTAGTCCACGCCCGTTTCCCGCGCGACGGTTCCCAGCAATGGCGCGTAGGTCGCTTCGCCCTGGAAGGTCAGACGTACGATACGGCCCGGCACGTGAGCAAAGTCGTCGCGCTGTTCGCTTTCGTCGATCTGCTCGTCTTCTTGCACGAAGCGTTTAGTAGTCGGGTGTTTCGGGTGCAGGAACACTTCAGCGACCGAACCTTGCTCGACGATCACGCCAGCGTCCATCACGGCCACCTGGTCGCACACGCGACGGATCACGTCCATCTCGTGGGTGATCAGGACAATGGTCAGTTTCAGTTCGCGGTTGATCTCGGCCAGCAGTTGCAGGACCGACGCCGTGGTCTGCGGGTCCAGTGCACTGGTGGCTTCATCGCACAGCAGGATTTTCGGCTTGGTCGCCAGTGCGCGGGCAATGCCGACACGCTGCTTCTGGCCGCCCGACAACTGCGCCGGGTACTTTTTGGCGTGGTCGGACAAACCTACCCGCGCCAGCAACTCGGCGACACGCTGGTCGATCTCGCCACGTGACAGTTCACCGGCGAGGGTCAGCGGCAGCGCGACGTTGTCGGCCACGGTCTTGGAAGCCAGCAGGTTGAAGTGCTGGAAAATCATCCCGACCTGCTGACGAAAGCGCCGCAAGCCGTTGGCGTCGAGCGCCGTGACTTCTTCGCCGTCGACGATGATCTTGCCGCCACTGGAGTTCTCCAGGCGATTGATCAGACGCAGCAGGGTACTTTTTCCCGCACCGGAATGACCGATCAGGCCAAAAACCTGACCGTTCTCAATCGACAGACTGGTCGGGTGCAGGGCGGGAATATCCTTACCGGCGACGCGGTAGGTTTTGTGGACGTTTTGAAACTCGATCACGTAGCGAACCTTGTGGGGCGCGTTGAAAAAGGATCAGCGGTTAGCCGGGCGCGCATTTTAGCCTGTCCGTATAGAGGTTATTAGCATTTATTCCGCATTCAACCTTTCATTTGGCAATAACGAACGCGTGGCGGACGCCTTCGCCGGCAAGCCGGTCTCGCTCCCACAGGGACAGCAACTCTGTGGGAGCGAGCCTGCTCGCGATGCTTTTTAGGGTTTACGCGGACTCAAGACCATCTGCGCCGGAACATTGCGCAGGATCTGCTTCTCCAGATTCAGGTCAAACCCCGAATCCAGCTTCTTTACCCGCTTGGTCAATAACGTCGCCAGCCACGGGTAGTCCTGCGTGCGCGGCGCCTGAATGCTCACGTCACATTGGTAATTCACCACATCGGCGGCGATCGCATCCAGTTGCCGGCGAAGTTTGCTCATATCGGTGAGGTTCAACGCGACGGTGGTGCTTTCAGCGGTCGGATCAATCACTTTTGCCTGAGGTTTAGCCTCGGCAGCCAACAGCGCCGCTTCAGCTTTGTCGAGCTCTGCCTTGCGTGCGTTGACGATGGCGTTGTTGACCCCTCCGGTCAACGCCGGCGCCTTGGGCATCAACGCCCGCGCACGGCTCAGTGCGGTCGCCGCAGCATTCACATCGCCTTTTTGCAGCACGATCTGGCTGCGTTGCAGATAGGCCTCGGCGAGTTGCCGTTGGTATTGCACAAGGGACGGGTCGTTTGGCGACTCAGCCTGCAAGGCAGCCAATTGATCTTCGGCAGTGGCCAGTTCGCTGCTGGCGAGGCTTTGCTCGAGCTGTGCGATGGCCGTGGCCCGCGCATCAGTGGCCTCGGTGGCCGCCGGTGGCGTGCTTTGGCATGCACCCAGTAGCAGCGAAAATGCGACAAGGAGCAGATAACGGGAGGCGAACGGCTTCATTCCTGCGACTCTCTATTTGCGCAAAAAACGAGCAAGTCTACACCCCTCGACGGGGCAGGACAAAACTCAGCAGAAACAGTGCGGCGGCCGTCACAACAATCGATGGGCCCGCCGGGGTGTCCTTGAACCAGGACAACGCCAACCCGCCACACACGGCGAGCATGCCCAGCAGGCTCGCGCCCAGCGCCATCTGTTCCGGCGACTTGGCGTGACGTTGTGCCGCAGCCGCAGGGATGATCAACAGCGACGTAATCAGCAACACACCGACGATTTTCATCGCCACCGCGATCACCACGGCGATCAGCAACATCAGGGTCAGGCGCAGCGCCGGCACGGGCAGACCTTCCACCCTCGCCAGCTCTTCATGCACTGTGATCGCCAGCAATGGCCGCCACAATGTCACCAGCAAGGCCATGACAGCGGCGCTGCCACCGAGAATCCAGGCCAGATCGGTCGGGCTGATCGCCAGCAAGTCGCCGAACAGATAGGCCATCAGGTCGATCCGCACTTCGTGCATGAAGCTTAGTACGACAAGGCCCAAAGAGAGCGTGCTCGGTGCGAGAATTCCCAAAAGCGTGTCGGACGCCAGCGGCTGACGCTGTTGCAACGTCACCAGCAACACGGCCAACAGCAAACAGCCGACGGTGACCGCCACCGTCGGACTGACATCCAGCAGGAAGCCCAACGCCACGCCGAGCAAGGCGGCGTGGGACAGGGTGTCGCCGAAATAGGCCATGCGCCGCCAGACCACGAACGAACCCAACGGGCCCGCCACCAGCGCCAGAGCCAGACCTGCAAGCAGGGCGTAGAGCAGAAAATCAGCCATGCTTGCAGCTATCTCCGTGAACGTGAGGTTGGGCCGACGGGGCCGCGCTGACGACCGAACCATGCAGATCATGGGCGTGGTCGTGATGGTGGTGATAAATCGCCAGGCTTTGTGCGTTCTTTCCGAACAGCTCGACGAAAGCGGGATCACCGCTGACTTGCTCGGGATGGCCGGAACAGCAGACGTGACGGTTGAGGCAGACCACTTGATCGGTGGTGCTCATGACCAGATGCAAATCGTGGGAAACCATCAACACGCCGCAGCCGTGACGATCACGCAGACGGGTGATCAGGCTATAGAGTTCGGCCTGCCCCGCTACGTCGACGCCTTGCACCGGCTCATCAAGGACCAGCAGTTCCGGCTCGCGCAATAGCGCCCGAGCCAGCAGCACGCGCTGCATTTCACCGCCGGAAACACTTTGCACCGGGCTGTCGATCACCTGTTCGGCGCCGACCTCCTTGAGGGCCGCCAAGGCACGAGCACGGTCCACGCCGGGCACCAGACGCAGAAAGCGCAGCACCGACAGCGGCAGCGTCGGATCGACGTGAAGTTTTTGCGGCATGTAGCCAACGCGCAGTTTCGGCTTGCGCCACACGCTGCCGCTGTCCGGCTTCAACAGGCCGAGCACCGCCCGCACAAGGGTGGTCTTGCCGGCGCCATTGGGGCCGATCAGGGTGACGATCTGCCCCGGCTCGACGCTCAGCTCAATGTTATCCAGCACGCTTTGCCCGGCAAACGTGACGGCAACCTGCTCGAGGCGGATCAACGCGTTGCTCATCAAGCCCCCTGGCAACCCGAGCAGAGGCCGACCACTTCAACGGTCTGGCCTTCGACGACGAACCCGACATCCTTGGCGCTGGTGATGATCGCGTCGCTGATGGATTTTTGCTCAAGCTCGATGGCGGCATGGCATTCGCGGCAGATCAGGAACTGGCCCTGGTGCGCGTGTTCCGGGTGATTGCAGCCGACGAAGGCGTTCAGCGAGGAGATGCGGTGCACAAGGCCGTTTTCCAGCAGGAAATCCAGCGCGCGGTACACGGTCGGCGGCGCAGCGCGGCGGCCGTCCTGCTCGCTGAGTACCGCAAGAATGTCGTAGGCACCCAGCGGTTTATGGCTTTGCCACACCAGTTCCAGCACCCGCCGACGCAAGGCAGTCAGGCGCAAGCCTTGCCGAGCGCACAGGGCATCGGCCTCAGACAGTGCGCTATGCACGCAATGAGAGTGGTCGTGGGGACGGCTGGCAATCGGTGTTTTAGGCATGAGCGGCGACGAGTTTTGTGAGAGACGTTATTATGTTACCCGTTCTCGCCTCTTTGAGTGGTCATCGTGTCCCGACTTTTTTCTATCTTTGTCGCATTTGTCGCCAGTTTTCTGTTGATCAGTTCTGCCCAGGCCGAAGTCAAAGTCCTCACCAGCATCAAGCCGCTGCAGCTGATTGCCGCTGCGGTGCAAGACGGTGTGGCGATTCCGGAAGTGCTGCTGCCGCCGGGAGCCTCGCCGCATAACTATGCGTTGCGCCCGTCCGACGTACGGAAGGTGCAATCGGTGGACCTGGTTTACTGGATCGGACCGGACATGGAAGGTTTCCTGCCTCGCGTGCTGAACGGTCGTACACTGCCGAGCGTTGCCGTGCAGGATCTGCCGGGGCTGAAATTGCGTCGTTTCGCCGAAGACAGTCACTCCCACGCAGAAGAAGCCGACGAACATGATCACGATCACCGCCCGGGCAGCCTGGATGCGCATTTGTGGTTATCGCCGATCAACGCTCGCGTGATCGCGACGAAAATGGCCGCTGATTTGAGCGCTGCCGATCCGGCCAACGCAGCGCGCTATCAGAGCAATCTGAAGGCGTTCGATGAACGTCTCGACGCGCTGGACCTGCGCTTGAAGGCACGACTGGCGGGCATCGCGGGCAAACCGTACTTTGTGTTCCATGAAGCGTTCGACTACTTCGAAGAGGCTTACGGTCTGAAGCACGCGGGCGTATTCAGCGTCGCCGCCGAAGTCCAGCCGGGTGCCCAGCACGTGTCGGCAATGCGCACGCGGTTGCAGGAAGTGGGCAAGACTTGTGTGTTCAGCGAGCCGCCATTGCGGCCGCGACTGGCGGAAACACTGGTGGCGGGTTTGCCGGTGAAACTGGCGGAGCTGGATGCGCTGGGCGGGTACACGCCGGCGACTGCTCAGGGGTATGAGCAGGTGCTGGAGAAGTTGGGGAATGATTTGGCGGGGTGTCTGGAGTCATTGTAATTCCAGAATTGCGGCGCCCCATTCGCGGGCAAGCCTCGCTCCTACGGAGTTTGTGCCGTTCGCAGATGTTGTGAACGACACAAATCCTGTAGGAGCGAGGCTTGCCCGCGAAGCTTTTAGAGGGCGAAAGGTAGCGGGGTGTTGACCTTCTGCCGCTGCGCCAACCGCTGCTGAAACTCCATCGGATCGTGAATCAACACGTCCTGCCCGGCGAAAGACTCCGCGGCAATCAACCGCGACAGCCAGAATCGCACACACGCCACGCGCAGCATGGTCGGCCACAACTCCGCCTCGGCAGCAGTGAATGGCCGCAACGCTGCATACGCCCCCAGCAACGCCCGCGCCCGCGGTCCGTCAATCAGACCGTCGTCATCCGAACACCAGTCATTCAAGGCAATCGCTACGTCGTAGAGCATCGGCCCCGAGCACGCGTTGTAGAAGTCGATCAACCCGGTCAGGTGCGTGCCTTCGAACATCGCGTTATCGCGGAACAGATCCGCGTGGATGTTGGCCCGTGGCAACGCCAGAATTTTCTCTTTTTGCTGCGTGATTTCATCCAGCGCCCGTTGCAGCAGATCACTCTGCTCGGCATTCAGGTGCGACAGCAGTTGCGTGCCCTCTTCCAGCATCCAGTCCAGGCCGCGATCGGTTTTGCGCTTGATCATGTTGGCCTGGGTCGCCAGGTGCAGATGGCCGAGCAACTCGCCCACCTGAGCGCAATGTTGCGCGTTGGCTTCCTTGATGTGCTTGCCCGCCAGACGCGGTTGCAGCAGCGCAGGCTTGCCGGCCAGTTCGCGCAGGGCGACGCCATCGGTGGTGCGCAAGGCGTAAGGCACCGGCAGGTCGGCTTCATGCAGCACGTCCAGCAGCTCGATGAAGAACGGCATCTCCTGAACCGGACCGCGCTCGACCAGGGTCAGGACAAATTCGCCCTGCTCCAGGCTGATAAAGAAGTTGGTGTTTTCGCTACCGGCAGCAATCCCCTGAAAATCAAGCAGGCGGCCGAGCCCGTAAGGGGCGAGAAAGGTTTCCAGCTCAGGCCGAGCCAGCGGGGTGAACACAGACATGTTTTAACTGCCAGTACGGGCGCCGCAAATGGCGGCACCGATTAAAATTAAGGACGACTTACCACTTAAATATTTCCCACGCCGGGATCAGCATATCCGGGTAGTCCGAGCGAATGAAGTTACCTTCCGAGCCATCCGCGCGCACCAGGAAATAAGGTTTGCCACCTTTCGGCGTGACCTTGATGGCATACAGAAAACCATTTTGCCGATATTCCTGAATGGTTTTATCCCCTTCCGTGCGGATCGTGACATCCGGGTCTGGCGAAGGTGCGTCATCCGCCGCCATCACGGCCAATGGTGCAATTGCAAACAAGCCAGCCAGCAACAGGCGATTTAGTGTGCGCATGATAACCTTGTCCCTTTGTCGTCAACGGTCCCGCTATTCTAGCGCCGGACCCGCCGAAAAGGTTGATCCTGCTCATGAGCCAAGCCCCCCTCGTCCTGGTGGACGGTTCTTCTTACCTGTACCGCGCCTTTCACGCCCTGCCGCCGCTGACCACTTCCAAAGGTCTGCCGACCGGAGCGGTCAAAGGCGTGCTGAACATGCTCAAGAGTCTGCGCAAGCAGTACCCGGACAGTCCGTTCGCCGTGGTGTTCGACGCCAAGGGTGGGACGTTTCGCGATGACATGTACGCCGAATACAAGGCCAATCGCCCGAGCATGCCCGACGACATGCGCGTACAGATCGAGCCGCTGCACCAAAGCGTGATCGCGCTGGGCTTCCCGCTGCTGTGCGTCGAAGGCGTCGAGGCCGATGACGTGATCGGCACCCTGGCCCGCAGCAGCGCGGCGGCCGACCGCCCGGTGATCATCTCCACCGGCGACAAGGACATGGCGCAACTGGTCGACGGCCACATTACCTTGGTCAACACCATGACCGGTAGCAGCATGGACGTGGAGGGCGTGAAGGAGAAATTCGGCGTCGCTCCCGAGCAGATCATCGATTATCTGGCACTGATGGGCGATTCTTCCGACAACATTCCGGGCGTTCCAGGCATTGGTCCGAAGACGGCTTCCGGCCTGCTCGTAGGCGTAAACGGCGGCCTGACCGAGCTGTATGCACAGCTCGACATCGTCCCGACCCTGCCGATTCGCGGTGCGAAAACCCTGCCGGCCAAGCTCGAAGAGCACAAGGAGATGGCCTTCCTCTCCTATCAGTTGGCGACGATCAAGATCGACGTGCCGCTGGACATCGGCCTTGATGACCTGCAAATGGGCAAGCCGGATCACGACAAGCTCGCCGAGCTCTACACCCTGCTCGAGTTCAAAAGCTGGTTTGAAGAAAACCAGCGCGACGCCAAGCGCTCCGGTCAGGAAGTCACCGCGCCGGTGGCTGAGGAAGCCGCCGTCGAGAGCGAACTCAAATACACCACGATCCTCACCCAGGCCGATTTCGACCTGTGGCTGAAGAAGCTCAACGACGCCAAGCTGATCGCCTTCGATACCGAAACCACCGGCATCGATGCGCAGCAGGCGCAACTGGTCGGCCTGTCGTTCGCCGTACAGGCCAACGAAGCGGCCTACATTCCACTGACCCATTCCTACATGGGCGTACCGGATCAACTGGATCGCGACACCGTGCTGCGCGCACTGAAACCGATCCTGGAAGACCCGAACAAACTCAAGGTCGGCCAGCACGCCAAGTTCGACATGAACATCCTGGCCAACTGCGCCATCGGTGGCGATCAGAGCTGCGGCATCACCGTGCAAGGCATCGCCTTCGACACCATGCTCGAATCCTACGTACTGGACTCGACCGCGACCCGCCACGACATGGACAGCCTGGCGCTCAAGTACCTGAATCACACCACCACCAGCTTCCAGGACATCGCCGGCAAAGGCGCCAAGCAGCTGACCTTTGACCAGATCTCCCTGGAACTGGCCGGACCGTACGCCGCCGAAGACGCCGACGTGACGCTGCGCCTGCATCAAACCCTGCAGGAAAAGCTCAACGCGATTCCGAGCCTGAGCAAAGTCCTGAGCGACATTGAAATGCCGCTGGTGCCGGTGCTCGCACGGATCGAGCGTCAGGGCGCGCTGGTCGACGCCAACCTGCTGGGCATCCAGAGCGTGGAGTTGGGCGAGAAGATGGTCGCGCTGGAGCGTGAGGCATTTGCCATCGCCGGCGAGGAATTCAACCTCGGCTCGCCGAAGCAATTGGGCGTGATCCTGTACGAAAAACTCGGCTTGCCGATCCTCAGCAAAACCGCCAAGGGTCAGGCTTCCACTGCCGAAGCGGTGCTGGCGGAACTGGCCGAGCAGGATTACCCGCTGCCCAAAGTGCTGATGCAGTACCGCTCGATGAGCAAACTGAAAAGCACCTACACCGACCGCCTGCCGGAGCAAATCAACCCGCGCACCGGGCGGATTCACACGTCTTATCATCAGGCTGTCGCAGCGACCGGGCGTTTGTCGTCCAGCGATCCGAACCTGCAGAACATTCCGATCCGCACCGCCGAAGGTCGGCGGATCCGTCAGGCGTTCGTGGCGCCTAAAGGCTACAAGCTGCTGGCCGCCGACTACTCGCAAATCGAACTGCGCATCATGGCTCACCTGGCCAAGGACGAAGGTTTGCTGCACGCCTTCCGCAATGACCTGGACGTGCACAAAGCCACGGCCGCCGAAGTGTTCGGCGTCGAGTTGGCAGAGGTCACCACTGATCAGCGTCGTAGCGCCAAAGCCATCAACTTCGGTTTGATCTACGGCATGAGCGCGTTTGGCCTGGCCAAGCAGATCGGCGTGGACCGCAAACAGTCCCAGGCGTACATCGACCGCTATTTCGCCCGCTACCCAGGCGTCCTGGAATACATGGAGCGCACCCGCGCCCAGGCGGCCGAGCAAGGTTTTGTCGAGACCATCTTCGGTCGTCGTCTGTACCTGCCGGAAATCAACGCGAAAAACCCGGCCCTGCGCAAAGGCGCCGAACGCACGGCGATCAACGCACCGATGCAAGGCACTGCGGCAGACATCATCAAGAAAGCCATGGTGGCGGTGGATAACTGGCTGACGTCGTCAGGCCTCGACGCCAAAGTCATCCTGCAGGTGCACGATGAATTGGTGCTTGAGGTGCGTGAAGACCTGGTCGATCAGGTTCGCGAGGAAATTCGCGTGCACATGAGCGACGCTGCGAAGCTGGATGTACCGCTTCTGGTCGAGGTGGGCGTAGGAAATAACTGGGATGAGGCTCACTGATCTACTGTAGGAGCGAGCCTGCTCGCGATGAACTGACAAGCAACGCGTTCATTCAGGATGAACGCGTTATCGTTAACGACCATCGCGAGCAGGCTCGCTCCTACAGGGTATTTCGCTGCGGCATAGTGCCGCGGCAGAAGGGACGAAGAGCGCTTATTTCTGATAGCGAGCCGGCTTATTTCAAATGGTTTTGGAAACACCGGAACTAAACCTGTGAAGCGCCACTCAGAGTTACTGAATGGCTGGTGAAGCCCTTCGATGCTCCTATGTTGTGTTAAGTGTTGGCAGATAATCTGGACCCCGCCCTAGCGGTCCGGAACTTGAACCCCGGAACTTCCCCCTCCCCATAAGAAGTCCGGGGTTTTTTTTGCCTGAGATTTATTGCTCGACGGGTTCAGCGCCCTTGTCCGCCAGCTCCATCCAGCCTGCCAGTACTGTGTAGGCCTCTTCCAGACCGAGGCGTTTTGGCGCCGAGAACAGCTGAATGGTGATCGCATCGCCCCAGCCTTTGCGGATATCCGACTGCACCTTGAGCAGGACGTTCTTCGCTGCGCCGTAGGTCAATTTGTCCGCTTTGGTCAGCAGAATGTGCATCGGCATGCCGCTGGCCACGGCCCAATCGAGCATTAGCAGGTCGAAGTCGGTCATTGGATGACGGATGTCCATCATCAGAATCAGACCTTTCAAACTCTCGCGACCACCCAGATAAGCTTCCAGGTGACGCTGCCAGTGCAGCTTCAACGGGATAGGTACTTTCGCGTAACCGTACCCCGGCAGGTCGACCAGACGCCGATCATCGTCTAGCTTGAAGAAGTTCAAGAGTTGCGTGCGACCCGGGGTTTTCGAGGTCCGCGCCAGGCTGGCATGCGTCAGGGTGTTCAAAGCGCTGGATTTACCGGCGTTGGAACGCCCGGCGAAGGCCACTTCGAAGCCTTCGTCGTCGGGACATTGGTCGACTTTGGCAGCGCTGAGCATGAAGGTGGACTGTTGGCACAGGCCGAGGATGGGGTTCTTGAGTTGCATGGGATTTCCGATGTGGGCGGCGCCGGGAATGGACGCGGCAAGCGGTGTCGTTTCCGTTTCAGTGACGCCAGTATATAATGCCGCAGATTTTGTGTGCGCTTTGTCCCAGCGTAGGATGAAGTTCACGAGAGCGATTGACCTTGATTGCGCATTAGAACGCAGAACGCTCTCAACCCTGAAAAGGTCGTTTTATGACGAAATGGCTGCTAGCTGCCGGTGTCTTGATACCGCTTTACAGCGCTCAGGCTACACAGGATCCGGAAGCTGTGTACAACCGTGTTTGTGGTGCCTGTCATTCCGGCCAACTACCCATGGCGCCCAAAAAGGGCGATCAGGAAGCTTGGACGCCGAGGTTGGCGAAAGGTATGGAGACGCTGGTGCAACACGTGACCCAGGGTTTCAAGGCGATGCCGCCGCGTGGTTTGTGCATGGACTGCAGTGCCGAGGATTACCAAGTCATCATCCAGTGGATGAGCGAGTGATCCCGGTCCATAACTCTTTAACCCTTAGCCGTAGTTGGATTAGCTGATGAACAAATTGATCGTGAGTCTGCTGTTGACCGTGGGCATCTCCGGCATGGCCCATGCTGCAGGTGAGGCAGTACAACCGGGTGATGCAAAAGCCGGTCAGGCCAAAGCCGCCGTATGTGGCGCCTGCCACGGCCCGGATGGCAACAGCATGGCGCCAAACTTTCCAAAACTGGCGGGACAAGGTGAACGCTACCTGACCAAGCAATTGCACGACATCAAGTCGGGCAAGCGCACCGTTCTGGAAATGACCGGCCTGCTGACCAACCTGAGCGATCAGGACCTGGCTGATATCTCCGCCTACTTCGCCAGTCAGAAAGGCAGCGTTGGCGCCGCCGACCCGAAAGTCGTGGCTCGCGGTGAAGCACTGTTCCGTGGTGGCGACCTGGCCAAGGGCCTTCCATCCTGCACCGGTTGCCACTCGCCAAATGGCGCGGGCAATGCCGCCGCCGGTTTCCCGCACCTGGGTGGCCAGCACGCTCAATACGTCGCCAAGCAACTGACCGATTTCCGCAAGGAAGAAGGCGGTCGCAACAACGACGGCGACACCAAAACCATGCAGACCATTGCCAAAAAGCTGAGCGACGAAGACATCGCAGCGGTGTCCAGCTACATTCAAGGCCTGCACTAAGACGGCGAAGCGGGCGCCGCGCGGGATGTACATCTCCTGCAACGTTAACGCTCTATTAATCCGTCGCAGCAAGTATAAAAAGGGTGGCTCAGGCCACCCTTTTTTGTGCCTGCTGCCGTTACACTACAGAACTCAAGCCCGCCATGACCTGTCTGAAAACAGGTCGCGCGAGGCGACCCAAATTGTCCAGGAGTAAAGCATGCGTAATCTGATCATCAGCGCCGCACTCGTCGCTGCCAGCCTGTTCGGCATGACTGCCCAAGCCGCCGAAGCCCCCGCCGCCCCTTATGTCGAACTGAGCAATCCGGTTCCGGTTGCAGTGCCTGGCAAGATCGAAGTGGTGGAGCTGTTCTGGTACGGCTGCCCGCATTGCTACGCGTTCGAGCCAGTGATCAATCCCTGGGTCGAGAAGCTGCCGTCCGACGTGAATTTCGTGCGTATTCCTGCAATGTTCGGCGGCCCGTGGGACGCACACGGCCAGATGTTCCTGACCCTGGAAGCCATGGGCGTCGAGAGCAAGGTTCACGCAGCGGTGTTCAACGCGATTCAGAAAGAACACAAAAAGTTGACCGATAAAAACGAAATGGCCGACTTCCTGGCGACTCAAGGCGTAGACAAGGACAAGTTCCTGGCGACCTTCGACTCCTTCGCCATTAAAGGCCAAATCGTCAAGGCCAAAGAACTGGCCAAGAAATATGAAATCTCCGGTGTCCCAACCATGATCGTCAACGGCAAGTATCGCTTTGACGTGGGCTCTGCCGGCGGTGCCGAGCAAGCGCTGCAACTGGCCGACAAACTGGTCGACAAAGAGCGAGCGACTATCAAGGCTGTTGCCCACTAAGCGCGAGGCCTGCCATGCGCCGCTGGGGTACTGAACGCGTCGTTGGCCTGCATGATCCGCAGGTCAACGAGCATCACCTGGAATCGACGGGCCTGCCCGCAGACAGCCGTCTGCGCTTGCTCAGCTTCAATATCCAGGTGGGTATCAGTACCGAGCGGTATCGGCACTACCTGACCCGGGGCTGGCAACACCTATTGCCGCACACCGGGCGTGCCGACAATCTACAAAAAATCGGCAATCTGCTGGGCGACTTCGATCTGGTTGCACTGCAGGAAGCCGATGGCGGCAGCCTGCGATCCGGCTACGTCAATCAAGTGGAACACCTGGCGCAACTTGGCGCCTTCCCCTACTGGTATCAACAACTCAATCGCAACCTTGGTCGTCTCGGCCAGCACAGCAATGGCGTGCTCAGCCGCCTGCGCCCGTGGGCGATTGAAGATCACCCGCTGCCGGGGCCCAAGGGTCGCGGGGCGATCCTGGTGCGCTTCGGCGAAGGTCCGGAATCGCTGGTGGTGGTCATGATGCATCTGGCGCTGGGCGCACGCACCCGCAGCATGCAACTGGCTTACATCCGCGAGTTGATTGGCGGCTATAAACACCAGGTGCTGATGGGTGACATGAACACTCATGCCAGTGATCTGCTGCAAAACTCCCCGTTGCGCGACCTCGGCCTGCTGGCGCCGCAACTGGAAGCAACCTTCCCCAGCTGGCGCCCGCAGCGCTGCCTGGACCACATTCTGCTGAGCCCGACCCTGACGCTGGAAAAGGTCGAAGTGCTGGCTCAACCCATTTCCGATCACCTGCCGGTCGCGGTAGAAATTCGTCTGCCGGGTTCGCTCACGGCCGATGCATTCCCCGCGTTGAGTCCTGCCCCTCGCGGAACCCCTGAATGAGCGACGAAGCACAGCGCTGGAAAGAGAAATACCTCAAAAGCATCGAACAACAGGAAAAACTCGAGCGTCGCTGGGACGCTCGACTCGACTTGCTGCGTCGGGGGTTGGTGCGCAGTACGCTGGCGGCCGAGGGCACTGACCGCGCTGTTGACCAGTGCATGAAAGAAATGCGCGAGGTCATCCGCACCAATGACATGGATGCGGGCCTGGCGGCGCTGCTTCCGCGACTGGAAAAAGCCGTACTCGACTCCGAACAGCGTCGCGAAACCCGAGTCAATCAGACCAGTGCCGCACTGACCTCGCTGGTAACGCAACTGCAAACGTTGCCGCTGCCCCGGGAAGTGAGCCGGCCACTCAAGAACTTTGCCAAAACACTGGACGGACGCGTCAGCCAGGCGCGCGAGATCCCGTTGCTGCTCAGCGAACTGAGCGGCCTGCAAGGCAAAGCCTTGAATCAGCTGGAGACCCCGACAGAACCCGGACGTCCGGGCTTGCTGCAACGACTGTTCGGCAGTCGTGAAGCGGATGAAGCCACTCCGGAAGCTGCGGCTTCGCAGGTCCAGGCGTCCGCTCCAGCGCCTGTAGAAGCCATTGCTGCTTTGCCTGCCGAGACGCCGCGAGTCGCCGTCGAATCCGCGCCAGTCGCCGCTGAGCCACCAGTAACCGCGCCTGACACGCCCGTGGCCGCACCCGAGCCGCCGGTGATCGAAACGCCGACAGACGCCCCGCCGCCTGCCGTCGTGGCGTTTGTCCCGCCAGTTGTTGAGCCTCAGCCGGCGCCCGAGGTGGAAACACCGGCCCAGCCGCAGGCTCAACAACCGGAACAACCCGCACCCGCCGCGATGACACCGGTTGTCGAGGCTCAACCGCCTGGCAATCCCGACGAACTCACCCCGGTGGTGCCTCTCGACAGCCTGCCCCTGCCCTCGGCCGTGGCCCAGGCGCTGGCCGCCGTCGATCCGGAACAACCTGAACACGATATTCTCTACGCCCTTCCGGACTCGCCCGAGCCGTCCTACAGCTCGGTGGCCAAGCACATCGAAGACACGCTACTGGGCCTGCTCGACGACCTGTCGCTCCCCGAACGTCATCGCCCACAAGCCGAAGCGATGCGTGATCGCCTGCAAAACGGCTTGAACTGGTACGAACTACTGCCGATCCTCGACGATCTGGCAACTTTGATGCTGGCGATCAACAACAGCGGACAGCACGAGTTCGAAGTTTATTTGCAGCAACTCAACGAACGCCTCGAGTCGTTCCAGAGCAACTTGCAAGCCGCCAGCGATGGCCATGCCGACAACCAATCTGCGGCACGGCAAATGGACACGCAGATCCGCGAACAAGTCGACGGCTTGCAGAGCAGCATGCAGGAAGCCGCCGACCTGGACGACCTCAAGCATGTGCTGGAGAACCACCTCGAAGGCCTGTTGGGCACCATGGACCAACACCAGAAGCAGCGCGACGAACGCGAACAGGAAGTGGCCGCCCGCCTGAAAGGCCTGGCCGAACGGGTGGCGCACATGGAGCAGGAAGCCCAGGGTTATCGCGAACATCTTGAAGAGCAGCGCCAGAAAGCCTTGATCGACCCGCTGACCGGGCTGCCGAACCGGGCGGCCTGGAGCGAGCGACTCGACCACGAAATCCATCAGTGGCAGCAGCACGGCAACACCCTTCTGCTGGCCATGCTCGACCTCGACCATTTCAAACGCATCAACGATAACTATGGTCATCTGGCGGGCGACAAAGTGCTGAAAATCATCGCCACGGTGCTGCGCAAGCGCCTGCGCGGGACAGATTTCATTGCACGCTTTGGCGGAGAAGAATTTGTCCTGTTAATGCCCGGTACGGTGCCGGCCGTCGGCGCAAAACTGTTGGAAAGCTTGCGAGCGGCGGTCGAAGCCTGCCCGTTCCATTTCAAAAGCGAGCCGGTGACCATCACCATTTCCATGGGACTGACAGCGTTCAAACCCGGCGAACACAGCGATCTGGTGCTTAAAAGAGCCGATCAGGCGCTGTATCGCGCAAAACATGCCGGGCGTAACCGAGTGGAACTGGGCTGACAGCCAATTGTTCCATTTTGTTTAAAAGCTCGCGCCGACCATTCTCGCGCAAGGCAGTACGTTACACTGTTGCATTACTGTCTTGCGCGTACTGTCTCTACCATGAAATTTCTCACCCTCTTCGTGTCGCTGATCCTGTTGGCCGGCTGCGCCAGCGGACCTCGGTTCGACACCAGCCATCCTTCGGCCAATCACGACAGCCGCGTTCAATTCGTGGTGGTGCATTACACCTCGGCATCGCTGGAGCGCTCGTTGCAACTGCTGACCCACGGCGAAGTCAGCAGCCATTACCTGATCGGCGACGACACAAACGCCACTATCTATAAGTTGATGGACGAGAACCAACGGGCATGGCACGCCGGAGAGAGTGAGTGGCAGGGTCGGACCTGGTTGAATTCCAGCTCCATCGGCATTGAAATCGTCAACCCAGGATTCAAGGAACTCCCGACCGGAGGGCGTTACTGGTATCCCTACAGCGAAGCTCAGGTCCAGTCCTTGATCGTCTTGCTAAAAGACATCAGCAAACGTCACGCCATCAACCCTCACAGCATTATCGGCCATAGCGACATCGCGCCATTCCGCAAGCTGGACCCGGGGCCGCTTTTCCCCTGGAAGCGCCTCGCCGCCGAAGGCCTTGGTGTTTGGCCAGACGAGCAGGCCGTGGCGCGGCAACAAGTGCAGTTCGACTCGAAACTGCCGAGCGTCAGCTGGTTTCAGGCGCAGTTGGCCCGCCTCGGTTACGCCACGCCGCAAACCGGCGAGCTGGACGTTGCGACGCGTCACGTGATCGGCGCCTTTCAAATGCATTTCCGGCCGTCGCGCTTCGACGGCATGCCGGATGCGCAGACAGCTGCGCTTCTCCAGGTGTTGAATCAGACAAAATAATGACGCCCGCCCGACGGTGCGGGCTTTTTCCCAATCAGCAGCTATAACTCATTGGTAATTCTTCGGATATTCCCATATGCCTGCTGCTCGAGAGACGCTTCGTAGCTGGTTCTATCGCCCATGGTTTTTGGCGATGCTGGCGGCCGCCCTGAGCAGCGTGTTGCTATTAGCGCTTAGCCTGTTCGTGGCCATTCATCAGATCGAGCAAAACGAAAGCCTGGAAATGAACGCACAAGGTGAGCGATTTCTTTCGCGCCTTGAGCAGTTGTTCGGGCAACTGCGCGAAGGCCTTGATGATCTGGAGGCCCAACCGCTGCGAACCTGCGACAAAGACATGATCGCCACTTTGCAGCAGGTCACCTTCAATTACCGCTTCGTTTACGAGGCCGCGTATATGGATGCCTCGAAGATCTGCTCCAACCGACCGAGCCAGGAAGGACTGTCGCTGACACGAGCACCGGACATTCAAGACCCCACTTACAGTTATTGGCTGAACACCACCACCGAACCTGATGAAAACCGCGCCGCACTCATGCTCGGACGGGGCAACTTCCGAGTCGCAACCTCTCGCGGACATTTGACCGACATGGTCGACCTGTCGCCGGGCAGCAGTCTTTTGGTGATACTCGACAACGGCACCCGCGCGATTCCGGTGCTGGGCTCCCCGCAAGCCTGGCCACCGACCGTGCCTTGGCCACCGAAGAGCAGCGAAGCCTTGCAAGTCACCCCGACTCGCTTGATTTACCTCATGCCGACCAAAAGCCCCGAATACCAATTGGTGCTGATCACCCCGCGCACCGCCGTGAATGTGCCCACCGCCTGGTGGTGGCTGGTGCCGGCCAGCCTGGCATTGGGAATACTGGTGGGCTTCATGGTGTTTCTGCTGGTGCGTCAGCGGCAGTCGCTGGACGCCGAATTGACCGGTGCGATACGACGTGGCGAGTTGCAGGTGTTGTATCAACCGATCTTCGACCTCGACAGCCGCAACTGCGTCGGAGCCGAAGCCTTGCTGCGCTGGCGCCGGCCGGATGGCACCCTGACCAGCCCCGACCTGTTCATTCCGATGGCGGAGAACACCGGGCAGATCCGTCAGATGACCGACTTCGTCCTGCAACGCCTGCTGGAGCAATTGGGGCAGTTGTTGCGGGCCAATCCGCAGCTGTACATCTCGGTCAACCTCGCAGCGTGCGATGTCATGGTGCCGCGAATCGGTCAGGTGATGGCGCGCCTGCTGACCTTGCACCGGGTCGCGGCCAAGCAGATTGCCTTTGAGGTGACCGAGCGGGGATTGATTGACGTGGTGGTGGCCCGGGAAAACCTGCAGGCCTTGCGCGATGTCGGGCATCAGGTGTTGATCGATGACTTTGGCACCGGCTATTGCAGCCTCGCCTATCTGCAAACCCTGCCGGTGGACTGCCTGAAAATCGACAAGGCGTTCATCGATGCGCTGGGGCATGACGCCGCCAGCAGTGGCGTGGCGCCGCATATCATTCACATGGCCCAGTCGCTGCACCTGAAGGTGATTGCCGAAGGCATCGAACATGAAGCCCAAGCCGCATTTTTGAGCAGTGAAGGGGTGAAGTTCGGTCAGGGCTGGTTGTTCGCCCATGCATTGAGCGCCGTACAGTTCATCGAGCTGATTACCCGGGGCCGGCGACTGGCCGGTCGACGCCTGGACGACGAAGCGTAAACGCGCGTTAAACCGCCAACGCCATGTAGAACTGCGTGCCCTGCCCCGGCCGCGAATAAACCCCCATCCGCCCACCGTGCAACTGCACGATTTCCTTGCACAACGCCAGGCCGAGCCCCGCGCCCCCCTTCTTGCGCCCGACCTGCACAAAAGGCTCGAAGATCCGCCCCTGCTGGCCGTAGGCGATGCCCTCGCCATTATCCTCGACGCTGATGATCACCCGCTCCCCATGACGTCGTGCCTGCAAGCGTATCTGGCCGTCAGGGCCGGTATGGCGCAAGGCGTTGTCGATCAGGTTGTCGAGCACACGGTCCAGTTGCGGTTGATCGGCCTGCAACCACGGTAACGGACCTTGCACCTCCACCAGCAGGTTGATGCCCTTCTCTTGCGCTGTATCAGCGAACCGCGACCGGGCCCGCTCAAGCAGCTCCTCGATGGAACACGGCGCCAGCGAGAGTTTCTGCAGACCGTTCTGGTAGCGGGAGAAGTTCAGCAAGTCGTTGATCAGTTGCATCAAACGCTGCATCTCTTCATTGACGGTGTCCAGCAGGTCCGCTTCTCGCGAGTCCTGCGCAAAGTGCGTGCGCTCCCGAAACAGGCCGAATGCCATGTGCATCCCGGTGACCGGCGTTCGCAACTCATGGGACGCACGCAACACAAACTCGCTGCGCACTCGCTCGAAAGCACGCTGCTCGGTGACGTCATGCAACACCATTACCGCGCCCAGAATCTGGGCCTGGGTATGACTGACCGGCGTCAGGCTGTACGTGAGCAACCGCGACTCGCCATCGACCTCGATACTCAGGTCCTCCGGCGCCCGCTCCAACGTGCCGCCACGCAGCACCAGTTGCAGCTGTTGATCCAGCTCGGGGCGTTCGAGCGCGGCACCCAGCCCCTGACCAAGACGATCGGTGTCCCAACCCAACTGGCGCTGCGCCACCGGGTTGAGGTGTTCCAGATGGCCGTCGCGGTCGATCATCAGCAGCCCGTCATCAATGCTGTCGAGCACCGCCTGCAAACGCTGCTGGCCGGCGAGCAGTTCGTCGATATTAGTGGCCTGATGCTGACGCAGAGCCTCGGCCATGATCCCGAAACGCTTGGTCAGCAGATTCATTTCCACCGCCGAGGAAATCGGCAGGGTTACCTCGAAATTGCCTTGGCCGATGTTGTCGGCAGCCTGCGCCAACGCCTCGATCGGTTCGCCGAAACGACGTGCGATCGCATGAGCAGTGATGAAACCGATGATCAGCACCGCCAACCCGACCAGACCGAGCAGGCCGGCAATCAGCAGCGCTCGTTCCCGCGCCTGACGTTGCGTTTCATTGATGGTATCCAGCGCTCGCTTTTGCTCGGTAATCAGCCCGTTGCGCAACACGTTGAGTTTTTCGGCGAGGTCTTCGTTGCCACTCAGTACATGGGACGGATCGTGTGCCTGGTCCAGCGCCTGAAGAAACCGCAGGTAATCGTCCTTGGCCTGCCTGAAACCGTGTTGGCCGCCCTCTTGATTCTGCTCATGGGCGATGCCTTCATCCACCAACTGAAGATAATGCAGCCTGGACGTTTCAAACGCCGCTGGATCCGATTTTTCGCCCAGCATGAGGATCAGTTGATCGCCCAGGGTCTGGCGCATCTTCAGGCCCAGATCCAGGGTGACGAAATTGTTGCGAATCAGCGCTTCCTGGGTTCCCGCCATCTGCATCACGCTGACCAGACCGAGCAAAAGCCCCAGCAGCGCCACGGTGATCAAGGCGGAAATACTCAGAAAAAGCCGAGTACGCAACTTCATCGCCAGTTTCATCGCGCAGGGCTCACAAGTTGTACTGCTTGCGTTTGCGGTAGAGCGTCGAAGCGTCGATGCCGAGCGTCTTGGCGGCCTGATCCAGGGTGTCGGCGGTGGCGAGGACCGCACCGATGTGGGCCTTCTCCAGTTCATCCAGGCTCAGCGCAGCGCCGATGCGTGGCGCATTGTTGACGGGGGTTTCGGCCATGCCCAAGTGGCTGATTTCAACCCGTTCCTGTGGACAAATAATGCTCGCCCGCTCGACCACGTTGCGCAACTCGCGGATGTTCCCGGGCCAGCGATAGCTGAGCAGCGCTTCACGGGCTTCTTCACTGAAAACCCGCGCGGGACGTGCGTATTCCTTGACGAACCGGGCCAGAAAACGCTCAGCCAGGTTCAGAATATCTTCCCGCCGTTCGCGCAGCGGTGGCAGGTGCAAGGTGATGACGTTCAGGCGATAGAGCAAATCTTCACGGAAGCGACCGTCGCGGACCATGTCTTCAAGATTGAGGTTGGTGGCCGCGAGGATGCGCACATCGGCGCGGCGGGTGACCGGGTCGCCGACGCGCTCATATTCCTTGTCCTGGATGAATCGCAGCAACTTTGGCTGCAATGTCAGGGGAAAATCGCCGATCTCGTCGAGAAACAGCGTTCCGCCGTCAGCCTGGTTCACTCGCCCGAGCGTGCTTTCACTGGCGCCGGTGAACGCGCCACGGCTGTGACCGAACAACTCGCTTTCCATCAGTTCGGCGGTCAGCGATGGGCAGTTGATGGTGACGCAGGATTTTTTCGCGCGCTTGCTCCAGCCATGAATGGCCTGGGACAGCTCCCCCTTACCGGTACCGGACTCGCCGAGGATCAGGATGTTGGCATCCGTGCTGGCCACCTGGCGGGCGGTTTCAAGCACCACTTTCATCGCCGGGCTGTGGGAATCCAGACCGTCCTTGGGTTTGCGCACTTCACCTTCCAGCGCCTCCAGACGGGCCGACAGTTGCCGCACTTCCAGTTGCTTGGCGGTGGCAAGGCGCAATTGATCGGGGCTGCACGGCTTGACCAGATAATCAGCGGCGCCGGCCTGAATGGCATCCACCGCGGTGTCCACAGCCGAATGTGCGGTGACAATCACCACGCGCATCCACGGCGCCTGAATGCGCATCTGCGCCAACACGTCGAGGCCATTGTCCTCGCCGAGGCGCAAATCGAGGAAGCACAGGTCGAACACCTGGCGTTGCAGCAGCGCATCGGCCTGCGCCGCGCTGGTGGCGGTGGCGACGCTGTAGCCTTCATCTTCGAGGCAGTATCGGAACGTTCGCAGGATGGCGGATTCGTCGTCCACCAGCAGAATGCGGCCTTGATGCTCAGTGGCTGATTCCATTTTCCTACGCTCCTTAAAGAATGATCTTGGTTTAGTCCCGGAATAATCGGGCAAGTTGCATGGTTGATTCTGGTCGATTCCGGCTACAGCAGGGTAGCTCGCCCCTCACCCTACGGCTAATCACCTGATTTTGTTGTTTTTTTATCAGATAGCCGGTTTTCAGTTGATTCCCCATCTTTCCTTGTGACATCCGCGCCCTCCCCGCAATTCAAAAAAAATGAAAGTTCCTACAAATCCATCGTGCATTACGCACGACTGTGGAAGAGCCATCGTGCAGGATGCGTCCGGCATGATTTTCATGAAAATCATAACTAGCTGATTTTATTGATATTTATCGTCGTTAAAAGCTGGCATGCAGGCTGCAACAACCTGATTAACCAGGGCATTCAGAAACGAGGCCCATAACAAGATCACTACAGAGTGGGAGGAGCTTCAGGATGAATCGCCAACGTGCCGCCCAATTGCGTATCTCGCCACTGCATATCCAGCAAGGCCTGTTTGCTGTTCTGGCGCTTTTGATCACCTTGATCGGCGGCCAGCAGTTTCAGCGTTGGGAGCAGAGCCAGCAGCAAGAAGCGCCACGCGTGTCGATTCAGCATCCGACCCAAACCCACTTCAGCGCCGTCAGCAGCAGCTTCGCTGACAGCGCCCCGACGCGAATGATGGATGTCGACCAGGCTCAGCCTGCGGACGAGCTGACACGTCAGGAGCGTTGGGTGTTCTAGACACACGAACTTGGCGCGCTCGCGGCGCCGGGAAACGCACCACAAGTAGCCTCTCTAAATAGAAGCGTAAGGAGAATCACCATGTTGAGCTGGGCAATCACATTCTTGATCATTGCCATCATCGCTGCAGTACTGGGCTTCGGTGGTATCGCGGGCACCGCCACGGGTATCGCCAAGATTCTCTTTGTCGTGTTCCTGGTGATGTTCATTGCTTCGTTCTTCTTTGGCCGTCGCGGTCGAGGTTGAAGATGAGCGTTTCACCCAAAACGTTGGCAGCCGCCCTGCTCCCGGGCGGCAGTGCCATCGCGATGGCGGCCAGGCACGGCGAAGAAAACAACTGAAGAAAGATCCGGGCTGGTACCGAATTTGTCACACGAAAGAAGCAACATTGCTTCTCTCCAATGCGCTACCTGAGGAAGGTAGACGCATGACCAAGGGGTCGGGACGTTCTGCCTGTTTCAGGGGTGGAGTGACCTACGGGTACAGGGAGTACCTGCGAAAGGGCCGGGTCAGGAAAAAGCTGCGACGCAAGTTCGTCGTCCCTCCGTGGCTCGACGGGCTTGCGAAGAGCTTGCGCGCAACGCTTTGAAATAGAGCGATCCATCCGGTTTCGCTGTTCCAACCTCTCATTCGCACGACTATTGACCGGAAAATACTTTTCCCGGTGTTTCTTTCGTGACCGTACATCGAGAAAAAACCGCCTTATTTTGCAGCGATTTCTCACCTCTGATTGTCGGATTTTTCTGAAATCCCCCTCCCGCACCACTGATCAAAAAACACCCAGCCTGCCCGGAGATGGCCGGTTCACGGCACATATGCCTGCCGAAATGTCATATTCGAACCGTTTGCGACGTCGCTTTCAGTGAAAAAACCTCATGCCGATTCGGCATAGGGTAGGCGTTTACGGCATTAGACGTCGCATCCTTGCATCGGAATAGTTGCGCCTTTTTTCGCCTGCCAGAGAGCCATAAATACTCGCTCCGGGGCACCTTATACGGGGGCAGATGCACAAGACTTTTTCGCCAAAAGCGTTCCAGTTCCCGCATCTGCCTGAGTCAAACGCAAGTAAGGGTAAAGATATGAAGAAGGCAAAGCTTAGCCTCGCCTGGCAGATCCTAATCGGTCTGGTATTGGGGATTGCAATCGGTGCGCTGCTCAACCATTTCAGTGCCGAGAAGGCTTGGTGGATCAGCAACGTTCTGCAACCAGCAGGCGATATCTTTATCCGTCTGATCAAGATGATCGTGATCCCGATCGTGATCTCGTCGTTGATCGTCGGTATTGCGGGCGTCGGTGACGCGAAGAAACTCGGCAGCATCGGCCTCAAGACGATCATCTACTTCGAAGTCGTCACCACCATCGCCATCGTCGTTGGCCTGCTGCTCGCCAACCTGTTCCACCCGGGTGCCGGCATCGACATGAGCACCCTGGGTACCGTGGATATTTCCAAGTACCAGGCGACCGCCGCCGAGGTACAGCATGAACACGCGTTCATCGAAACCATCCTCAACCTGATCCCATCCAACATCTTCGCGGCCATGGCCCGCGGCGAAATGCTGCCGATCATCTTCTTCTCGGTGCTGTTCGGTCTCGGTTTGTCGAGCCTCAAGCCCGAGTTGCGCGACCCGCTGGTAACGATGTTCCAGGGCGTGTCGGAAAGCATGTTCAAGGTCACCCACATGATCATGAACTACGCCCCGATCGGCGTATTCGCACTGATCGCGGTGACCGTAGCCAACTTCGGCTTCGCGTCCCTGCTGCCGCTGGCCAAACTGGTGATCCTGGTTTACGTCGCCATCGCCTTCTTCGCCTTCGTGGTGCTGGGCCTGATCGCTCGCCTGTTCGGCTTCTCGGTGATCAAGCTGATGCGCATCTTCAAGGATGAGCTGGTACTGGCCTACTCCACCGCCTCCTCCGAAACCGTGCTGCCGCGTGTGATCGAGAAGATGGAAGCCTACGGCGCGCCGAAGGCCATCTGCAGCTTCGTGGTGCCAACCGGTTACTCGTTCAACCTCGACGGTTCGACCTTGTATCAAAGCATCGCGGCAATCTTCATTGCCCAGCTCTACGGCATCGACCTGTCGATCAGCCAGCAATTGCTGCTGGTCCTGACCCTGATGGTCACCTCCAAAGGCATCGCCGGCGTTCCGGGCGTGTCCTTCGTGGTGCTGCTGGCAACCTTGGGCAGCGTGGGCATCCCGCTGGAAGGCCTGGCGTTCATCGCCGGTGTCGACCGCATCATGGACATGGCGCGTACTGCTCTGAACGTGATCGGCAATGCCCTGGCCGTGTTGGTCATCGCCCGTTGGGAAGGCATGTACGACGACGCCAAGGGCCAGCGCTACTGGAACTCCCTGCCGCACTGGCGCAGCAAGGAAAAGCTGCCGGTCGGCGAAGTGTCCAACAACTGACGCAGATCCCTGTAGGAGCGAGGCTTGCCCGCGAATGGGACGCCGCGGTATTTCAGTTAAACCGCGTTATCGTTCTTCGCTGGCAAGCCATGCTCCTACAGGACGCAGTTGCACGTACATTATGTGTACGACGCAATTGCACAAACGAACCCCGGAGAAATCCGGGGTTTGTCGTTTCTGGCTACCCCGCTATCATTCGCCGCATTCTTCGGGGGATTTACTGATGCTCAATGGCCTTTGGCTTGGCTTCTTCATTGTGGCGGCCGTGTCGGCGCTGGCGCAGTGGCTGATCGGCGGTAATGCCGGGATCTTCGCGGCGATGGTGGAAAGCATTTTCGCCATGGCCAAGTTGTCGGTCGAGGTCATGGTCCTGCTGTTCGGCACCCTCACCCTCTGGCTCGGTTTTCTGCGGATCGCCGAAAAAGCCGGGATCGTCGAGTGGCTGGCCAGAGCGCTGGGCCCGCTGTTCCTGCGCCTGATGCCAGAAGTGCCGGCCGGTCACCCCGCCATCGGCCTGATCACCCTGAACTTCGCCGCCAACGGCCTGGGCCTGGACAACGCCGCTACGCCGATCGGCCTTAAAGCCATGAAGGCGCTGCAAGAGCTCAACCCCAGCGACACCATTGCCAGCAACGCGCAGATCCTGTTCCTGGTGCTCAACGCCTCCTCCCTGACCCTGTTGCCGGTGACGATCTTCATGTATCGCGCGCAGCAAGGCGCGCCGGATCCGACGCTGGTGTTCCTGCCGATCCTGCTGGCCACCAGTTGCTCTACCATCGTCGGTTTCCTGGCTGTCGCCTTCATGCAACGCCTGCGCGTCTGGGACCCGGTGGTGCTGGCCTATATGATTCCCGGTGCCCTGATCCTTGGTAGTTTCATGGCGTTGCTGGCAACGCTCTCGGCCACCGCGCTAGCCAGTTTGTCGTCGATCCTCGGCAATCTGACGCTCTTCGGGATAATCATGCTGTTCCTGGTGATCGGCGCGCTGCGCAAAGTGAAGGTCTACGAGGCCTTCGTCGAAGGTGCGAAAGAAGGCTTCGACGTGGCGAAGAATCTGCTGCCGTATCTGGTGGCGATGCTCTGTGCCGTCGGTGTACTACGGGCGTCCGGTGCGCTGGATTTCGGCCTCGACGGTATTCGGCACCTGGTGGAATGGGCCGGTTGGGACACGCGCTTCGTCGACGCGCTGCCGACGGCGATGGTCAAGCCGTTCTCCGGCAGCGCCGCGCGGGCGATGCTGATCGAAACCATGAAGACGTCCGGGGTAGACAGCTTCCCTGCGTTGGTAGCGGCGACGATTCAGGGCAGTACCGAGACGACGTTCTATGTGCTGGCCGTGTACTTCGGCGCGGTGGGGATTCAGCGGGCACGGCATGCGGTGGGGTGTGCGTTGCTGGCGGAGCTGGCCGGGGTGCTCGGCGCGATTGGCGTCTGCTACTGGTTCTTCGGGTGAGTTTGGGATTTTTCGCTGGCAAGCCAGCTCCTACAGGATTGTGGCGTTCACGCACCATGCGTACAACACCGAACCTGTAGGAGCTGGCTTGCCGGCGATAAGGTCCGCAGGACCTTCAGGGCCTAACTGGCGGCGCGACTTTCTGTCCTTGCTCAACCGCCCAATCCACCACCTGCGCCGTCAGCTGATCGCTCGCCAGGCCAAACCCGGCCACCACCGCCGGCACCTTCACATCGCTCAGCGGCTGACGCACTTCGAAGCGGCGGCTGGCGAGAATGCGCTGGTCGTAACCACGCACCAGCAACGCATCCAGACGCACAACGACACTCGCCGCGGTGCCTTGGTATTCAGTCTGGAACGCTTGCAAACTCCCGCCCAACTCCAGATCTGCCTGGAAATTGCTGTCATCGGTGCTCAACAACGGCACCCGGCCGTCGCGCTGGAAACCATCGAGCAGACGATTGCGCAGCAGCACCGGCGCCGGATCGCTCCAGCGTGAAGCCTTGTAGCTGCTGATCAGATCCCCCTGGGGGATCACGGCGATTTGCGGACTGTTCAACGCCTCGCTGGCCTGCGGTTTGGTGAGGCGCAGTGACCAGCGTTGCGCCGTGCCATAACTGCCCGAAACGCTGCCCTGGACCGAAGGCAACCGATAGACGTCGGACGGTTCGGACTTGGGCAGGATCGAGCAGGCGCTGGTCAGCGTAAAAACGCCGAGGAGGGCGATGTGAGTCAGCTTCATGGCGTGAACTCCTTGTTCTTGTCATTGCCCAGCAAGTAACCGCTCGGGTTGGCTTCCAGGCGCTGGGAGATGGCGCGCAACGAGGTCAGGGTGTCGCGCAACTCACGTACAGCCGGGGCCAGGCCATTGAGGCCTTGCATGCCGCTGTTGAGCGAATCCTGGTTGTTGGTGAGCAACTTGTTGATGGTCGCGCTGCTTTGTTCCAGCGACTTCATGGCTTGCTCGGCGCTGCCGAACATCTGCGTGCCCTGATCGGTGAGCAGGCCGTTGGCGTTGCGCATCAGGGCGGCGGTCTGTTCCAGCGTCGCCGTCGCTTGTTTACCGATGGCAGAGAGTTGCTGCATCGCCTGACGGATGTCACCGCGCTGATCGGCGATGGTGCCGGTGGTTTGTTCCAGGTGCTCGAGGGTCTTGCTGATGCGCTCGACGTTCTCCGACGAAAACATCTGATTGGCGTTGTGCATCAACACGTTCACGCCGGCCATCAAGTCATTGCTGTCGTTGAGCAAACGGGCGATGGGCGAGGGCGAGGCCACAATCGTCGGCAAGTTGCCGTCGTGGCCCTTGAGCGTCGGGCTCTGCGGCGTGCCGCCACTGAGCTGGATGATCGAGGTGCCGGTGATCCCGGTCAGCGCCAGTTTGGCCTGGGTGTCTTCCTTGATCGGCGTATCGCCGCCGAGGCGAATCCGAGCCAGCACGCGACGCGGGTCTTTCGGGTCCAGGCGCAAGCTCACCACATCGCCGACCTTGATCCCGCTGTACTGCACGGCGCTGCCCTTGGACAGGCCGCTGACCGCCTCGTTGAAGACGATCTCGTAATCCTTGAACTCGGTGTCGACGCTGGACTTGGCCAGCCACAGACCGAAGAGCAGGGCGCTTGCCACTACAATCACGGTGAACAGGCCGATCAATATGTGATGGGCTCGGGTTTCCATGTCAGACCTCGTTAAGCTGTTGAGCGGCTGACAGCGCCGCGCGGCCGCGAGGGCCATGGAAGTATTCGTGAATCCACGCGTCGTCGGTTTCCGACACCTTGTCGATGGCGTCCGCCACCAGCACTTTCTTCTGCGCCAGCACCGCCACGCGGTCGGTGATGGTGTAAAGCGTGTCGAGGTCGTGGGTCACCAGAAACACACTCAGCCCTAACGCGTCGCGCAGGGTCAGGATCAATTGATCGAAGGCTGCCGCACCAATCGGATCGAGGCCGGCGGTGGGCTCGTCGAGGAACAGGATGTCCGGGTCCAGCGCCAGGGCCCGGGCCAGCGCCGCGCGCTTGATCATGCCGCCGGACAGCGAAGCGGGGTACTTGTCCGCCGCCGACAGCGGCAACCCGGCCAACGCCAGTTTCACCGCCGCCAGGTGTTCGGCATCGTTGCGGCTCAGCCCGGCGTGTTCGATCAGGGGCAGGGCGACGTTCTCGGTCACGGTCAGCGAAGAGAACAGCGCACCTTTCTGAAACAGCACACCGAAGCGCCGTTCGACCATCGAGCGCTCGTGTTCGGACAGGGTCGGCAGGTTTTTACCAAACACTTTCACCACGCCTTCGCTGGGCTGGCGCAGGCCGACAATGCTGCGCAACAGCACCGACTTGCCACTGCCGGAACCGCCGACCACCGCGAGGATTTCGCCCTTGTACAAATCCAGGTCGAGGTTCTCGTGCACGCTCTGGCGACCGAAGCGATTGCACAGCCCACGGACCTCTATCACCGCCTCGGAGGGCGCTCGGGGTAGACGACTCACCAGCCCATCTCCATGAAAAACAGCGCGGCCACAGCGTCGAGCACGATCACCACGAAAATCGACTGCACCACGCTCGACGTGGTGTGCGCCCCGACGGACTCGGCGCTGCCGCTGACCTTGAAGCCTTCAAGGCAACCGATGGCGGCGATCAGGAAGGCGAAGATCGGCGCTTTGACGATGCCGACCAGAAAGTGCTGCACACCAATGTCGGTTTGCAGCAGCGACAAGAACATCGCCGGCGAGATATCCAGCGCCACGGCGCAGACCACGCCACCGCCGACAATCCCCGAGAGCATCGCCACAAAGGTCAGCATCGGCAGCGCCACCAGCAGCGCCAGCACGCGTGGCACCACCAGCAACTCCATCGGGTCGAGACCCAAGGTGCGGATGGCGTCGATTTCTTCGTTGGCCTTCATCGAGCCGATCTGCGCGGTAAACGCACTGGCGGTGCGCCCGGCCATCAGGATCGCGGTCAGCAACACGCCGAATTCACGGAGGAAGGAGAACGCCACCAGGTCCACGGTGAAGATGCTCGCACCGAAACTCGCCAGCACCGTTGCGCCGAGAAACGCCACCACCGCACCCACCAGGAAGGTCAGCAGGGCAACGATGGGGGCAGCGTCGAGGCCGGTCTGTTCGATGTGCGCGACCATAGGCGTGATGCGCCAGCGCTTCGGGCGGAACAGCCCACGGGCGATGGTTTCCAGAATCAGACCGACGAAGCCCAGCAGCTGCAGGGTGTCTTGCCAGACGGCATCCACTGCGCGGCCGATACGGGTCAGCAACTGAATGCCGACGCTGATTTCCGCTTCCTTGATCGGTACGCAGAAATCGGTCATCGAGCAATAAACGGTCTGCAACAACGCACGATCGGCGACAGACAAGGTGCAATCAGGATGCTCAGCGGATTTGCCGAGACGGTCCGAACCGAGCAATTCCACCAGCAGCGATGCGCCGGCGGTGTCGAGCGCGCCGAGGCCATTGAGGTCGATGTGGGTTTTGTCGTCGTATTGGCCGCGAAGCTTTTCGCTCAGGTCCTTGAGTTCGGCGTAATGGGCAAGCGTCCAGTCACCCGTCACCCGCAACTGAGCGGGGGAGTGAGCGGCGTCCAGTTGGGCATTGCCGGCCATTGTGCTGCTGGTCATAAGCTCCGTGCTTGTTCGGCTGTTACGCAGAGCTACGTAATAGCACGAACCGCATTACTTTTCTTTGGTCGGTGTGCTGTCCGTGATCGTGAAGCGCAACACCCCGATCAATTGGCCGTCTTCGGTCAGCACCCGAACCTGCCACTTGCCCGCCGGGTTACCGGGGAAGTTCTGCTTGTGGGTCCAGGCGCGATAGCCTTCCTTGCGCCCGCCGTGGATGTCCAGGGCGATGCGGTCGACCTCTTTGCCGTTGAACTGCCACACATGGTAAATGCGCTCGTCGAGACCGCGCGGGGCGTTGATCGCGGTGTAGGCGTACAGGCCATCGCCACGGATCTGCTCGGCGCTGACTTCTTCCAGACTCTTGCCCGGCGTGCGGTCCTGCATCTGAGTGCTGATTGCCACATCGGTCATCCACAGCGTGGCTGGCGGCACCCACGAGCGCAACACCCAACCCACGCCGCCGATGCCGACGGTGATGCTCAGGATTGCCAGCGCGTTGCGCACAGTGCGAATAGGGAAGATCGACGCCAGGCTCGGGAACGACAGCACGACGGCGGTGCCCAGCGCCAGTTTGAAACTCTGGGAGGTGGTCAGGTGCAGGATGACGGGCAGGGCGGTCAGCAGCGCGGCAAACAGCGTCAGCGTATGCAATGCCAGGAACGCCCAGCGCCGGGGCGCCAGCCACTTGTAGTAAAGCGGATCAGTGATGGAAATCAGCGCGGCGATGCCCAGCAGCCCGGTGAAGAACAACTGGCCGCTGTTCCAGGTGGTGGTGATGAAAAAGAACGGCAGGACAAAAAACAGGCTTTCCTGGTGAATCATCTGCGTCGCATAACGCAGCAACGGCTGGGGAATTTCCCGTTTGAAGATTCGGGTGAAGAGCTTGGTGAGGCTGTTTTCCAGCATCAGCCAGATCCAGCTCAACACCATGATGATGGTGATCCACGTCGCCAGGCCTTGCTGACGATCCACCAGCATGAAGCTGCCGACCCCGGAAATGAAACCGCCGAGCGCAATGACCCCGGGATAGCGCTTCATCAGTTCGAGGATGCGCTGTACGAACAAGGTCAGGGTAGGCATTCGGCGGTTCACAATAGTCGTAGGAAAAAACCCCGACAGGGTACCGCCCGGGGGGCGGTGTGGCGAGGGTCAACCGTATTCACGGATACACGCCGAACTGTAGGAGCCGGCTTGCCGGCGATGGACGTAAGGGCGCCGGGTTTATCCAGTAAACACGCGTTATCGTTAACGATCATCGCCGGCAAGCCGGCTCCTACAGGGGGCCTCGGTGTTTGCGGTGGAGGCGCCAGGCCAACAGGCCCAGCACCATCAAAGCGAACGCCCCGGCAATTGCCCACAGCACCTGGTCATAACTCATCAACGGCTTCTCGATACGCAGATAACCCGGCTGCAGGAGCAATTCACGCATGGCCTTGTTGGCTTTTTCCAGCGTAACCCCCTGGAGCTCCTTGGCCGGGTCGGCGAAGCGGCCGTCTTCGTAGTCGCTCAACGCGCTCCAGTAGTAATCGGCCAACGCGCTGTTGCCTTGCACGGCCCAGGCCTGGCGCGCGATGGCGGCCTGCTTGAGACGGTTGAAGGTGCCGGCGTCCAGACCGTCCTTGAGCAACCCGGCCTTCAACTCATCCAGCACCTGTTCCGCCGCCGTCACATCGTCGCGCTCAAGGTCGGCGTTGAGGCTCATGAAACCCACGCCGCCAAACACTTCGCGCTCGGCGGAGGGGCCATAGGACAGACCATGGGCGAGGCGCATCTGGCGATAGAGCGCCCAATCCAGATAATCCTTGAGCAGGTCAAAGGTTTCGTCGTGCTGATCCGCCAGCACGGGCTCCGGCACCAACCAGTGCAACTTGGCACCCGCGCCGACAATACCGTGGCTCAGCGTGCGTTCATGGGCTGCGCTGGCGTTGATCTCCGGCAGCGGCGGGTGATCGGTAGGGTCAACCGCATCAAGCTCGCCCCAGGCCCGCTCCAGATAACCCGGCAGCAAGCGGTCGAGGTCGCCGACCACGATCAGGGTCATGTTATTGGGCGCGTACCAGGCCTTGCGTACCTTCTCCAGTTGTTCGCGGGTCAGGTAATCGACCTCGGCCCGCTCCGGGCATTTAAGGCCCAGTTCCACGGCCAGTTGATTGCTCGCGGTGTGGCCCAGGTCCTGACGATCCAGCCACCGTTGCAGGTGCGAGTAATGGCCGCCGTCTTCGCGCTCGACCACTTTCTTGGCAGCGTTGATCGCGTTGTCGTCGATTCGGGTCTGGGTCAACAGCGCCAACAGCAGGTCGAGGACCTTGCGCTGGTTTTTCGCCGGGGCTTCGATGACGAACGTGGTGTCGGCGTTGCTGGTGTAGGCGTTCCACTCGCCGCCCAGCGCCTGCATGCGCTCTTCCAGACCACCTTCGCCGGTGGCGTCGATGCCACTGAACAGCAAGTGTTCGAGCAGGTGCGGAAGCTCCTTGTCGGCGCAGTTGAAATCATCGATGCCGACGCCGACCACCAGGCGAATCGCCACATGCCCGCGCTCGGTGCCGGGCTTGAGCAGCAATTGCAGGCCGTTGGGCAGCGTATAGCCCTCGACCTGGAAGCGGTCCAGGGCAAAGGAGGGGAATGATCCGAGCAACAGGCAGGCGAACAACAAACAACGCATAGCGAGTTTCCATACGGCTGATTTGGAGATCCGTGTCGTCAGTCAGGGCCTCTTCGCGAGCAAGTCGAACCGTCGCACCGCCGCTCCCACAGAGGAATGCATTTCAAATGTGGGAGCGGGCTTGCTCGCGAATGGCCATCAAGCTGAATACATATAACTGACTGACCACACTGCCAGACGTTCAAGGCGAATGTGTGATGTCAGCCAAATCATCTACAGCGAGCGCACCGGTGTCAGACGTTTCCAGCACCACGTAAGCACTGCTGCAAAACAGAGAATTCAGACGCTTCATGTCGGCGATCAGCTCCAGGTGCAGCGAGCTGGTCTCGATACTCTGCACAATCTTACGTTGCAACCGGCTGACGTGAGCATGGGCCAGGCGGCGTTCCTGTGCACGAAAGCGACGCTTCTCCCGCAGCAACTGGCGGGCACTTTCCTTGTCGGCGCTGAGGAACACCGACAACCCCAGGCGCAAATTGGAAATCAACTGGCTGTGCAGCCCCGCCAATTCGTCCAGGCCGACCTCGGAAAAAGACCGGCGCTGCGAGGTTTTCTGTTGCTGCACCTTGCGCAACATGCGCTCGATCAGGTCGCTGGCGAGTTTGAGGTTGATCGCCAGCTCGATGATTTCCGCCCAACGCCGACTGTCCTGCTCGCTGAGGTCTTCACGGGGCATTTGCGCCAGATAGAGCTTGATCGAGTTGTAGAGCGCATCCACATCATCGGTCAGGCGACGCATTTCCTGGGTGACGGCAGTTTGCTTGCCGCGCAGCACGTCGAGCATGGCTTCGAGCATGCTGTCGATCAGATCGCCGATGCGCAGGGTTTCCCGGACGGCGTTGGCCAGCGCCAGGCTGGGGGTGACCAGCGCCGTCGGATCAAGGTGCCGTGGTTTGGCCGTGCCGTTGATTTCCGGGCGTTCCGGCAAAAGCCATGCGCACAGCCTGGCCATTATCCCGACCGTCGGCAGCAAGATCAGGCAGCGAGCCGTGTTGTAGAGCAGGTGGAAGCCGATGACCATTTCCTGGGGGCTGAAGTCGAGGCTGTCGATCCAGTGCACCAACGGGTCGAGCACCGGAATGATCAGCAACAGGCCAATCAGCTTGTACAGCAGGCTCCCGAGCGCCACCTGACGGCCCGCGGCGTTCTGCATGCTGGTGCTCATGAACGCCAGAATGCCGCTGCCGATGTTCGCGCCGATCACCAGGCCGATGGCCACCGGCAAGCTGATCACGCTGGCCCCGGCCAGGGTCGCGGTCAGCAGGACGGCGGCCAGGCTGGAGTAGGAAACCATCGCGAACAGGGCGCCGACCAAGGCATCGAGCAGGATGTCGCCGGTCAGCGAGGCGAAGATGACCTTGACCCCTTGCGCCTGGGTGATCGGCGCCGCCGCTTCGACGATCAGTTGCAGGGCCAGAATGATCAGGCCCAGACCGATGGCCACCCGGCCCATCTGGCCGAGCCGCGTCTGTTTGCGCGACAGGAAAAAAATCACCCCGAGGAAAATCAGCAGCGGCGACAGCCATGACAAATCAAACGTCAGTACCCGCGCCATCAACGCCGTACCGACATCGGCACCGAGCATGGTCGCCAGCGCTGGCATCAGCGCCATCAGGCCCTGGCCAACAAAGGAGGTGACGAGCATGGCGGTGGCGTTGCTGCTCTGGACCATGGCGGTCACGACTATGCCGGCGATGAACGCCAGCCAGCGCTTGGACATGTTCTGGCCGATCACATGACGCAGGTTGGAACCGTAGACCCGCAGGATGCCGGTTCGGACGATGTGCGTGCCCCAGATCAGCAAGGCCACGGCAGATAACAAATTGAGCAGGGTGAGCATAAGGGCCCCCTGTGGTGGTAGCGCCCCAAAGGAGCAAGTTGACGGTGCCGCGCGACTTTCTACGTTGTGTACTTAAGCTGTAGTTGGCTAACGGTCTGCGCGCCAGCATCGCATAGCTAAAGAGGTGATTGAAACAAAACTGTCATGAAATCAGGGCCTGGCGGCCGCACAAAAAAATGTGGGAGCGAGCCTGCTCGCGATGAGGCCGTCACATTCAACATTGATGTTGACTGACTGGCCGCTATCGCGAGCAGGCTCGCTCCCACAGGTTTTACATTCGGCTTATTGCCCAGGAATGTCCTTGCGCAGTTTCACCGGATCCTGCTGTTTCTTCTTTTTCGCAATCGCGGTGCGCATCTTGATGTTGATCGCTTCCACGGCCAGCGAGAACGCCATGGCGAAGTAGACGTAGCCTTTTGGCACGTGCACGTCGAAGGATTCTGCAATCAGCACGGTACCGACGATCAGCAGGAACGCCAGCGCCAGCATCTTCAGCGACGGGTGCTTGTCGATGAACGAGCTGATGGTGCCGGAAGCCAGCATCATCACCAGCACAGCCACAACGATTGCAGCGACCATGACCGGTACGTGGGAGACCATGCCGACGGCGGTGATCACCGAGTCCAGCGAGAACACGATGTCGATGATCGCGATCTGGATGATGGTGTAGAGGAAGTTGCCGCCTTTGCCGCCCGGCTCTTCATTGGTTTCGTCTTCACCTTCCAGCGCGTGGTACATCTCCTGCGAGCTCTTCCACAGCAGGAACAGACCACCGAAGAACAGGATCAGGTCTCGCCCGGAAATGCCTTGGCCGAACACTTCGAACAAGTCTGCGGTGAGGCGCATGACCCAGGTGATCGACAGCAGCAACAGAATCCGCGTGACCATGGCCAGCGCCAGGCCGAAGATTCGGGTGCGCGCCTGCATGTGCTTGGGCATGCGGCTGACCAGGATCGAAATCATGATGATGTTATCGATACCCAGGACGATTTCCAGGGCGGTCAGGGTAAAGAAGGCAACCCAGATTTCAGGGTTGGTCAGCCATTCCATGTGTATTCCTTTGAGCGAGTGTTAAACCACAAAGGGCCCGGGCTTCAAACAACGAAGCCTGGACCCCCAGTGGTGAGTCTTGGGCTTATAGAGTGCTGAACAGCGGAAAAATCCCCATCAGCAATGCTGCAACCAGTATGCACATGCACACCAGCACTGCCCATTTCAGGGTAAAGCGCTGATGGTCACCGAAGTCGATACCGGCCAGGGCCACCAACAAATAGGTCGATGGTACCAGCGGGCTCAGCAAGTGGACGGGCTGACCGACGATCGAGGCACGTGCCATTTCAACCGCGGTTATACCGTAATGACTGGCCGCTTCGGCAAGTACTGGTAACACGCCGTAATAAAATGCGTCGTTCGACATGAAGAACGTGAACGGCATGCTCACCAGCGCGGTGATCACGGCCAGGTACGGGCCGAGGAAATCCGGGATGACCGCCAACAGGCTCTTCGACATCGCATCGACCATGCCGGTGCCCGACAGGATACCGGTGAAGATGCCTGCCGCGAAGATCAAACCGACCACTGCCAGCACGCTGCCGGCGTGGGCCGCAACGCGATCCTTCTGCTGTTGCAGGCAAGGGTAGTTGACGATCATGGCAATACTGAACGCCACCATGAACAGCACCGGCAGCGGCAGCAGGCCTGCGATCAGGGTGCACATCAGTGCGAATGTCAGGGCACCGTTGAACCAGATCAGCTTTGGACGACGGGCGTCCGGGAACTGCGAAACGCTGATTTCGCTGTGGTCGATTTCGTCGCCCACCAGGTGCAGCTCACCCAGACGCGCACGTTCACGTTTGCCGTAGAAGTAAGCGATGGCCAGGATGGCCAGGACACCGGCACCCATCGCCGGAATCATCGGTACGAAGATCGCCGACGGGTCCACATGCAACGCACTGGCCGCACGGGCAGTCGGACCGCCCCATGGGGTCATGTTCATCACGCCACCGGCGAGGATGATCAGGCCAGCCATGATCCGCGGGCTCATGCCGATGCGGCTGTAGAGCGGCAGCATGGCGGCCACGCAGATCATATAAGTGGTCGCGCCGTCACCATCGAGGGAGACGACGAGCGCCAGTACGGCGGTGCCGACCGAAACTTTCAACGGGTCGCCCTTGACCAGTTTGAGGATCTTGCGCACGGCCGGGTCGAACAGGCCGGAGTCGATCATCAGGGCGAAGTAGAGGATGGCGAACATCAGCATCACGCCGGTCGGCGCAAGCTTGGTGATGCCTTCGAGCATCATCGGGCCGATCTTCGGCGCAAAACCACCGAACAGAGCGAAGACGATTGGAATGATGATCAGGGCGATCAGCGCAGACAGGCGCTTGGTCATGATCAGGAACATGAACGTGATGACCATGGCGAAGCCAAGGAAAGTCAGCATGGGAATACTCCAGGCGTAGCGCGGCTAGGGAATGGGCGAACCGGGTGGGTCAGCGCAGAACGGGAAGCACGAGGCGTACGGGCGGAGTTGCGGCGAAGCGGCGAGTAGTAAAGGACATCAGGGTCACCATTGTTGTTGTTAAATGGGCTGTGCGAGCGATAAAACACTGGCATTGGCCGACCGGTCTGTTGCCGGTAGTGGGGGCGATCCTAATCGGGGAAGCTTTCACCCAGCTTTCGCCGATGAAAGCATTGACCGGATGTGCGACCGGTCGTCGGACGGGGGCTAGGCTTTAAACCGCGTCGACACGATCGCGAGCAGGCTCGCTCCCACATTGATCTCGGTCGCCCCCCATTCTGTATTCACTGAAGATCTAATGTGGGAGCGAGCCTGCTCGCGATAGCGTCGGTGCATACGCATCAGGAGGAAACAGCATGGCAAACATTCACACAGGCGGCTGCCACTGCGGACATCTGCGCTATCAATTCAGCGGCCCGCTGCACGACATCGCCCACTGCCACTGCTCAATCTGCCGACGAGTCAGCGGCGGGATCGTGACCACCTGGATCACCGTGCCCGCATCGACCTTTGAATGGCTGAAAGGCACACCGGCGCAGTACGCCTCGTCATCCAGTTGCGTACGATATTTCTGCCCGAACTGTGGGGCGCAACTCGCGCTGGTGACACACCTCAGTCCCGAGAGCATCGACCTGACCATCGCCACCCTCGATCATCCCGAGCAGGCTCCGGCCGAGCGGCACATCTGGACCGACAGCCGTCTGCCCTGGCTGCACCTGGACGAACACCTGCCGGGCGAAGCCGAAGAAATACTTTGATCAAAAAATAGACAGGTCCAGTGGCCGGATCGCCCCCATCCAGATGGCATGTTCGGTGTGGTCGAGCAGATCGTCGCCGGTGTCCGGGTGCAGGAACACCACCAAACCCTTGCGGTTGAGCGCCAGCCACGGCAACACGTCGCCGATGAGTTCCGGCCCGAATGCCAGTTGGCAACTCCAGTCCGGGTGCGGGCCGACCGGACGTTCGTGCACCCGACCCATTTTCAGCGGGAACAGCTGTGCCGCCCGCTCACACAAGGTTCGCGCCTGGTCGATGGTGCTGGCGTCGAAATACACGTGGGCGTGGTAACCCTTGATCTGTTGCATCTGAAACCCTCTGAATCCCTGTCGAACCCTCACCGTCTCCCACAGGTCAAATGCTATACACCCAGGAAACGGAGCCCAGCCATGAAAAATGCCGAAACCCCGGTGGTAAAAGTGGTGCTTTATGGTGCCATGAGTAGCCTGGGCAGTGCGCTGATGGCTGAGATGCTGCGGCGGCAACACGAAGTGATCGCCATCCTCGATGACTTGACGGCACTCGCGCCACGTCCGGGTTTACGCACCAAGACGGGCGACCTGTTTGAGGCCGAGCGCGTCAAACAAAGCGTCGCGGGCTGTTCGGCCGTCATCTGTCTATTAGACGCACCAGGCTTGCCGTTCAACAGCGAACACGTTGAAAAAACCATTGTTCCAGGCCCGGTCGAACAGGTGCTCGCCGTCGATGCGCTGATAGCCGGCATGCAGGCTGCCGGCATTGCCCGACTGTTTCTGGTGGGGGATTTCGAGGTGTTGGACGATCCGGAGATTGAGGATCAACTGCAACGCCACGCCGCCGAAGAAATCCGCGAATCCCTGCAAAGCAGTAAGTTGCACTGGACGCTGGTGAATGCACCGCGTGGCATCCCGGGGCTGACGATCGAGCATTTCAGCCACGCCAGCAGCAGCCTGGAACCGGGGCTGGCCGAACCGCTGGATCGCTTGAAACGTGTCGCGATAGGGATCGCCGATGAATTGCACTTCAATCTTCACGTGGGCGAACACGTGAATTTCGTGGCGACTTCAGAGTAGTGAACGCTCGGGTCGCGCCCGGACGACCTTTTTGCTTTCACACCGCAATCGAAGGCAAAGGCAGGCCATTCAGCGATTGCGCACTGCTGGCCTGCTCGACCATCAACCAATCCACGAACTGTTGAATCAACACCCCACGCCGTTTGCGTTGGGGCAGGACCACGTAATAGCCCTGCCGGGACATCACCGTTTCAGCAATTGGCCGACACAACAAACCTTGCGCCAGCAAGTTATCCACAAGGTGCCGCCAGCCAATCGCCACGCCCTGGCCGCCAATCGCCGCTTGAATCAACAGCGTGTAATTGTCGAATCGCAACTGCCCGGGCGCCGGCGCCGAAGTAATCCCCAATTCGCGGAACACGCCACTCCAGTCGAACCAGTTGCTGCTGTTTTCGCCACGCAGGTGCAGCAGCGGAAATTCCAGCAGCCCTTGGGGCGGCAAGGGCAGGGGACGGTCCTTCAATAGCAGCGGACTGCACACCGGGAACACTTCTTCGCTGAACAGCCAATGGCTTTCGCCCTGTTTAAAACGCCCGTCACCAAACAGCACGGCGACATCGATATCGGTGCGCAGCATGTTGAGACTGCGTTCGCTGGTGACCAGGCTAACGTCCACGTGAGGATTGGCCGCGTGAAAGCGATGCAACCGGGGCATCAGCCAGTAAGCGGCAAAGGCAAAATCGGTGGCGACCTGCAACACTTCATGCTGTTGCTGTGCACTGATTGCACTTAATCCTGCGTCGATATTCTGCAAACCGAGCTGAACCTGCTCGAAAAGAATCGCCCCGGCCTCGGTCAATTCGATCCCGCGATAAATGCGATCGAACAGCCGTGTGGCGAGTTGATCCTCCAGCCGTTTGATCTGCTGGCTGATGGCCGGTTGCGTGGTGCCGAGCTCTACCGCAGCGGCGGTGAAGCTGTGATGGCGGGCGGCCGCTTCGAAGGCGCGAAGCAAATCCAGAGACAAATCACCGAGGGCGTCATACATAAGCTGTGCTTATCCTAGTCATTGCTTGGCATGGGCTTTACCACAAATCACATGGACTCCATGCTCGATTGCAGCACTCTCGCATAAATATTCACTATGGAATGCCGCGATCACATGAAGCGCAAGAATATTCTTTTCATCATGGCCGATCAGATGGCCGCGCCAATGTTGCCGTTCTACGGCCCTTCGCCGATCAAATTGCCCAATCTCAGCCGCCTCGCCGCCGAAGGCGTGGTGTTCGACGCCGCTTATTGCAACAGCCCACTCTGCGCGCCGTCGCGTTTTACCTTGGTCAGCGGTCAGTTACCGAGCAAGATCGGCGCCTACGATAACGCGGCCGATTTCCCTGCCGACGTGCCCACCTACGCCCACTACCTGCGGCGCCTCGGTTATCGCACCGCGCTGTCCGGCAAGATGCACTTCTGCGGCCCGGACCAACTGCACGGTTACGAAGAACGCCTGACCAGCGACATTTACCCGGCCGACTACGGTTGGGCAGTGAACTGGGACGAACCGGACGTGCGTCCGACCTGGTATCACAACATGTCGTCGGTGCTGCAGGCTGGGCCTTGCGTGCGTACCAATCAGCTGGATTTCGATGAAGAGGTGGTGTTCAAGGCCCAGCAGTATTTGTTTGATCACATCCGCGAAGACGGCGACCAGCCGTTCTGCCTGACCGTGTCGATGACTCACCCACACGACCCGTACACCATTCCCAAGGCTTTCTGGGATCTGTACGACGACGCCGACATCCCATTGCCCGAAACCCCGGCACAAACCGAGCTCGATCCGCACGCCCAGCGTTTGCTCAAGGTCTACGACCTGTGGGACAAGCCGCTGCCTGTGGATAAGATCCGCGATGCACGCCGGGCTTATTTCGGTGCTTGCAGCTATATCGACAGTAACGTCGGCAAACTTCTGCAAACGCTCGAAGATACCGGGCTGATCAACGACACGATCATCGTGTTCTCCGGCGACCACGGCGACATGCTCGGCGAGCGTGGCCTCTGGTACAAAATGCACTGGTACGAAATGGCCGCGCGCGTGCCGATGTTGATCAGTTCACCCGGCCAGTTTGGCGCCGGACGGGTCAGCGCAGCGGTTTCCACCGCCGACCTGCTGCCGACGTTTGTCGAGTTGGCCGGCGGGGTTCTGGAACCAGGCTTGCCGCTGGATGGCCGGTCGCTGGTTCCGCACCTGCAAGGGCAGGGCGGTCACGACGAGGTCTTCGGCGAATACATGGCCGAAGGCACCATCAGTCCGCTGATGATGATTCGCCGCGGTGCCTATAAATTCATCTACAGCGAAGACGATCCGTGCCTGCTCTTCGACGTACACAACGACCCGCGTGAACAGGAAGAACTCAGCCAGTCACCGCAACATCGGCTCCTGTTCGAGGAATTTCTCGCCGAAGCACGGGCCAAATGGAACATCCCGGCGATACACCAACAGGTGCTCGCGAGCCAGCGTCGTCGGCGTTTCGTCGCCGAGGCACTGACCATCGGCAAGCTGAAGAGCTGGGATCACCAGCCACTGGTGGACGCCAGTCAGCAGTACATGCGCAACCACATCGACCTCGACGATCTGGAGCGTAAAGCACGTTATCCACAACCCTGCCAAAACCAATAATGTTAAGGGGAAGTCCATGCAAAAGTTATCCACAGTACTGACGGTCGGACTGCTGGCTCTGGGCAGTGCGTCGGCGTATGCCGATCAGAGCTGCGAGACGGTGAAAATGGCCGACCCTGGCTGGAGCGACATCGCCGCAACCAACGCCATCACCGGGTTTCTGCTGGACGGCATGGGCTACAAGCCCAAAGTCGACACCCTCGCGGTGCCGATTACCTTTGGCGGGTTGAAGGATGGCCAGGTCGACGTGTTTCTCGGCAACTGGATGCCGGCGCAGCAGGGTTTCTATGACAAGTTCGTCGCCACCGGCGACGTCACGCAACTGGCGAAGAACCTCGATGGCACCGAATTCACCCTGGCGGTGCCGGATTACGTGTGGGACGCGGGTGTGCATAACTTTGCCGACCTGAATAAATTCGCCGACAAGTTCGACAAGAAGATCTACGGCATCGGCTCCGGCGCCCCGGCGAACATCTCGCTGCAAGAAATCATCAAGAAGAACGACTTCGACATGGGCCAGTGGAAACTGGTCGAGTCCAGCGAACAGGCGATGCTGGCCGAAGTGTCTCGTGCGGTGAAGAAACAGAAATTCGTGACCTTCCTCGGCTGGACACCGCACCCGATGAACGTGCAGCTGAAAATGCATTATCTGAAGGGCGGCGAGAAATACTTCGGCGATACCGGCAGCGTCCATACCCTGACCCGCAAGGGTTACGCCGAAGCCTGTCCGAATGTGGGCAAGTTGCTGACCAACCTGAGTTTCACCCAGGAGATGGAAAACAGCATCATGGCGGATGTGGTGAACAAGAAGGTCAGCAATGCGGATGCGGCCAAGGCGTGGATCAAGGCCAATCCGGCGGTGCTGGATAAATGGCTGGAAGGCGTGAAGACCGCGGACGGCAAGGATGCGTTGCCGGCGGTGAAAGCCAAGCTCTAACCCTTTGGGTGGCTACCTGTAGGAGCCAGCTTGCTGGCGATAGCGGTGTATCGGACGCGTTAAATGTTGACTGATGCGCCGCCATCGCCAGCAAGCTGGCTCCTACAAGGTGTTGTGCTGATACCCTTGCGCAAAATTTTCAACCGAGAGGACCCATGGCCTTCCCCAGCCGCCATTCACTCTTCCCCTTCCTCACGTGGTTGCCCCGGCAGACCCGCGCCAGCGTCGGCCGTGACCTGATCGTCGGTCTCAGCGGCGCCATTCTCGCGTTGCCGCAATCCATTGCCTACGCGCTGATCGCCGGTCTCCCACCGGAATACGGCTTGTACGCCGCCATCATCCCGGTGCTGATCGCCTGCCTCTGGGGTTCATCGTGGCATTTGATCTGTGGGCCTACGGCAGCGATCTCCATCGTCCTGTTCGCCAGTGTCAGTCCTCTGGCCGTCCCTGCGTCCAAGGACTACATCACGCTGATCCTGCTTCTGACGCTGCTCGCCGGCATTTTCCAGTGGCTACTGGGTTTGCTGCGGTTCGGCGCACTGGTGAATTTTGTCTCGCACTCGGTGGTATTGGGCTTCACCCTCGGCGCCGCCGTGGTGATTGCCATTGGTCAAATGCCCAACCTGCTGGGGCTGGACTTGCCCAGCCAGGCCACCGCACTGGACAGCTTTTTGATGCTGCTGCAGCACCTCGATGCGGTGGATAAACCCTCGCTCGTGCTGGGGCTGGCAACAGTCGTCGTCGGCATAATCCTGAAAGGGTTGCTGCCTCGCTGGCCGACGCTGCTGATCACCCTGATCCTCGCCGGGCTGCTGGTTTGGCTGTGGCCATCGATGTTCGGCCACGTGAACCTGGTGAGCGCGTTTGTCGGGCGGTTGCCGCCCTTCAGCCCATTGCCACTGGATCTGGACATGATTTTGCGATTGCTGCCCAGCGCAGTAGCGGTGGGGATGCTCGGGCTGGTGACGAGCCTGTCGATTGCCCGTTCCTTGTCGGCGCGCTCGCAGCAATTGCTCGATGCCAATCAGGAAGTCCGCGCGCAGGGTTTATCGAACATGGTCGGTGCGTTTTTTTCCGGTTCGCTGTCTGCCGGTTCCTTCACCCGTTCCGGCCTCAGCTACGAAGCGGGCGCCTGTTCGCCAATGGCGGGAGTGTTTTCCGCGTTGTGGGTGGCGCTGTTTGCGATCTTCGGCGCCAACCTGATTGCGCATATTCCGATCCCGGCCATGGCTGGCAGCATCCTGCTGATCGCCTGGGGGTTGGTCGATCATCGCGGCATTCGTGCGTTGCTGCGGGTCAGCCGCGCCGAGTTCATGGTGATGGCGCTGACCTGTGTCGCCACGCTGTTGCTGGAATTGCAGACAGCGATCTATGCCGGCGTGCTCGCGTCGTTGTTTTTCTACCTCAAGCGCACCTCGCAACCACGGGTGCAGCATTGGCGCGACGGCGATGAAGACATTCTACGGGTCGGCGGTTCGATCTTTTTCGGCGCCAGCCATTACCTGCAAGTGCGCCTGCAACGCATGCACGGGGCGCGGGTGGTGATCGAGGCGCAGCAGATCAACTTCATCGACTATTCGGGTGTGGAAATGCTGCACCAGGAAGCGCGGCGACTACGCAAGCAGGACCGTAGCCTGACCTTGCGCGGGGCGCGACCGCCGGTGGTGGAAGAGTTGCGAAAGCTCGAAGGCGCAGAGAAATGCCCGATTCATTTCGAAGATTGAACATCAAACCCTGTAGGAGCGAGGCTTGCCCGCGAAGGCGTCCTTAAGTACGCCAAAAACTTCGCGGGCAAGCCTCGCTCCTACAAGGGCTACGCCGCGAGTTGGCGGCGCAGTTCGGCCAGCACCGGCGCGGTGTCCGGGCGTACGCCGCGCCACAGCAAGAAGGCTTCTGCCGCTTGTTCGGCGAGCATCCCCAAACCATCCATCGACACGGCAGCGCCATGCGCCGTAGCCCAACGGCAGAACGAGGTCGGTTCCTTGCCGTACATCATGTCGTAGCAAACAGTCTTGCCCGGCTCGATCAGACTGCCCGCAATCGGTGGTACATCGCCCGACAAACTGGCCGATGTCGCGTTGATGATCAGGTCCACCGATTCCCGCAACCAGTCGAAACCACTGGCCGACACCGGCCCCAGATCCGCGAACAATTCTGCCAGCAGCTCGGCTTTTTCCACCGTGCGGTTGGCGATGATCACCGAGGCGGGTTGCTCGGCCAGCAGTGGCTCCAGCGCTCCGCGCACTGCGCCGCCGGCGCCGAGCAGCAGGATGCGTTTGCCCTTGAGGCTGAAACCAGCGTTGACCGTCAGGTCCCGCACCAGCCCGGCACCATCGGTGTTGTCGCCCAGCAGCGTGCCATCGGCGAGCTTGCTCAGGGTGTTCACCGCGCCAGCCCGCTGCGCTCGCGCCGTCAAACTGTCGGCCAGACGGAACGCCTCTTCCTTGAACGGCACCGTCACGTTCGCCCCGCGACCTTCCAGGAAAAACTCCCGGGCAAAGTCGGAAAAATCGTCGAGCGGTGCCAGCGAAGTGCTGTAGTCCAGTTGCTGAGCGGTCTGCTCGGCGAAAAGACGATGGATCAACGGCGACTTGCTGTGGCCGATCGGGTTACCGAAAACGACGTAACGATCCATCAGAAATCCTCAGGCCTGGGCCAGCCAGTCGCGGTCTTGCAGGAAGTACTCGGTCAGGCGTGCTTCTTCGCTGCCGGGCTCGGCTTTCCAGTCATAGCTCCAGCGAACTTGCGGCGGCAACGACATGAGGATCGACTCGGTACGCCCACCCGATTGCAGGCCGAACAGCGTGCCACGGTCGTAAACCAGGTTGAACTCGACGTATCGGCCACGGCGAAATTCCTGAAACTCGCGCTGTTTTGCAGTGAACGCATCATTTTTGCGGCGCTGCACGATCGGCAGGTAGGCGTCGATGTAAGCGTCACCGATGGCACGCATGAAAGCGAAGCTGGTGTCGAAATCCCACTCGTTCAAATCATCGAAGAACAGGCCGCCGATGCCGCGCGGTTCGTGGCGATGCTTGATGTGGAAATAGCTGTCGCACCAGGCTTTGTAGCGCGAATAGACGTCCGGACCGAACGGCGCGCAGGCCTGCTCGGCGACGCGGTGCCAGTGCACGCAGTCATCGATGTTGCCGTAATAAGGGGTCAGGTCGAAGCCACCGCCGAACCACCAGACCGGTTCTTCGCCTTCTTTTTCGGCGATGAAAAAGCGCACGTTGGCGTGGGAAGTCGGCACATGCGGATTGTGCGGGTGAATCACCAGCGACACGCCCAGGGCTTCAAAGCCACGGCCGGCCAGTTCAGGTCGATGGGCGCTGGCGGACGGTGGGAGACCGCTGCCAAACACGTGGGAAAAGTTGACGCCGCCCTTTTCGATGACCGCGCCGTTCTCGATCACGCGGGTGCGACCGCCACCGCCGGCAGGCCGGGTCCAGGCGTCTTCGACGAATTGCGTGCCGCCGTCTTCGGCTTCCAGGGCAGCGCAAATGCGGTCTTGCAGGTCGAGCAGGTAGGCTTTTACGGCCTCGGTGCGGGTCGTCATGTCTTCACCTTGAATCGGGCAAAACTACGCGGCGCTCCATGGGAGCGGGGGCCGGCGCAAATGGGCGCGTAGCATAACATTGCAGATGGACTCGCCACAGTTGACGGGGATCAAGCTTGGGAGTTCGATAGGGCGCTTGGCACTACACCTCTAGTAGCTGAAGACCTAAGGAGAGTTCTGATGGCAAAGCGTATCCAGTTCCGCGCCCATGGCGGCCCCGAAGTGCTCGAGTATGTGGATTACCAACCGGCCGAGCCCGGCCCGCAGCAAGTGCGCGTGACCAACAAGGCCATCGGCCTGAACTTCATCGACACCTATTTCCGCAGCGGCCTCTATGCGCCGCCGGCCTTGCCGTCGGGCGTGGGTTCGGAAGGTGCGGGCGTGGTCGAGGCGGTGGGCAGCGAAGTCACCCGCTTCAAGGTCGGTGATCGCGTGGCGTACGGCAGCGGCCCATTGGGCGCCTACAGCGAGGTTCACGTATTGCCGGAAGCCAATCTGGTGCACCTGCCGGACGCGATCAGCTTCGAACAGGCCGCCGGGGTGATGCTCAAGGGCCTCACCGTGCAGTACCTGTTGCGTCAGACCTATGAACTCAAGGGTGGCGAAACCATTCTGTTTCACGCCGCTGCCGGGGGTGTCGGTTCGCTGGCCTGCCAATGGGCCAAGGCGCTGGGCGTGAAGTTGATCGGCACGGTCAGCTCGCCGGAGAAAGCCGCGTTGGCAATGGCCAACGGTGCGTGGGCGACCATCGACTACAGCCACGAAAACGTCGCTCAACGCGTACTGGAATTGACCGACGGCAAAAAAGTCCCGGTGGTGTACGACGGTGTCGGCAAAGACACCTGGCTGACTTCGCTGGATAGCACAGCGCCTCGGGGCCTGGTGGTGAGTTTTGGCAACGCTTCGGGCGCGGTGGATGGGGTCAACCTGGGGATTCTGTCGGCGAAGGGATCGCTGTACGTGACCCGGCCGACACTGGCGACTTATGCCAACAACGCTGAAAACCTGCAGCGGATGGCGGATGAGTTGTTTGAGATGATCATCAGCGGGAAGCTGAAGGTGGAGATCAGCCAGAAGTATTCACTGGCTGACGCGGCGAAGGCGCAGACCGAGTTGTCGGCGCGGCGGACGACAGGTTCGACTGTTTTGTTGCCTTGAGGGCGTCTTCGCCGGCAAGCCAGCTCCTACAGGTGCGAGTCGTTTGAATATTTTGCGAACGACTTGGACCTTGTAGGAGCTGGCTTGCCCGCGAAGAACGATGACGCGGTCTCAACCCGGGCGAATGACGCTCCCGGTCGCCAGATCGCGAATCACGCTCGGATTCTTGCGCCCACCGAGGTTGCCGCCAAGAATCAAATCAAGCTGCCCGCGGAAATACTGCTCCACGCGAATCCGCGTCCGCGCCGCCGGCCGGCCCTGCGGGTTGGCCGAGGTCGACACCAACGGCCCGACCAATGCGCACAAATCCCGCACCAACGGGTGATCGCTGACCCGCAACGCCACCGTTTCGTGCACGCCGGTAATCCACTGCGGCAACTGATTCCGATGCGGCACCAGCCAGGTATTCGGCCCCGGCCAAGTGCTGGCCATGCGGTCCATCCACAGCTCAGGGAAGTCTTCGAACAGGAAGTCGAACTGGCGGATGTTGTCGGCGATCAGAATCAGGCCCTTGTCCACCGACCGGCCCTTGAGCATCAGCAGACGCTCGACCGCTTCTTCATCCCACGGGTCGCAACCCAGGCCCCAGACCGCCTCGGTTGGATAGGCAATCACCGCCCCTGCGCGAATGGCTTGCGCGGCTTGTTGCACACGCCAACTGTTGACCATGAAAAACTCTCCGGAATAAGGCTCTGCGCAGTTTACCGATGTTCCTTATAAAACCTAGCTCACCCGCGCAAACCAGCGCCCGCTTTCGCAGACCGCCCGGCCGTCCATTTCCAGTTCCGTCAGCGCCGCCAGCACTTTGGGCAGCGCCCAGCCGCTGGAGACGGACAACGCTTCACTGGTGTGCGGCGCCGCGTGCAGCAGCATCAACAGAGGATGAGCCACCGACGGAGCCTGCATGGCTAACGGCAACTGCTGCCAGCCGCGCAACGCTTCGAGGATATGTTCGATGGTTTCCACCAGCATCGCGCCGTCGCGAATCAGCTGATGACACCCCTTGGCGCCGGGATGATGGATCGATCCCGGAATCGCATACACCTCACGACCTTGTTCCGCCGCCAGCCTCGCGGTGATCAAGGAACCGCTGGCGACACTGGCCTCGACCACCAGCACGCCGAGGGACAAACCACTGATGATTCGATTGCGTCGCGGGAAGTTGCTGGCCGTAGGCCCGGCGTCCAGCGGGAACTCGGAAAGCACCGCGCTGCCCGACGCAATCATGGCATCGGCAAGCCTGCGGTTGCGCTGTGGATAAAACTTTTCAAGTCCCGTGCCAAGTACGCCGACCGTTTGCCCGCCCACGTCCAGAGCGGCTTGATGCGCGGCGGCATCGATCCCCAGCGCCAGACCGCTGGTGATGACAAAACCGGCGCCAGCCAGACTGCGCGAAAACGCGGCGGCCGTGTCCATCCCCGGACGGGAAGCGCGACGACTGCCGACCATCGCCAATTGCGGTTTTTCCAGTATGCCCGGATCGCCCGCGACGAATAGCAGTGGCGGCGCGTCGCTGATTTCCGCCAGCAATGCCGGGTAGTCAGGCTGGTCCCACATCAGTAAATGCTGGCCGGGACGGTCTAGCCAGGCCAATGCGTGGTTGGCGCCGTCCCGGACATCATCGGCCCGGCGAGCCTCGGCGCAAGCAAACGGCAAGCCCAGCGAACGCCAGGCACTGGCCGGCGCGCTGATGGCTTTGGACGCCGAGCCGAAGGCTTCGAGCAGCTTCCTGAAACGCGCAGGACCGAGCTCCGGCAAACGATGCAGACGTAAACGGGCTTCCAGTTCCGCAGGGGAAACCGGTGTAACAGCAGACAGCGACATGGATCATCCTTGATCGTTATGAGCCCCGTTCAAACGGGAATAAGCTGTGGATAACTCTGTTGGTAACTTGTGGAGCCTGCTTACGGATTTCGCACCTTGTCCATCACTGCCAAGGAGCGCGATGCGGTGAGCACCAATCCGTAACTGAGTTTGTCGTAGGTGCGGAACACCATCAGCAAACCGGCGCGTTCATCGGGAATTTTCAGAGGCTGGCCGGAGACCCGATCGCGCACGGTTTCGCCGGTTTTCATCACCACCAGCACGTTGCCTTCGGCGAGGCCGTCGCGTTGGCCCCGGTTCAGCGTCACGACATCCATCGCGCCGATCTGGGTAACCCCGCGCGGTACGTCGATGATCAGGCCGTTGATCGGTTTTTTTGGCGCACTGGGCATGAAGGTCGAGTTGATCGATCGTTCCTCGCCGCTGAACAAGCGATCGCCGAGGCGCACTTCCTGAGTGGTGCGTTGCAGTGCAAGCGTCGCGACATCACCTTCGGTAGCGACAATTTCACCGCCGCCGATGTCGTCGGCATTAATCCCCAGGAACTCCTTGCTCTCGGGGTCGGTATAAACCTTGCCTTGGCGGAAGATGCCGTAGACCGGCTGGTTCGGATCGAAATGGCCGCGGGCGAAAATCCGGTCGCCGGTGCCGCTGAGCACCCGTTCGGCATCGCCGGCGACGATGTAAGGCGCCTTGTCGAAATCCTCGACCTTGTCGACGATGCGGTTGCTCAGCAGAAAACTGTTGATCGACTGCAACGGAATGCTCGGGATGGCGTCGGCCACCGGCGAACTGTGCACCCGTGGCGAGAGCTTGATGGTGCCCCGGGAAGCCCCGCGATTGAGGGTCAGACGCGGCTGACCGTCAACGTAGACCAGCGACAGCAAATCGCCGGGGTAGATCAGATTGGGGTTCTGGATCTGCGGATTGGCCTGCCAGAGCTCGGGCCACTTCCACGGTTCCCGGAGGAATTTCCCGGAGATGTCCCAAAGTGTGTCACCCGCCGCCACTGTGTATTGCTGTGGAAAACCTTCCTTGAGTTGCACTTGCCCATGCGCCAAACCGGCCGAGGCCAGAAGGAGCAAGGCGAGTAGTGATTTCCTCATGCGGTGAATCCCTTTATTATGTGCGTTCGCGTGAAACGCCAGAGCCCTCGTGGCTCGCTCCCGACTCTTTGCCAAAAAGAAAAGGAGCTACGCTTCACAACGGTAGCCTGCATCTTCGGACCTGCCAGGCCATCGACCCGACTTTACCTCACACGTGCAGCAATCAAGCTTATGGCCATTTTAGACATCCTCGAATTCCCCGACTCGCGCCTGCGCACTATCGCCAAACCTGTGGCCGTAGTGGACGACGAAGTGCGTCAGTTGGTCGATGATATGTTTGAAACAATGTATGAAGCGCCAGGCATCGGCCTCGCCGCGACCCAGGTCAACGTGCACAAACGTATCGTCGTGATGGACCTCTCCGAAGACCGCACCGAACCGCGGGTGTTCATCAACCCCGAGTTCGAGCCCCTGACCGACGAGATGGAGCAATACCAGGAAGGCTGCCTCTCGGTGCCGGGCTTCTACGAAAACGTCGATCGCCCGCAGAAGGTCAAGGTCAAGGCCCTGGACCGCGACGGCCAGCCTTACGAACTGATCGCCGAAGGCCTGCTCGCCGTGTGCATCCAGCATGAATGCGACCACCTCAACGGCAAATTGTTCGTCGACTACCTGTCGAATCTCAAACGTGACCGAATCAAGAAGAAACTGGAAAAGCTCCATCGCCAGAACGCTTGATGCCCTCCTTTCAAAGGCTTGCTGCGGCAAGCCTTTTTCTTTTGCGACTGCTTTGTAAATGAGAGCTTCCCATGACTGAGCCACTGCGCATCGTCTTTGCCGGCACCCCGGAATTCGCCGCCGAACACCTCAAGGCCCTGCTCGACAGCCCTTACGAGATCGTCGCGGTCTACACCCAACCGGACCGTCCGGCGGGTCGCGGGCAAAAGCTGATGCCGAGCCCGGTCAAGCAGTTGGCCCTGGAAAACAATATCCCGGTGCTGCAACCGCCAACCCTGCGCAACGAAGACGCTCAAGCCGAACTGGCCGCGCTGAAGCCGGATTTGCTGGTAGTGGTCGCCTACGGCCTGATCCTGCCGCAAGTGGTACTGGATATTCCGCGCCTGGGTTGCATCAACAGCCACGCGTCGTTGCTGCCACGCTGGCGCGGTGCGGCGCCGATCCAGCGCGCCGTCGAAGCCGGCGACAGCGAAAGCGGCGTGACCGTGATGCGCATGGAACTGGGCCTCGACACCGGGCCGATGCTGCTCAAGGTCACCACGCCGATCAGCGCTGAAGACACTGGCGGCAGCCTTCACGACCGCCTGGCGGAACTCGGCCCGCCGGCGGTGATTCAAGCCATTGCCGGCCTCGCCGCCGGCACGCTGGAAGGCGAAGTGCAGGACGACAGCCTCGCCACCTACGCACACAAATTGAACAAGGACGAAGCGCGCATCGACTGGAGCCGCCCGGCCATTGAGCTGGAACGTCTGGTCCGCGCCTTCAATCCATGGCCGATCACCCACAGCACGTTGAATGGCGAAGCGCTGAAAGTGCTGGCCGCGAGCCTCGCCGAAGGCAAGGGCGCACCAGGTGAAATCCTCAGCGCCAGCAAGGACGGCCTGATCGTCGCTTGCGGTGAGCAAGCGCTGTGCCTGACCCGCCTGCAATTGCCCGGCGGCAAGGCGCTGAACTTCAGCGATTTGTTCAACAGCCGTCGTGAGAAATTCGCCGTCGGCACCGTGCTCGGTCAAACGGCGGACGCTCAATGAATCCACGTCTGGCCGCCGCCAAGGCACTTGCTGCAGTTCTCAACGGAAAAGCCTCACTCAACAGTTCGCTGCCGACACAAATGGACAAGGTCGAAGACCGCGATCGCGGCTTCACCCAGGACCTGGCGTTCGGCACCGCGCGCTGGCAGCCGCGTTTGTCGGCGCTCGCGGCCAAGTTGCTGCAGAAGCCGTTCAAGGCTGCCGACGCCGATGTCGAGGCGTTGCTGCTGGTCGGTCTCTATCAACTGCTTTACACCCGCGTCCCGGCTCACGCCGCCATCGGCGAAACCGTCGGTTGCGCCGACAAGCTGAAGAAGCCGTGGGCCAAAGCCTTGCTCAACGCCGTACTGCGCCGCGCCCAACGTGAAAGCGAAGCGCTGCTGGCCGAGCTGGAACACGACCCGGTGGTGCGCACCGCCCACCCACGCTGGCTGCAAAAATCCCTGAAAGCGTTTTGGCCTGAGCAGTGGGAAGCCATTTGCGCGGCAAACAACGCGCATCCGCCGATGATTTTGCGGGTCAACCGTCGCCATCACACTCGCGATGCGTACTTGGGTCTGCTGACCGAAGCGGGCATCGCCGCCACGGCGTGCGTTTACAGCCGGGACGGCATCATTCTCGACGCCGCCGCCGACGTACGCAGCCTGCCGGGCTTCGCCGAAGGCTGGATCAGCGTGCAGGACGAAGCGGCGCAACTGGCCGCCGACCTGCTCGACCTGGCGCCGGGCCAGCGAGTACTCGACGCCTGCTGCGCACCGGGCGGCAAGACCTGCCACATCCTCGAAGCCGAACCCGCACTCGCGGGCGTCGTCGCCGTGGATCTGGAAGCCAAGCGTCTGGTGCGTGTGCGAGAAAACCTCGCACGCCTGGGCCTGAGCGCCGAACTGATCGCCGCCGACGGCCGCGACACGGCCACCTGGTGGGATGGCAAACCGTTCCAACGCATCCTGCTCGATGCGCCATGCTCGGCCACCGGCGTGATCCGCCGTCACCCGGACATCAAGCTGACTCGCCAACCGGATGACATCGCCGCGCTGGCAGTGCTGCAAGGCGAGTTGCTGGATGCCATGTGGATAACTCTGGAGGTCGGCGGGATTCTGCTTTACGCCACCTGTTCCACGTTGCCGACCGAGAACACCGAAGTCATCGAAGCCTTCCTCGCCCGCACGCCGGGCGCCCGTGAGCTGGACCTCGCCACCACGGCCGGCATCAAGCAGCCCCACGGTCGCCAGCTGCTGGCACAGGAAGGCGGCCACGACGGGTTCTATTACGCCAAGCTGATCAAGATCGCCGCCGCGCGCGGTTAACCGGTTTTAAGGGAGTGACTGGATGAAAATCATCATCCTCGGCGCAGGGCAGGTCGGCGGTTCGCTGGCGGAACACTTGGCCAGCGAGGCCAACGACATCACTGTGGTCGACACCGATGGCGAACGCCTGCGCGACCTCGGCGACCGGCTGGACATCCGCACCGTGCAAGGCCGCGGCTCGCTGCCGACGGTGCTGCGCCAGGCCGGCGCGGACGATGCCGACATGCTGGTGGCGGTGACCAACAGTGACGAAACCAACATGGTCGCCTGCCAGGTCGCCCACACCCTGTTCCACACCCCGACGAAAATCGCCCGGGTACGCGAAGCGGCGTACCTCACGCGCTCCGAGCTGTTCGATAACGAAGCGATTCCGGTGGATGTGCTGATCAGCCCGGAACAAGTGGTCACCAACTACATCAAGCGCCTGATCCAGCATCCGGGTGCGTTGCAGGTGATCGATTTCGCCGAAGGCAAAGCGCAGCTAGTCGCGGTGAAGGCGTACTACGGCGGACCGCTGGTGGGTCAGCAACTGCGTCAGTTGCGTGAACACATGCCGAATGTCGAAACTCGCGTAGCCGCGATTTTCCGCCGTGACCGGCCGATCCTGCCTCAGGGCGATACGGTGATCGAAGCGGACGACGAAGTATTTTTCATCGCCGCCAAGGCGAATATTCGCGCAGTGATGAGCGAAATGCGCCGCCTCGATGAGAGCTACAAGCGCATCGTCATCGCCGGGGGCGGGCAGATCGGTGAGCGTCTGGCCGAGGCCATCGAAAGTCGTTATCAGGTGAAGATCATCGAGATGAACCCGGCCCGCTGCCGCCATCTCTCGGACACCCTCGACAGCACCGTGGTCCTGCAAGGCAGTGCCTCCGACCGCGATTTGCTGATGGAAGAGAACATCGCCGACGCCGACATCTTCCTGGCGCTGACGAACGACGACGAAGCCAACATCATGTCGTCGCTGCTGGCCAAGCGCCTGGGCGCGAAGAAGGTGATGACGATCATCAACAACCCGGCTTACGTCGACTTGATCCAGGGTGGCGACATCGACATCGCCATCAGCCCGCAACTGGCGACCATCGGCACCTTGCTGGCCCACGTGCGGCGCGGTGACATCGTCAGCGTGCATTCATTGCGCCGTGGTGCGGCGGAGGCCATCGAGGCCATTGCCCATGGTGATGCGAAGTCGAGCAAAGTGATTGGCAAGGCCATCGAGAACATCGGTTTGCCGCCGGGCACCACGATTGGCGCGATCATTCGTGATGAAGAGGTGATCATTGCCCACGATGACACGGTGATCGCGGCGGGCGACCATGTGATTCTGTTCCTTGTGGATAAGAAGCATATTCGGGATGTGGAGAAGTTGTTCCATGTCGGCCTGAGTTTTTTCTGATCCGAAGGCCTCTTCGCGGGCAAGCCTCGCTCCTACAGGTTTTGCGCGATTCCCTGTAGGAGCGAGGCTTGCCCGCGAAGGCGATTCCGAAGCTCCCCCAAAAACCGAGGTGCACCATGATCGAATCCCTGGAAAAAATGCTCGCCAAGGGTGTGGATAACTCATTGCTGCGCTTCGGCCTCGGCAAGGGTTATCTTGATCTTGGGGAAAACGCCAAGGCCGCCGAGCATTTCCAGCGTTGCGTCGAATTCGACCCTAAGTATTCAGCGGCGTGGAAGCTGTTGGGCAAGGCTCATCTGGCGCTGGCGGACTATCCGGCCGCGCGTCAGGCGTGGGAGCAGGGTCTGGAAGCTGCTCGTGCTCACGGCGACAAGCAGGCGGAGAAGGAGATGACGGTGTTCCTGAAGAAACTTGAGCGCCAGGCGCACTGATCAGAGGTAGCGCAGGCCGATGCCGTCAGCGTCTACCAGCACCACTTCCATGCGAACCCGCGGCGCGCCTGTGGGTAAATCCTGTACCTGACCATAGACCACCGCCCCCTTGGGCAACGCCGACAAGCCCGGATGCTTGACGTAGACGCCCGTGGTCGAGAGATTTCGGGTCTGGCCGAGGCATTCGCCGAAGCTTTCGTGACTGATCTTGATGCGAAACGATTTGCGGTGTTCGGACATCTTCTGCGCCCTTTTTATGAACAGTTGTGGATAACTTGTAGGAGCGAAGCTTGCTCGCGAAGAGGCCATTACATTCAACATTGAGGTTGGATGTGATATTGCCTTCGCGGGCAAGCCTCGCTCCTACAGGTTCAAGTTATCCACAGATCATGCCAATCAACTCAATACCAGCGCTCTTCACCCGGCGGCCGCTTCTTGAAGCGTTTCATGCTCCACATGTACTGGCTCGGGTAAGCACGCACATAGCGCTCGACCACTTGGCTCATCGCCGCGCAGGACGTCTCGGTATCAGTGCTGTACATGGCCTCTGGCGCCGCTTCGAGGATCACTTTGTAGCCCGAACCGTCCGGTAACCGCAGCGCGTGAAGGAACACGCCGACCGCTTTGCCGCCTGCCAACATGTTCGGCACAAACTTGCTGGTGAGTGCCTGAGTAGCGAAGAACGGCACGAAGATCCCGGCGGATTCGGCCGGTTCCGGGTCAGCGGGAATGCCCACTGCACCACCTTTGCGCACTTCCTTGATGACGCTGAGGATGCCTTCCTTGGTGGAGGCGGCGACCCTGTTACCCAGTTGCACCCGCTGCTTGCGCAACAATTCATCCACAGCCTTGAGCTTTGGCGGGCGATAGAAAATGATCGGTTTGCACTGGCTGCAATAGAAGTGGTTCAACACTTCCCAGTTGCCGAGGTGGCTGGTGATGCCGACCACACCTTTGCCGGAGGCGAGGGCGTCTTTCAGGACGTCGAGCCCTTCAACTTCGCGCACCAGATCGATGGAACGCTGTGCCGGCCAGATCCACGCGCAGGCACTTTCGGTCAGCGATTTGCCGATGTCTTTCAGGCTCTGGCCGACCAGGCGCTCGCGCTCGGCAGGGTCCATCTCCGGAAAACACTTGGCCAGATTGATCCGCACCACATCACGGGAACGGTTAGGGGTTTTCCACATTACCCAGCCAATGGCCGAGCCAACCACCTGCACTGCTCGCCAGGGAAGCAGGGCAAACAGCCGCAGAGCGCCTACCAGCAAGGCGCCTTTCAACTTATCCACAGGTCACTCCTGATCTTGTGCTGTGCGCGAGGCGGCTATTCTAACCGCCGATCGACAAGGTCGCGTAGCGATCGCAATCCTGGGTGTGGTCCATGACCATCCCCGAGGCCTGCATCAACGCATAGCAAATGGTCGGGCCGACGAAGGTGAAGCCGGCTTTTTTCAGGCCTTTGCTCATTTCCACGGCGACTGGCGTGACCGCCGGGACTTCGGTGCGATCCTTGAAATGATTGATCACAGGCGTACCGCCAACGAAAGACCAGAGAAACTCGACCGGGTCTTCAAGCGCCAGCCAGGCCTGGGCATTGCGCCGGGCGGCGTTGAGTTTGAGGCGATTGCGGATGATCCCGGGATCGAGCATCAACTCATCGATTTCGGCGTCGCTCATTTGCGCCACGCGCTGTACATCGAAGCCGAACAGCACCTCGCGATATCGCTCGCGTTTACGCAACACGGTGATCCAGGAAAGGCCGGCCTGGAACCCTTCGAGCAAAAGCAACTCGAACAAACCCTGCGCATCGCGTAGCGGCGTGCCCCACTCCTGGTCGTGATAAGCCATGTACAGCGGATCTTCGGAACACCAAAAGCAGCGTGGCATAAGGCTCCAGGGGGCGTGCGCAGCAATGAATCGGGTATACTCCCGCTCTTTAAATCGCAGCCCAAGAAACAGGTGAATTTCGTGAGCCAGCCTACGCCAGCCGTGCGTACCTTCCAAGACTTGATCCTCGCCCTCCAGCAATACTGGGCCGAGCAAGGTTGCGTGGTACTTCAGCCCTACGATATGGAAGTAGGCGCCGGGACTTTCCACACAGCCACGTTTCTGCGCGCCATCGGCCCGGAAACCTGGAACGCCGCTTATGTGCAGCCCAGTCGTCGCCCGACTGACGGCCGCTACGGCGAAAACCCGAACCGTCTGCAGCACTACTATCAGTTCCAGGTGGTTCTGAAGCCGAACCCGGACAACTTCCAGGAACTGTACCTGGGCTCCCTCAAGCATGTCGGCCTGGACCCGCTGGTCCACGACATTCGCTTCGTCGAAGACAACTGGGAATCGCCGACCCTGGGCGCCTGGGGTCTGGGCTGGGAAGTCTGGCTGAACGGCATGGAAGTGACGCAGTTCACTTACTTCCAGCAGGCGGGCGGCATCGAGTGCTATCCGGTGACCGGTGAGATCACTTACGGCCTCGAGCGTCTGGCCATGTACCTGCAAGGCGTGGACTCGGTCTACGACCTGGTCTGGGCTGACGGTCCGTTCGGCAAAGTGACCTACGGCGACGTGTTCCACCAGAACGAAGTGGAGCAATCGACCTACAACTTCGAACACGCCAACGTCGAGAAGCTGTTCGAACTGTTCGACTTCTACGAAAGCGAAGCCAAGCGCCTGATCGAACTTGACCAGCCGCTGCCGTTGCCGAGCTACGAAATGGTGTTGAAGGCGTCCCACACCTTCAACCTGCTGGATGCGCGCCGGGCGATCTCGGTGACTGCGCGTCAGCAATACATCCTGCGTGTGCGCACCCTGGCGCGTTCCGTTGCGCAAGCCTACCTGCTGGCTCGCGCCAAGCTGGGCTTCCCGATGGCGACCCCGGACCTGCGTGACGAAGTACTGGCCAAGCTGGAGGCTGCACAATGAGTGCTCAAGATTTCCTGGTTGAACTGGGCACCGAAGAACTGCCACCCAAGGCCCTGAACACCTTGGCCGAAGCGTTCCTGGCCGGTATCGACAAAGGCCTGCAAGCCGCTGGCCTGAACTACGAGACCAAAACCGTCTACGCCGCGCCGCGTCGTCTGGCTGTGCTGATCACCGCGCTGGCTACCCAGCAACCGGATCGCAGCATCAACCTCGACGGCCCGCCACGTCAGGCGGCGTTCGATGCCGAAGGCAACCCGACTCAAGCGGCACTGGGTTTCGCCAAGAAGTGCGGCGTAGAGCTGAGCGAAATCGATCAGAGCGGTCCGAAACTGCGTTACAGCCAGAGCATCGCCGGCAAGCCGACCGCGAGCCTGCTGCCGACCATCGTCGAAGATTCCCTGAATGACCTGCCGATCCCGAAGCGCATGCGCTGGGGTGCGCGCAAGGAAGAATTCGTTCGTCCGACCCAATGGCTGGTCATGCTGCTCGGTGACCAGGTCATCGATTGCACGATCCTCGCCCAGAAAGCCGGCCGCGATTCCCGTGGTCACCGCTTCCATCACCCGGAAAGCGTACGCATTACCTCGCCGGCCAACTACCTGACCGACTTGCGTGCCGCTTACGTTCTGGCCGATGCCAACGAGCGTCGCGCAATTATCAGCAAGCGCACCGAAGAACTTGCGACGATGCAGGAAGGCACGGCGATCGTTCCGCCAGCCCTGCTCGACGAAGTGACCGCGCTGGTTGAATGGCCGGTGCCGCTGGTGTGCTCGTTCGAAGAGCGTTTCCTCGACGTGCCGCAAGAAGCGCTGATCACCACCATGCAGGACAACCAGAAGTATTTCTGCCTGCTGGATGCCGACGGCAAGTTGCTGCCTCGTTTCATTACCGTGGCCAACATCGAAAGCAAAGACCCGCAGCAAATCATCGCCGGTAACGAGAAAGTGGTTCGCCCACGCCTGACCGACGCCGAGTTCTTCTTCAAGCAAGACAAGAAGCAGAAACTCGAAGACTTCAACCTGCGCCTGCAAAACGTGGTGTTCCAGGAAAAACTCGGCAGCGTCTACGACAAGGCCGAGCGCGTATCCAAGCTTGCCGCGTTCATCGCGCAACGCATTGGCGGCAACGCGGCATGGGCTTCCCGTGCCGGCCTGCTGTCCAAGTGCGACCTGGCGACCGAGATGGTCGGTGAGTTCCCGGAGATGCAAGGCGTCGCCGGTTACTACTACGCCCTGAACGATGGCGAGCCGGAAGAAGTCGCGCTGGCGCTGAACGAGCAATACATGCCGCGCGGTGCCGGTGCTGAACTGCCGACCACCCTGACCGGTGCGGCTGTGGCCATCGCCGACAAACTCGACACGCTGGTCGGTATCTTCGGGATCGGCATGCTGCCAACCGGTAGCAAAGACCCGTATGCCCTGCGCCGTGCTGCACTGGGCGTATTGCGCATCCTGATCGACAAGAAGCTCGACCTCGACCTGAACGACGCCGTGGCCTTTGCCGTGAATGCGTTCGGCGCCAAGGTCAAGGCTGCTGGCCTGGCCGACTCGGTACTGGAATTCGTGTTCGACCGTCTGCGTGCCCGTTACGAAGATGAAGGCGTGGACGTGGCGACTTACCTGTCGGTTCGTGCCCTGAAGCCAGGTTCTGCGCTGGACTTCGATCAGCGCGTACAAGCGGTGGAAGCGTTCCGCAAATTGCCTGAAGCGGCGGCCCTCGCTGCAGTGAACAAGCGCGTTTCGAACTTGCTGAGCAAGGTCGAAGGTTCTGTTCCTACAGTCGTTGAAGCCAAGTACTTCGACAACGCCAACGAATTCTCCCTGTACTCGGCGATTCAGCAGGCGGACCAAGCGGTTCAACCGATGGCAGCTGCGCGTCAGTACAGTGAGTCGCTGGCACGTCTGGCAGCCTTGCGCGAGCCTGTGGATGCTTTCTTCGAAGCCGTCATGGTCAACGCTGAAGATGCCAAGGTCCGTGCCAACCGCTATGCGCTGCTGGCGCGTCTGCGTGGCTTGTTCCTCGGCGTCGCCGATATTTCGTTGCTGGGGTAAGACTGTTTGAAACTGCTGATTCTCGATCGGGACGGGGTGATCAATTACGACTCCGACGCTTACATCAAGTCGGTGGAGGAGTGGAAACCGCTCCCCGGTTCGATCGAAGCCATCGCGCAGTTGAGCAAAGCCGGCTGGACGGTAGCAGTCGCTACCAACCAGTCCGGCATCGCTCGCGGCTATTACGACGTCGCCACCCTGGACGCCATGCACGAGCGCTTGCGCTCGTTGGTGGCGGAGCAGGGCGGTGAAGTCGGGCTGATCGTCTATTGCCCGCACGGGCCGGACGAAGGCTGCGATTGCCGCAAGCCAAAACCCGGGATGCTGAAAACCATCGCCACGCATTACAACGTATCGCTGACTAATCTATGGTTCGTCGGCGACAGTCTTGGTGACCTGGAAGCCGCCAAAGCCGTCGATTCTCAGCCAGTTTTGGTAAAGACCGGGAAAGGCGAAAAGACTTTGGGCAAAACCCTACCGGTAGGCACTTTGATTTTTGACGATCTCGCGGCGATTGCCGCAGAACTTATCCACAATTAGAGCGTTTTCGAGATTCCTGACCAAGGATTGATCGGGAGTGCGCTTTATATAGACGGGCAGAGCCCGCACGGTAAACGTCGCCATGTCGATATTGCAGGCCATCAGAACCTTCCTCTTTTACCTGCTGCTGGGCACCAGTTCCTTGCTTTGGTGCAGCCTGAGCTTTTTTATCGCGCCTTTTCTGCCGTTCAAGGCGCGCTATCGTTTTATCAACGTGTACTGGTGCCGTTGCGCCTTGTGGCTGAGCAAAGTCTTTCTGGGCATCAGCTACGAAGTGAAAGGTGCCGAGAACGTGCCAGACCAGCCCTGCGTGATTCAGTCGAACCACCAGAGCACCTGGGAGACGTTCTTCCTCTCGGCCTATTTCGAGCCGTTGAGCCAGGTACTGAAGCGTTCATTGCTGTTTGTACCGTTCTTCGGTTGGGCCATGGCCATGCTGCGGCCGATCGCCATCGACCGCGACAACCCGAAGGCCGCGCTCAAACATGTAGCGAAGCAGGGCGATGAACTGCTGAAGGATGGCGTCTGGGTACTGATATTCCCTGAAGGAACGCGGGTCCCTTACGGCACCATCGGAAAATTCTCACGAGGTGGTACGGCGTTAGCCGTCAACGCCGAACTTCCGGTGCTGCCGATTGCGCACAATGCCGGCAAATTCTGGCCGAAAACCGGTTGGGCCAAGAAGCAGGGCGTCATCACTGTGATCATCGGCGAGCCGATGTACGCCGAAGGCAGTGGCCCCCGCGCGATTGCCAACCTCAATGACCGGGTTCAGGCCTGGAACGAGCAGATGCAACGGGAAATGGGCTCGCTCCCACCCGCTCCGCAAGCACCGGCTGCCAATGATCAGATGGCTGTCTGAGATTCTGTGGATAACCTGTGTACCGTTTTGCTGAAAAGTAACGTATTTAGTTTGTAGGCTTATGATTTATATACATATTTCTTAAGCTCATAAAATATGGAAAAAGGTGCATAAGTTTTTTTCGGACGTAAAAAAACCGGCTGATATAGCCGGTTTTTTTATGCCTGCGAATTGAGCAGCGAGGCTTAGCTGATAATCGGAGCACGCCAGTCATCAGAACCGGAAGTACCACAGGCTTCGTGAGTCCAGGTGATTTTTCGGTAGGTGAAATACACGTCTTCGAGATGCGTAAAGTGGGCCATATTGGGATCCTGGCAGCTTGGCATTCTTGTCTGCACATCGACGATCACTGCGTCTTCCAGCTCGATGCTGAAGTAATGTTCCTGTTTCCCCGCCGACGAAGTCCGATACCAAGCGATATGGCAGCTATTCAACACTTCTCCGCTCGTTAACGCGTTAAAAATCAACGGTGATGATTTATCAAATACCTTTGAGATCATCAGCGGCTTATGCACACGCTGGCCCGTTGGCTGACCCGATTGGGGATCTCTCGGAATGATAATTTGGTGACTGAATGCCTGGACCAGGATTTGGTCTTCGTGCCCCTCCTGATAGACGTTACCAACCGACTCCGGAGTAAATGTCCCGGCAGTAATCATCCCTTGCCGATTTCCATTTATAACTAAATACGCGGGTGTTGGCATAACTGCATTCCCTGTTCGATATCCCAAAAATGATAGCTCCCGTCAGTCATACACTTGACGAAGAGGCTGTAGGATAAAGAGCACTCGGGATAGCGTATGTAGGACTTATCTGTGAGGATCCGAGGCAAAACGCCTGCGTTCCATACGATTTGGCACCGCCGCTGAAGGGCGAAATAGCGTAATAAAAAAGGCCAGCGCAATGCGCTGGCCTTTTTATTGTTGGCAGAACCGCTGGATCAGAAGTCCAGGTTAGAAACCGCCAAGGCATTGCTTTCGATGAAGTCACGACGAGGTTCGACCGCATCACCCATCAGGGTGTTGAAGATCTGGTCCGCGCCAATGGCGTCTTCGATGGTCACTTTGAGCATCCGGCGCTGGCTTGGGTCCATGGTGGTTTCCCACAGCTGATCCGGGTTCATCTCACCCAGACCTTTGTATCGCTGGATGGTGTGACGCTTGGTGCTTTCAGCCATCAGCCATTCAAGGGCTTCCTTGAACTCGGTGACCGGCTTCTTGCGTTCGCCACGCTGGATGTACGCGCCGTCGTCCAGCAGGGTGCTCAGCTGAGCGCCCAGGGATACGACAGTCCTGTAATCGTTGCTGCCGAAGAAGTCGCGGTTGAACGTGACGTAGTTCGACAGGCCGTGGGAGATCAGCTCGACCTCTGGCAGCCAGACGTTACGCTCACGGTCTTCACGCAGGCTGGCCTTGTAGACCAGGCCGGACTTCTCGACGGTGCGCAGACGGACTTCATACTTGGCCAGCCAATCCTGCATCGCTGCGTGATCGGACAGTTGCTCCATGCTCACCGCTGGCAGGTAGATGAAGTGCTCGGTCAGTTCCTGAGGGTACAGGCGCGACAGACGCTTGAGGGTCTTCATCACCAGACGGAAGTCGTTCACCAGACGCTCAAGGGCTTCGCCGGAGATACCCGGGGCTTCCTCGTTCAGGTGCAGGCTCGCATCTTCCAGGGCCGACTGCGTCATGTACTCTTCCATGGCGTCGTCGTCTTTGATGTATTGCTCTTGCTTGCCTTTCTTGACCTTGTACAGCGGTGGCTGAGCGATGTAGATGTAGCCACGCTCGATCAGCTCTGGCAGCTGACGGAAGAAGAACGTCAGCAGCAGCGTACGGATGTGCGAACCGTCGACGTCAGCATCGGTCATGATGATGATGTTGTGGTAGCGCAGCTTGTCGATGTTGTATTCGTCGCGGCCGATGCCGCAGCCCAGTGCGGTGATCAAGGTGCCTACTTCTTGCGAAGAGATCATCTTGTCGAAGCGCGCCTTCTCGACGTTGAGGATCTTGCCCTTCAACGGCAGGATGGCCTGGGTTTTACGGTTACGCCCCTGCTTGGCGGAGCCGCCAGCAGAGTCACCTTCCACGAGGTACAGTTCGGAAAGGGCAGGGTCTTTTTCCTGGCAGTCAGCCAGTTTGCCCGGCAGGCCGGCGATGTCCAGCGCGCCTTTGCGGCGGGTCATCTCACGGGCCTTACGTGCTGCTTCACGCGCACGTGCCGCGTCGATCATCTTGCCGACGACCAGTTTGGCTTCGTTCGGGTTTTCCAGCAGGAAGTCGGAGAAGTACTTGCCCATTTCCTGTTCGACCGCGGTCTTCACTTCGGAAGAAACCAGCTTGTCTTTAGTCTGGGAGCTGAACTTCGGATCCGGCACCTTCACCGAGATGATCGCGGTCAAGCCTTCACGGGCGTCATCACCGGTGGTGGCGACCTTGTGCTTCTTGGCCAGGCCTTCAGCTTCGATGTAGGTGTTCAGGTTACGCGTCAGTGCGGAACGGAAACCCACCAGGTGAGTACCGCCATCACGCTGCGGGATGTTGTTGGTGAAGCACAACAGGTTCTCGTTGAAGCTGTCGTTCCACTGCAGGGCGATTTCCACGCCGATGCCGTCTTCACGCTGGATGTTGAAGTGGAACACCTGGTTGACCGCAGTCTTGTTGGTGTTCAGGTATTCAACGAACGCACGCAAGCCGCCTTCGTACTTGAACAGCTCTTCCTTGCCGCTGCGCTCATCCTTGAGGACGATGCCGACACCGGAGTTGAGGAAGGACAGTTCACGAATCCGCTTGGCCAGGATGTCCCAGCTGAAGTGGATGTTCTTGAAGGTTTCAGCCGATGGCTTGAAGTGAATCTGGGTGCCCGTGGTTTCGCTCTCACCAACGATTTTCATCGGCTCTTGCGGGACGCCATGGACGTAAGTCTGTTCCCAGATCTTGCCGCTGCGGCGAACGGTCAGGACCAGTTCCTTGGACAGTGCGTTCACTACCGAAACACCTACACCGTGCAGACCGCCGGATACTTTGTAGGAGTTGTCGTCGAACTTACCGCCGGCGTGCAGCACGGTCATGATGACCTCAGCTGCCGAGACGCCTTCTTCTTTGTGTACGTCTACCGGGATGCCACGACCGTTGTCGCGAACGGTGATGGATTCGTCCGGGTGGATGATGATGCTGATGTCGTCGCAATGGCCGGCCAAAGCTTCGTCGATCGAGTTATCGACCACCTCGAACACCATGTGGTGCAGACCGCTGCCATCGTCGGTGTCACCAATGTACATACCGGGACGTTTGCGTACGGCATCCAGGCCTTTCAGCACTTTAATGCTCGTTGAGTCGTACGTATTTTCTTCGCTCAATGCCTTCACTCCCGATGGTCGTGGGTCTGGGTGATACGGCCCTGTTCCACGTGGAACAGAGCGACTGGCGTTTCCGTCTGCCAGCCTTCCCTCAATAATTCGTGATCTACACAGGTGATAAACACCTGGCAGCGTAAGTCTTCCAACAAGCGGCAAAGCGCGCGGCGGTGCTGCTCGTCCAGTTCGGACGGCAAGTCATCCACCAGATAAATACACTGGCCGCGTCGGGCCTGGCTGACCAGGTGCCCTTGGGCAATCCGCAATGCACAGACCACCAACTTCTGCTGACCGCGGGACAAGATGTCCGCGGCGTTATGTGCGCCCAATCTGAGGCGCAAATCAGCGCGTTGTGGTCCGGCCTGGGTATGCCCCATCTGCTGGTCTCGCTGAACGGACCCAGCGAGCACTGCACTCAATTCGCGGTCTTTGTCCCAGCCTCGGTAATAGCTGAGCGTCAAACCTTCAAGCTCAACCAGTTCGCTCAAGGTCTGTTCAAAGACTGGTTTCAAGGCTTTGATATAGGCACGGCGGTATTCATCAATTTCAGCGCTGGCCTGGCACAGTTCCCTGTCCCAAACCGCTTGCGAAACGGCGTCAAGTGTACCATGCCGCAGCCAAGAGTTTCTCTGGCGCAGGGCCTTCTGCAAGCGCTGCCAGGTGGACATGAACCGCGGTTCCACGTGGAACACGCCCCAGTCGAGAAACTGTCGGCGAATCTTCGGTGCACCTTCAAGCAGGCGGAAGCTATCAGGGTTGATCAGTTGCAGCGGCAGGATCTCCGCCAGCTGTGCCGCACTGCGCGCGTTCTGCCCGTCAATACGGATCTGGAATTCGCCTTGGCGGTCCCGTGATATCCCCAGTGCGCTGTGCCCGCCCTCAGCCAACTCAACCTGACCGAATACGGTGCAGGCCAATTGCTCGTACTGAATAACCGGCAAAAGGCGGGTACTACGAAACGAACGGGCAAGCCCCAGCAGGTGAATGGCTTCCAGAACACTGGTTTTGCCGCTGCCGTTGGCGCCGTAAAGAATGTTGATTCGGGGGGAAGGGGAGAAGGTCACCGGGTGCAGATTGCGCACCGCGGTGACCGAGACGCGACTTAATGACATCTAGCTTCTGCTGAGCATGATTACAGACGCATCGGCATGACAACGTAGGCCGAGTCATCATTGTCGGACTCTTGCACCAGCGCACTGCTGTTGGAGTCGGACAGGATCAGGCGAACCTGCTCAGTGGTCATCACGCCCAGCACGTCGAGCAAGTAGCTCACGTTGAAGCCGATTTCCAGATTGCCGCCGTTGTACTCAACGCCCACTTCTTCTTCCGCTTCTTCCTGCTCCGGGTTGTTGGCCTGGATCTTCAACTGACCGCTGGCCAGTTGCAGACGGATACCGCGGTACTTCTCGTTGGACAGAATCGCGGTACGGCTGAAAGCTTCACGCAACGCCTGACGATCGCCGAGCACCAGTTTATCGCCGCCCTTCGGCAGAACACGCTCATAGTCCGGGAATTTACCGTCGACCAGTTTAGAGGTGAAGGTGAACTCGCCTGTCGTGGCGCGGATGTGATGCTGGCCCAGGACGATGCTGACATTGCCGTCCGGCTCGGTCAGCAGGCGCGCCAGCTCAAGGATACCCTTGCGCGGCACGATGACCTGGTGGCGATCCGGCTGACCGATGTCGGCCTGCATCGAGCACATGGCCAGACGGTGACCGTCGGTGGCCACGGCGCGGATGATCCCGGCCGAGACTTCCAGCAGCATGCCGTTCAGGTAATAACGCACGTCCTGCTGGGCCATGGCGAAGCTGGTGCGTTCAATCAGACGACGCAGTTTGCTTTGCTCAAGGCTGCAAGTCAGCGAACCCGGACCTTCTTCAACGGTCGGGAAATCGTTCGCCGGCAGGGTCGACAGGGTGAAGCGGCTACGGCCAGCCTTCACCACCAGCTTCTGCTCGTCGACCTTGATGTCGATCAGCGCGTCGTTCGGCAGGCTTTTGCAGATGTCCATCAGCTTGCGCGCAGGCACAGTGATGGAACCCGGGTCAGCAGGCTCTTCGAGTTGTACACGACCGACCAGCTCGACTTCCAGGTCGGTACCGGTCAGCGACAGTTGCTGGCCTTCGACAACCAGCAGCACGTTGGAGAGCACCGGCAAGGTCTGTCGGCGCTCGACGACGCCTGCGACCAGTTGCAGGGGTTTCAACAGGGCTTCGCGTTGAATGGTGAAATGCATGGTCTAGTCCCTTGCCTTAATAAGCTGCGCTGGTGTTCATCAAGTTGTCAGAGTACGCAGCAGGTTCTTGTAGTCCTCGCGGATGTCCGCGTCGGATTCCTTAAGTTCGTTGATCTTGCGGCAGGCGTGCAAAACAGTCGTGTGGTCGCGGCCGCCAAACACATCGCCGATTTCCGGCAGGCTGTGGTTAGTCAACTCTTTGGACAACGCCATGGCAACCTGACGCGGACGAGCGACCGAGCGTGAACGACGCTTGGACAGCAGGTCGGAAATCTTGATTTTGTAGTACTCAGCGACAGTGCGCTGAATGTTATCCACAGAGACCAGTTTGTCTTGCAGCGCCAACAGATCTTTCAGGGATTCGCGAATCAGCTCGATGGTGATATCGCGGCCCATGAAGTGCGAGTGGGCGATTACGCGTTTAAGCGCACCTTCCAGCTCACGGACGTTGGAGCGAATACGTTGGGCGATGAAGAACGCCGCGTCGTGGGGCAGATCGACTTTGGCCTGGTCGGCCTTTTTCATCAGGATCGCGACACGGGTTTCCAGCTCCGGCGGCTCGACGGCTACCGTCAGGCCCCAGCCGAAGCGGGATTTGAGGCGCTCTTCAAGGCCTTCGATTTCTTTAGGGTAGCGGTCACTGGTGAGAATGACCTGCTGGCCACCTTCGAGCAGGGCGTTGAAGGTGTGGAAAAACTCTTCCTGCGAACGTTCCTTGCGGGCGAAGAACTGAATGTCATCGATCAGCAATGCGTCCACCGAACGGTAGAAGCGCTTGAACTCGTTGATCGCGTTCAGTTGCAGAGCCTTGACCATATCGGCCACGAAACGCTCCGAATGCAGGTACACGACCTTGGCATTCGGGTTCTTCTTTAATAGATGGTTACCCACAGCGTGCATCAAGTGAGTTTTACCCAAGCCAACACCGCCATAAAGGAAGAGCGGGTTGTAACCGTGCTTGGGGTTGTCCGCCACCTGCCAGGCCGCAGCCCGGGCCAGTTGGTTGGACTTACCTTCGACGAAGTTCTCGAAGGTGAAAGTGCGGTTCAGGTAACTGGTGTGCTTGAGCGCACCTTCGACCTGCACCGTGCGCTGCTCGGAACGCACCGGGGCCTGTTGAGAACTGGCGCCGGCCATCGGATCGAAGCTGTCGCGCGATGGCTCTTCACTGACTTCGGCAACTTTCTGGGTCGAACGCTTGGTCGGTGTGGCCGTCGGGGCAGGTGCCGGCGCACTGACAGGCGCTTGAGCCGCCTGTGCCTGAGACGCAGCGGCAGCCAGTGGAGCATTCGGGGCAGCCCGTGGCGCCGAACTGCGTTTGCTGCCTATTAATAAGGAAAGCGCCGGCGCCATGCCATTGCCATGCTCATCCAGCAGTTCAAGGACGCGGCCCAGGTACTTTTCGTTGACCCAGTCGAGAACAAAACGATTCGGCGCGTAGACACGCAACTCGTCGCCTTCGGCTTCGACCTGTAGTGGACGGATCCAAGTGTTGAATTGTTGGGCAGGCAGCTCATCGCGCAAAAGCTCCACGCACTGCTGCCAAAGTTCCACTGACACGGATATCCCCTAAGTTGAAAGCCGGTGAGGCAAAAACAAGCGGCCATTGTAGCGACCAGACGCCGACTTATCCACACGTAGGTGGGTTACTGACCAAGAAGAATCAACGTTTTATAGGTAAAAAAGACGACCAGTGGTCTGTGCATAAGGTCTGTGGATAACCGCCCTTGAGGTCGTTGCACAAGTGGGGGCGAAACTCGGTGGATAACCTGCCTGTGGATAACAGCCCCTTTCACACACAGCTTATCCGACAGCGCAGCACAGGCTGACCACCGTTTTCCACCGTAGTTGTCATTCTCTGTACATCACGGGATAGAAGGCCTGAAGGTAGTTATCCACAGATGATCGGTGTCCTAGCTTTTATAAGCTTTACAGAAAAGCTTTAAATACTTTCCTTCTTTATTTTTATATTTGGCTGGAGGTGAAGACGAGCAAAACGTCTGGAGATCTATTTATAAGGAAACGTTGGTTGGAAATTGACCTAGAGGCTTGCTTTCTCTAGAATCCCCGGTCTCTTAAAACGGGGGCCATTCCGGCCCGTTGTGGACGAACCAGGTAACACGACAATGAAACGTACTTTCCAACCAAGCACTATCAAACGCGCTCGTACCCACGGTTTCCGTGCTCGCATGGCTACCAAGAACGGTCGTGCCGTTCTGTCGCGTCGTCGCGCCAAAGGTCGTGCGCGTCTGGCAGTTTGATAAGCCGGCACTGGAGGTGAGTCAGGACTTCAGTCGGGAAAAGCGTCTGCTTACTCCCCGGCATTTCAAGGCAGTCTTTGACTCCCCTACCGGCAAGGTTCCGGGGAAAAATCTCCTGCTCCTTGCGCGCAACAACGATCTTGATCACCCCCGTCTCGGGCTGGTTATCGGGAAAAAGAGCGTAAAGCTCTCCGTCGAGCGCAATCGCCTCAAACGTCTGATGCGCGAATCGTTCCGTCTGAACCAGGATTCACTGGTCGGCTGGGATATCGTTATCGTCGCGCGCAAAGGTTTGGGTGACGTAGAAAACCCCGAATTGATTCAGCATTTCGGCAAACTCTGGAAGCGTCTGGCACGCAGCACGCCGGTACCAGCAGTCAAAACCGAAACTGTAGGGGTAGACAGTCCCGATGCGTAAACTGGCACTCGTTCCGATCCAGTTTTATCGCTATGCCATTAGTCCTCTGATGGCCAGTCACTGTCGTTTCTACCCCAGTTGTTCCTGCTACGCGTTAGAAGCCATAGAAAATCATGGCCTTCTGCGCGGTGGCTGGCTGACCTTTCGTCGTTTAGGTCGCTGTCATCCGTGGAATCCCGGTGGTTATGACCCGGTTCCACCTATCCCTACCTCCCGTTCTTCTTCGATGGCCGAGTAATCATGGATATCAAACGCACGATCCTGATCGTCGCCCTGGCAATCGTGTCCTACGTTATGGTTCTTAAATGGAACCAGGACTATGGCCAGGCTGCCCTGCCGACTCAGAATGTTGCTTCCAGTACTTCCGCACCGGGCCTACCGGATACGGCGACTGGCAATAATGCTTCTGTCAGTGACGACATTCCGCGCGCCGCAAGCGATACCAGTGCCACTGCACCTGCTGAAACACCAGTAGCTGCAAGCAAAGACCTCATCCAGATCAAAACGGATGTGCTCAACCTGGCTATCGATCCACAAGGTGGCGATGTTGCACAGTTGACGCTGCCGCTGTATCCACGTCGCCAGGACCATCCGGAAATTCCATTCCAGTTGTTCGATAACGGCAACGAGCGGACTTATCTGGCTCAAAGCGGTTTGATCGGTACCGATGGTCCGGACGCAAGTCCTGCCGGTCGTCCGGTTTACTCCTCCGAGAAGAAGATCTACCAACTGGCTGACGGTCAGGACCAATTGGTCGTAGACCTGAAGTTCAGCAAGGACGGCGTCAACTACATCAAGCGTTTCACACTGAAACGTGGCCTGTACGACGTAACCGTTTCCTACGTGATCGACAACGAAAGCGCCAAGCCTTGGTCGGGCGCGATGTTCGCCCAACTGAAGCGCGACGCCAGCTCCGATCCTTCTTCCAGCACTGCCACCGGCACCGCGACTTACCTGGGCGCCGCCCTGTGGACAAGTAACGAGCCGTACAAGAAAGTGTCGATGAAGGACATGGACAAGGCTCAGCTGAAAGAAACCGTGAACGGTGGTTGGGTTGCCTGGTTGCAACACTACTTCGTGACCGCATGGATTCCGGCGAAGGGCGAAAACAACGTCGTCCAGACCCGTAAAGACAGCAAAGGCAACTACATCATCGGCTACACCGCCCCGGCAATGACTGTTGCGCCAGGTGCGAAAGCCGAAACCAGCGCTGTTCTGTACGCCGGTCCGAAAAGCCAGGCTGTGCTGAAAGAGTTGTCCCCAGGTCTGGAACTGACCGTCGACTACGGCATTCTGTGGTTCATTGCCCAGCCAATCTTCTGGCTGCTGCAACACATCCACGCGCTGGTCGGTAACTGGGGCTGGTCGATCATCTTCCTGACCATGCTGATCAAAGGGATTTTCTTCCCGCTGTCGGCAGCCAGCTACAAATCCATGGCCCGCATGCGCGCAGTGGCACCGAAACTGGCCGCGCTGAAAGAGCAACATGGCGATGACCGGCAGAAAATGTCGCAAGCCATGATGGAGCTGTACAAGAAAGAGAAGATCAATCCGCTGGGTGGTTGCTTGCCAATCCTCGTGCAGATGCCGGTTTTCCTCTCGCTGTACTGGGTTCTGCTGGAAAGCGTTGAAATGCGCCAAGCGCCGTTCATGCTGTGGATTACTGACCTGTCGATCAAGGATCCGTTCTTCATTCTGCCGATCATCATGGGTGCAACCATGTTCATCCAGCAGCAGTTGAACCCGACTCCTCCGGATCCGATGCAGGCCAAGGTGATGAAGCTGATGCCAATCATCTTCACCTTCTTCTTCCTGTGGTTCCCGGCTGGTCTGGTGCTGTACTGGGTAGTGAACAACTGCCTGTCCATCGCCCAACAGTGGTACATCACTCGTAAAATCGAAGCGGCTACTAAAGCAGCTGCCTGATTTACACTGTGGATAACCACTCAAAACGCCCCCTAGTGGGGCGTTTTGCTATCTGTCACTTTTGTCTGGATACCGGTTTATGAGCGCTCCTCGTGAAACCATCGCCGCCGTCGCCACCGCTCAAGGTCGTGGCGGCGTAGGCATCGTCCGTATTTCCGGGCCGCTGGCGAGCGTTGCGGCCAAGGCCTTCAGCGGTCGTGAACTCAAGCCGCGATTCGCCCACTACGGCCCGTTTTTCGATCAAAACGAAGAGGTGCTGGACCAGGGCATTGCCTTGTATTTTCCGGGCCCGAACTCGTTCACCGGCGAAGATGTGCTGGAACTCCAGGGTCATGGCGGCCCGATTGTTCTCGACATGCTGCTCAAGCGATGCCTTGAACTGGGGTGCCGTCTGGCACGACCAGGTGAATTCAGTGAGCGTGCGTTCCTCAATGACAAACTCGATCTGGCACAGGCCGAAGCAATCGCCGACCTGATCGAGGCCAGTTCTGCACAGGCCGCCCGCAATGCATTGCGCTCCTTGCAGGGGGCATTTTCCGATCGTGTGCATAACCTCACCGAGCAACTGATCGGCCTGCGGATTTACGTAGAAGCGGCCATCGACTTCCCGGAAGAAGAAATCGACTTCCTTGCCGATGGCCATGTACTGAGCATGCTCGACAAAGTCAGGGAAGAGTTATCCACCGTGCTGCGCGAAGCCGGGCAGGGTGCGTTGCTGCGTGACGGCATGACGGTGGTGATCGCCGGTCGGCCAAATGCCGGTAAATCCAGTTTGCTCAACGCACTGGCGGGTCGTGAAGCAGCGATCGTGACCGAGATTGCCGGCACCACCCGTGACATTTTGCGCGAACATATCCACATCGATGGCATGCCGCTTCACGTGGTAGATACCGCTGGTCTGCGAGATACCGATGACCATGTGGAAAAAATTGGTGTTGAACGGGCGTTGAAAGCCATTAGCGAAGCTGATCGAGTGCTGTTGGTGGTCGATGCCACCGCACCGGAAGCGCTTGATCCGTTCGCGTTGTGGCCAGAGTTCCTGGAAACCCGCCCGGGTCCGGCAAAAGTCACGTTGATCCGTAACAAGGCCGACCTTACGGGCGAAGCGATTGCCCTGGAAGTCAGTGAGGATGGCCATGTGACCATCAGTCTGAGTGCCAAGTCGGCCGGCGAAGGCCTGGAACTGCTGCGTGATCATCTCAAGGCCTGCATGGGTTATGAACAGACGTCGGAAAGCAGCTTCAGTGCTCGCAGGCGTCACCTTGAGGCGTTGCGTCATGCCAGTGCATCCCTCGAGCACGGCCGTGCGCAGCTGACTCTGGCGGGTGCCGGCGAGCTACTGGCCGAAGATTTGCGCCAGGCTCAACATGCCTTGGGCGAGATCACCGGTGCATTCAGCTCCGACGACCTGCTGGGACGGATCTTTTCCAGTTTCTGTATCGGCAAATAGCCCTATCGTTGTCCACAGACAGGCCATTCGCGCCTGTCTGTTCTCACCCCTTTTCCTGAATTGCCTCCAGTGCCGAGCAGATTCTTTCTGCCCGGGCGGATTTTCTGCGCCCGGGATTTGATCAATCGCTGCTTTTCTGTGGATTAAGCCCTGTGAATAACTGCCGCTAAGGGCAGTTGATAACAGGGCCTCAAAACTGAAGATAACCGCCTCTGTGGATAACCACCCCTTTCATCCACAGGCTTACACCGGTTATCCAAGGGCCTCATTGGCACATGACCACAGGGTTTTGATTCTCTGTACATATTGAAAACAAAGGGCTGTACGAATCTATCCACAGAAATGGTGCTCAGTAGAAATAAACATAAAAACAAAGATTTAATAAATTTCTTTCTTTTTAATTTCTATAACCCCGACTTCTCCACAGCTGGTTAAATTTTGTGCAAAGGGTTCTTTAGGAAGGGCGAAGTCCCTATACTTGTCGACCAGGTCCAAAAACCTGAGCTCAAACTATTCCTGAATTACCTACTTAAGCAGGCACGAGGTGCGTGGTGGATTTCCCTTCCCGTTTTGAAGTGATCGTCATCGGCGGCGGTCATGCCGGTACCGAGGCAGCACTGGCCTCAGCACGTATGGGGGCAAAAACCCTGTTGCTGACGCATAACGTGGAAACCCTCGGTGCCATGAGTTGCAACCCGGCCATTGGCGGGATCGGCAAAAGCCACCTGGTAAAAGAAATCGATGCCCTCGGCGGCGCGATGGCCATGGCTACCGATAAAGGCGGCATTCAGTTTCGCGTGTTGAACAGCCGCAAAGGCCCGGCCGTGCGTGCAACCCGCGCCCAGGCAGACCGGGTTCTGTACAAGGCCGCTGTCCGCGAAGCATTGGAAAACCAGCCGAACCTGTGGATATTTCAACAAGCCGCTGATGACCTGATCGTTGAACAGGAACAAGTGCGCGGTGTTGTCACCCAAATGGGCCTGCGTTTCTTCGCCGACTCCGTGGTGTTGACCACTGGCACCTTCCTCGGTGGACTTATCCACATCGGAATGCAGAATTATTCCGGTGGTCGTGCCGGTGATCCGCCGTCGATCGCCCTGGCTCGCCGTCTGCGCGAATTGCCACTGCGTGTTGGCCGATTGAAAACCGGTACACCGCCGCGTATCGACGGTCGGTCTGTGGATTTCTCGGTGATGACCGAGCAAGCCGGTGATACGCCGATCCCGGTGATGTCGTTCATGGGTTCCAAAGAGCAGCATCCGAAACAGGTCAGCTGCTGGATTACCCACACCAACGCCCGGACCCACGAAATCATCGCAGCGAACCTCGACCGTTCGCCGATGTATTCCGATGCAGGGTTGATCGAAGGTATCGGCCCGCGTTACTGCCCGTCGATCGAAGACAAGATCCACCGCTTTGCCGACAAGGAAAGCCACCAGGTCTTCATCGAACCGGAAGGTTTGACCACTCACGAGCTGTACCCGAACGGGATATCCACATCCCTGCCGTTCGACGTGCAATTGCAGATCGTGCAATCGATTCGCGGCATGGAAAACGCGCACATCGTGCGTCCGGGCTACGCCATCGAGTACGACTACTTCGACCCGCGTGACCTGAAGTACAGCCTGGAAACCAAAGTTATCGGCGGTCTGTTTTTCGCCGGACAAATCAATGGCACCACCGGATACGAAGAAGCCGGCGCCCAGGGTTTGCTGGCCGGGGCCAACGCTGCACTGCGTGCGCAAGGCAAAGACGCCTGGTGCCCGCGTCGCGACGAGGCGTACATCGGCGTGTTGGTTGACGACCTGATTACCCTTGGAACTCAAGAGCCGTACCGGATGTTCACATCCCGCGCCGAGTACCGTCTGATCTTGCGTGAAGACAACGCGGACCTGCGCCTGACCGAAAAAGGTCGCGAGCTGGGTCTGGTGGATGACGCGCGCTGGGCGGCGTTCTGCACCAAACGCGAAAGCATCACGCTGGAAGAGCAGCGCCTGAAAAGTACCTGGGTTCGCCCGGGCACCGAGCAGGGCGATGCGATTTCCGAGAAATTCGGCACGCCGCTGACTCACGAATACAACCTGCTCAACCTCTTGAGCCGTCCGGAAATCGACTACGCTGGTCTGATCGCTGTGACTGGCGGGGGCGCAGAAGATCCACAAGTCGCCGAACAGGTCGAAATCAAGACCAAATACGCCGGTTATATCGATCGTCAGCAAGATGAAATCGCACGTCTGCGGGCGAGCGAAGACACGAAACTGCCTGTGGATATCGATTACACGAACATTTCCGGTCTCTCCAAAGAGATCCAGAGCAAGCTCGGTGCGACCCGTCCAGAAACACTGGGCCAGGCGTCACGCATTCCGGGTGTTACACCGGCAGCCATTTCGCTGTTGATGATTCATTTGAAAAAACGCGGCGCTGGCCGTCAGTTGGAGCAAAGCGCTTGAGTTCGTTGGTCACCTCGCAACACGCCGAAGAGTTATCCACAGGTGCTCGCCAGCTCGGTGTCACATTGACCGAAACCCAACACGCGCAGTTGTTGGGTTATCTGGCCCTGTTGATCAAATGGAACAAGGCCTACAACCTGACCGCCGTGCGCGATCCGGACGAAATGGTCTCGCGTCACCTGCTCGATAGTTTGAGCGTGATGTCGTTCATCGAAAACGGTCGCTGGCTGGACGTTGGCAGTGGCGGCGGCATGCCGGGCATTCCACTTGCCATCCTGTTTCCAGAGTCCCAAGTGACCTGCCTGGACAGCAACGGCAAGAAAACCCGCTTCCTGACCCAGGTCAAACTCGAACTCAAACTGGATAACCTGCAAGTTATCCACAGTCGCGTCGAAGCCTTCCAGCCTGCACAGCCTTTCAACGGGATCATTTCCCGGGCGTTCAGCAGCATGGAGAACTTCAGCAACTGGACGCGCCACCTTGGCGATGCCGATACACGTTGGCTGGCAATGAAGGGCGTTCATCCGGCCGATGAGCTGGTAGCATTGCCGGCAGACTTCCACCTCGATAGCGAACACGCCCTGGCCGTACCTGGTTGCCAAGGCCAACGCCATCTGCTGATACTGCGCCGCACGGCATGATTGGGAACACAAGCAAGAATGGCTAAGGTATTCGCGATAGCGAACCAAAAGGGTGGTGTGGGTAAAACCACCACCTGCATCAACCTCGCAGCTTCCCTGGTTGCTACCAAGCGCCGGGTGCTGTTGATCGATCTCGATCCACAGGGCAACGCCACCATGGGTAGCGGTGTGGATAAACACGGCCTGGAAAACTCGGTCTACGACTTGCTGATCGGCGAATGCGATCTGGCCCAGGCCATGCACTTCTCCGAGCACGGTGGTTACCAGCTGTTGCCGGCCAACCGCGACCTGACCGCGGCCGAAGTGGTTCTGCTGGAAATGCAGATGAAGGAAAGCCGCCTGCGCAGCGCGCTGGCGCCGATCCGTGAAAACTACGATTACATTTTGATCGACTGCCCGCCGTCGCTGTCGATGCTCACGCTGAACGCTTTGGTCGCCGCTGACGGGGTAATTATCCCCATGCAGTGCGAGTACTTTGCGCTCGAAGGCCTGAGCGACCTTGTGGATAACATCAAGCGCATCGCTGAACTGCTGAACCCGAACCTGAAAGTCGAAGGCCTGTTGCGCACGATGTATGACCCGCGCCTGAGCCTGATGAACGACGTGTCGGCGCAGTTGAAAGAACACTTCGGCGAGCAGCTCTACGACACGGTTATCCCGCGTAACATCCGCCTGGCCGAAGCGCCAAGCTACGGCATGCCGGCGCTGGCTTACGACAAGACTTCGCGGGGCGCCATTGCCTATCTGGCACTTGCCGGCGAGATGGTTCGCCGTCAGCGCAAAAACTCACGCACTGCCGCTGCTCAGGCAACTTAAGGAATCCCCATGGCCGTCAAGAAACGAGGTCTCGGACGTGGACTGGATGCACTGCTGAGCGGTCCGACTGTCAGCTCGCTGGAAGAGCAGGCTGTACAAGCCGATCAGCGTGAGCTGCAGCATTTGCCCCTGGACCTGATCCAGCGCGGCAAGTACCAGCCGCGTCGGGACATGGACCCGCAAGCGCTGGAAGAACTGGCGCAATCGATCAAGGCCCAGGGCGTGATGCAGCCGATTGTGGTTCGCCCGATCGGCAGCGGCCGCTTCGAAATCATCGCCGGCGAACGTCGCTGGCGTGCGAGCCAGCAGGCTGGCCAGGAAACCATCCCGGCGATGGTGCGCGATGTGCCGGATGAAACCGCCATCGCCATGGCGCTGATCGAGAACATCCAGCGCGAAGACCTCAATCCGATCGAAGAAGCGGTGGCCTTGCAGCGTTTGCAGCAGGAATTCCAGCTGACTCAGCAACAAGTGGCCGAAGCGGTGGGCAAATCCCGCGTGACTGTGGCCAACCTGCTACGCTTGATCGCATTGCCGGAAGTTATCAAGACCATGCTGTCGCACGGTGACCTGGAAATGGGTCATGCCCGTGCTTTGCTTGGTTTGCCGGAGAATCAACAGGTTGAAGGGGCGCGACATGTTGTCGCACGGGGGCTGACTGTGCGCCAGACTGAGGCACTGGTTCGCCAGTGGTTGAGTGGCAAACAGGAGCCTGCCGAACCGGTAAAACCGGACCCGGATATCGCCCGACTCGAGCAGCGTCTGGCTGAGCGCCTAGGCTCTGCGGTGCAGATCCGACACGGAAAGAAGGGGAAAGGGCAGTTGGTAATTGGTTACAACTCCCTCGATGAGCTTCAGGGTGTGCTCGCACACATTCGCTGAAACATTTCCTCATGTAGCGTGCAGTCGGAAATCACTACCTGACAGTTGAATAGGGGCAGAACCGCCCCTATACTCTGCGCGCATTTTGTCGGCACAAATTATGCCAAGTTATTGAATTCTGGCAGCCGACCATTGGGGAGTATTAGTGATGGAAACCCGCACGCCAAACCGCTTGCCGTTCCATCGCCTGGCAGTTTTTCCGGTGTTGATGGCTCAGTTTGTCGTGTTGCTGATCGCCGCTTTGGCGCTGTGGCAATGGCACGGAGTCGTTGCCGGGTACTCAGGACTCTGCGGAGGCCTGATAGCCTTGCTACCCAATGTTTATTTCGCTCACAGGGCATTTCGGTTTTCCGGCGCCCGAGCAGCTCAAGCCATCGTCCGGTCTTTTTATGCCGGCGAGGCGGGCAAACTGATTTTGACGGCAGTGCTTTTTGCATTGACGTTTGCAGGTGTGAAGCCATTGGCGCCGCTAGCTGTATTCGGCGTCTTCGTGTTGACCCAACTGGTCAGCTGGTTCGCGCCCCTGCTGATGAGAACAAGACTTTCGAGACCTTAGGGCGTTTGAGGCAACCATGGCAGAAACAACCGCTTCGGGCTATATCCAGCACCACTTGCAGAACCTGACCTTCGGTCAGCACCCAACCGGCGGGTGGGGTTTTGCCCACACCGCAGCAGAAGCCAAAGAAATGGGCTTCTGGGCTTTCCACGTCGATACCCTCGGCTGGTCGGTCGCTTTGGGTCTGATCTTCGTTCTTCTTTTCCGCATGGCGGCAAAGAAAGCGACTTCCGGTCAGCCTGGTGCTTTGCAGAACTTCGTTGAAGTATTGGTCGAATTCGTCGATGGCAGCGTGAAAGACAGCTTCCATGGCCGTAGCCCGGTGATTGCACCGCTGGCACTGACCATCTTCGTCTGGGTCTTCCTGATGAACGCCGTCGACCTGATCCCGGTCGACTGGATTCCTCAGCTGGCCATCCTGATCACTGGTGATGCGCACATTCCGTTCCGTGCCGTATCGACCACTGACCCGAACGCTACCCTGGGCATGGCCCTGTCGGTGTTCGCGTTGATCATTTTCTACAGCATCAAGGTCAAGGGCATCGGCGGCTTTGTCGGCGAGCTGACCCTGCACCCGTTCGGCAGCAAGAACATCTTCGTTCAGGCCCTGCTGATTCCGGTGAACTTCCTGCTGGAGTTCGTGACGCTGGTAGCCAAGCCAATCTCCCTGGCACTGCGTCTGTTCGGCAACATGTACGCCGGCGAGCTGGTCTTCATTCTGATTGCTGTGATGTTCGGCAGCGGTCTGCTCTGGCTTAGCGGCCTGGGCGTAGTTCTGCAGTGGGCGTGGGCTGTGTTCCACATCCTGATCATCACCCTGCAGGCGTTTATCTTCATGATGCTGACCATCGTTTACCTTTCGATGGCGCACGAAGAGAACCATTAAGGCCAGTCTCGACTAGTCTGATGTCCCACCCGGTCAAACGGGTGGGGGCCCGAACAGGGCTATGAAACGATTTGTTTTACCGCTTTAAAATCTAAAAAACCTAAACCATACGACGTAAAAGTCGGGAGGAAAGATGGAAACTGTAGTTGGTCTAACCGCTATCGCTGTTGCACTGTTGATCGGCCTGGGCGCACTGGGTACCGCAATTGGTTTCGGCCTGTTGGGCGGCAAGTTCCTGGAAGGCGCAGCGCGTCAGCCAGAAATGGTTCCAATGCTGCAAGTTAAAATGTTCATCGTTGCCGGTCTGCTCGACGCCGTAACCATGATCGGTGTTGGTATCGCTCTGTTCTTCACCTTCGCGAACCCATTCGTTGGTCAACTCGCTGGCTAATCACTCGAACCTTCGAGTGATTGGTTTGATGTGCAACGAACGAGCGAGGTGTTGGCGTGAACATTAATGCAACCCTGATTGGCCAGTCCGTTGCGTTCTTCATTTTTGTACTGTTTTGCATGAAGTTCGTGTGGCCTCCGGTCATCGCGGCTTTGCACGAACGTCAGAAGAAGATCGCGGATGGACTGGACGCTGCCGCCCGAGCAGCTCGCGACCTGGAGTTGGCCCAAGATAAAGCGGGTCAACAACTGCGCGAAGCTAAGGCTCAGGCAGCTGAAATCATTGAGCAAGCCAAGAAACGCGGTAACCAGATTGTTGAAGAGGCTGTTGAAAAAGCCCGTATCGACGCTGACCGTGTGAAGGTTCAGGCTCAGGCCGAGATCGAGCAGGAACTGAACAGTGTCAAAGACGCGCTGCGTGCCCAACTGGGTGCACTGGCCGTTGGCGGCGCCGAGAAGATCCTGGGTGCCACAATCGATCAAAACGCGCACGCGGAGCTGGTAAACAAACTGGCTGCTGAAATTTAAGCGAGGGCGATCATGGCAGAATTGACCACGTTGGCCCGACCTTACGCTAAGGCAGCCTTCGAGCACGCCCAGGCCCACCAGCAACTGGCCTCTTGGTCAGCCATGCTCGGCCTGGCTGCAGCAGTGTCGCAAGACGACACCATGCAGCGCGTGCTCAAGGCCCCGCGACTGACGAGCGCAGACAAGGCCGCCACGTTTATTGACGTGTGCGGCGACAAGTTTGATGCCAAGGCACAGAACTTCATCAACGTCGTTGCCGAAAACGACCGTCTCCCGCTGTTGCCGGAGATATCCGCTCTGTTCGACCTGTACAAGGCCGAACAAGAGAAGTCGGTAGACGTTGAAGTGACCAGTGCTTTTGCATTGAACCAAGAACAGCAAGACAAACTCGCCAAGGTTCTCAGTGCACGACTCAACCGGGAAGTGCGCCTGCAAGTCGAGGAAGACAAATCCCTTATTGGGGGCATTGTCATCCGCGCCGGCGACCTGGTTATCGATGGCTCGGTTCGCGGCAAACTCGCGAGCCTTGCCGAAGCATTGAAATCTTGAGTTTGAAGGGGCAGCAGAGCAATGCAGCAACTCAATCCTTCCGAAATAAGTGAAATTATCAAGGGCCGCATCGACAAGCTCGATGTGACCTCCCAAGCCCGTAACGAAGGCACTGTCGTCAGCGTATCTGACGGTATCGTGCGGATTCACGGTCTGGCCGACGTAATGTACGGCGAGATGATCGAGTTTCCGGGCGGCGTCTTCGGTATGGCCCTCAACCTGGAGCAAGACTCTGTAGGTGCCGTTGTATTGGGCGCATACCAGACTCTGGCTGAAGGCATGAGCGCCAAGTGCACCGGCCGCATCCTCGAAGTTCCGGTTGGTAAGGAACTGCTGGGTCGCGTAGTCGACGCACTGGGTAACCCAGTTGACGGCAAAGGTCCGCTGAACAACACCGAGACCGACGCGGTCGAGAAAGTTGCTCCAGGCGTGATCTGGCGTAAGTCGGTAGACCAGCCTGTACAGACTGGCTACAAGGCTGTCGATGCCATGATCCCTGTCGGCCGTGGCCAGCGTGAGCTGATCATCGGTGACCGTCAGATCGGTAAAACCGCTCTGGCGATCGACGCGATCATCAACCAGAAAAACAGCGGCATTTTCTGCGTCTACGTAGCGATCGGTCAGAAACAATCGACCATCGCCAACGTGGTTCGCAAGCTGGAAGAAAACGGCGCACTGGCTAACACCATCGTCGTGGCAGCGAGCGCTTCGGAATCTGCAGCACTGCAATTCCTGGCACCGTACTCCGGTTGCACCATGGGTGAGTACTTCCGCGACCGCGGTGAAGACGCGCTGATCGTTTATGACGATCTGTCCAAGCAAGCAGTGGCTTACCGCCAGATTTCCCTGCTGCTGCGCCGTCCACCAGGCCGTGAAGCTTACCCAGGCGACGTGTTCTATCTCCACTCCCGTCTGCTGGAGCGCGCATCCCGCGTTTCGGAAGAATACGTAGAGAAGTTCACCAACGGCGCAGTGACCGGCAAAACCGGTTCCCTGACCGCACTGCCGATCATCGAAACCCAGGCTGGCGACGTTTCCGCGTTCGTTCCGACCAACGTGATTTCCATCACCGACGGTCAGATCTTCCTGGAATCGGCCATGTTCAACTCCGGGATCCGTCCTGCTGTGAACGCCGGTGTTTCGGTATCCCGTGTGGGTGGTGCCGCTCAGACCAAGATCATCAAGAAGCTCTCCGGTGGTATCCGTACCGCTCTGGCTCAGTACCGTGAACTGGCTGCATTCGCCCAGTTCGCTTCTGACCTGGACGAAGCGACCCGTAAGCAACTTGAGCATGGTCAGCGCGTTACCGAGCTGATGAAGCAGAAGCAATACGCACCAATGTCGATCGCTGACATGGCGCTGTCGCTGTATGCCGCTGAGCGTGGGTTCCTGACTGACGTTGAAATCGCCAAGATCGGCAGCTTCGAACAAGCGCTGATTGCTTTCTTCAACCGCGATCACGCCGAATTGATGGCGAAGATCAACGTGAAGGGTGACTTCAATGACGAAATCGACGCTGGCATGAAAGCCGGTATCGAGAAGTTCAAGGCCACCCAAACCTGGTAAGCCGCAGCGGGAGCCGCAAGGCTCCCGCTTGCTAACCTGATAGGTGTTACATGGCAGGCGCAAAAGAGATTCGCAGTAAGATTGCGAGCATCAAAAGCACGCAAAAGATTACCAGCGCCATGGAAAAAGTGGCGGTCAGTAAAATGCGCAAGGCACAAATGCGCATGGCTGCTAGCCGTCCTTACGCGGAGCGCATCCGCCAGGTTATTGGCCATTTGGCCAACGCTAACCCGGAATATCGCCACCCATTCATGATCGACCGTGAAGTAAAGCGTGTTGGTTATGTCGTGGTGAGCAGTGACCGTGGTCTGTGTGGTGGCTTGAACACCAACCTGTTCAAGGCTCTGGTCAAGGACATGGCGGTAAACCGCGAAAACGGCGTCGAGATTGATCTGTGTGTTGTTGGTAGCAAGGGTGCGGCTTTCTTCCGCAACTTCGGCGGTAACGTCGTAGCAGCTATCAGCCACCTGGGTGAAGAGCCGTCGATCAATGACCTGATCGGCAGCGTCAAGGTGATGCTGGATGCCTACCTGGACGGCCGTATTGACCGCCTGTCCGTGGTGTCCAACAAGTTCATCAACACCATGACGCAAACGCCTACCGTGGAGCAGTTGATTCCACTGGTGGCAACCCCGGATCAAGGACTCAAGCACCACTGGGATTATCTGTACGAACCGGACGCCAAAGAGCTGCTTGACGGCTTGATGGTCCGTTACGTGGAGTCGCAGGTCTACCAGGCGGTGGTCGAGAACAACGCGGCTGAACAAGCTGCGCGGATGATCGCGATGAAGAACGCTACCGACAACGCCGGTGATTTGATCAGCGATTTGCAGCTGGTCTACAACAAGGCGCGTCAGGCTGCGATCACCCAAGAGATCTCGGAAATCGTCGGCGGCGCTGCCGCGGTTTAACGGTTCAAATATTCAGAGGATCCAGCTATGAGTAGCGGACGTATCGTTCAAATCATCGGCGCCGTTATCGACGTGGAATTCCCACGCGACAGCGTACCGAGCATCTACAACGCTTTGAGTGTAAAAAGCGATGCAGGCACCACTCTCGAAGTTCAGCAGCAGCTGGGCGACGGCGTGGTTCGTACCATTGCGATGGGTTCCACCGAGGGCTTGAAGCGCGGTCTGGAAGTCACCGACTCTGGCGCAGCCATCTCCGTACCGGTCGGTAAAGCGACTCTGGGCCGGATCATGGACGTACTGGGCAACCCGATCGACGAAGCTGGTCCGATCGCCACCGAAGAGCGCTGGGGCATTCACCGTCCTGCGCCAACCTTCGCTGAGCAAGCGGGCGGCAACGACCTGCTGGAAACCGGCATCAAGGTTATCGACCTGGTTTGCCCGTTCGCCAAGGGTGGTAAAGTTGGTCTGTTCGGTGGTGCCGGTGTAGGCAAAACCGTAAACATGATGGAACTGATCCGTAACATCGCCATCGAGCACAGCGGTTATTCCGTGTTCGCCGGTGTGGGTGAGCGTACTCGTGAGGGTAACGACTTCTACCACGAGATGAAGGACTCCAACGTTCTGGACAAAGTGGCACTGGTTTACGGTCAGATGAACGAGCCGCCGGGTAACCGTCTGCGCGTAGCACTGACCGGCCTGACCATGGCCGAGAAGTTCCGTGACGAAGGTAACGACGTTCTGCTGTTCGTCGACAACATCTATCGTTACACCCTGGCCGGTACTGAAGTATCCGCACTGCTGGGCCGTATGCCTTCCGCAGTAGGTTACCAGCCGACCCTGGCCGAAGAGATGGGTACTCTGCAAGAGCGTATCACTTCGACCAAAAACGGTTCGATCACCTCGATCCAAGCGGTATACGTACCTGCGGATGACTTGACTGACCCGTCGCCAGCGACCACCTTCGCCCACTTGGACGCCACCGTCGTTCTGTCCCGTGACATCGCTTCCCTGGGTATCTACCCAGCGGTCGATCCACTCGACTCGACTTCGCGCCAGCTGGACCCGAACGTAATCGGCCAGGACCACTACGATACCGCTCGCGGTGTACAGTACGTTCTGCAGCGTTACAAAGAACTGAAGGACATCATTGCGATCCTGGGTATGGACGAGCTGTCGGAAGCCGACAAGCAGTTGGTAAACCGTGCTCGTAAGATCCAGCGCTTCTTGTCGCAGCCGTTCTTCGTGGCTGAAGTCTTCACCGGTGCCTCGGGTAAATACGTTTCCCTGAAAGACACCATTGCTGGCTTCAAAGGCATCCTCAACGGTGACTACGACCACCTGCCAGAACAAGCGTTCTACATGGTCGGCGGCATCGAAGAAGCGATCGAGAAAGCCAAGAAACTGTAATCCCGGCGCCCGGCAACGGGCGCTAATTTAGGTTGAGGCAATCAGATGGCTATGACAGTCCATTGCGATATCGTCAGCGCGGAAGGAGAAATCTTTTCCGGCCTGGTCGAGATGGTGATTGCGCACGGTGCACTGGGTGATCTTGGTATCGCCCTGGGCCACGCGCCGCTGATCACTAATCTCAAGCCTGGCCCGATCCGCCTGGTCAAGCAGGGCGGGGAAGAGGAGGTGTATTACATCTCCGGTGGTTTCCTCGAGGTTCAGCCGAACATGGTCAAGGTTCTTGCCGACACCGTGCAACGAGCTGCCGACCTGGACGAAGCCTCCGCTCAGGAAGCCGTTAAGGCTGCCGAGAAGGCCTTGCATGAGCGGGGCGCGGAATTCGATTACGGTTCTGCTGCCGCACGTCTGGCCGAGGCTGCAGCTCAGCTGCGCACCGTCCAGCAGATCCGCAAGAAGTTTGGCCACTAACAGGCCATCACTTGTTGCGCGATTGATTAAAAAGGGTAGCCTCGGCTACCCTTTTTTCTTTTCCGATTTTCATAACCTGGTCGCAGCCGCTGACCATCCAGGATTGGTAGCCAGTCATGTCTCTTGAAATTGTTATCCTCGCTGCCGGCCAAGGCACTCGCATGCGTTCGGCACTGCCGAAAGTCCTGCATCCGATTGCCGGCAACTCGATGCTTGGCCATGTTATCCACAGCGCGCGGCAACTTGATCCACAGCGCATCCACGTGGTGATTGGCCATGGTGCCGACGCCGTACGTGAGCGACTGGCAGCCGATGATCTGAATTTCGTCCTGCAGGACAAGCAGTTGGGTACTGGCCACGCGGTTGCTCAGGCAGTCCCGTTCATTGAATCCGACACCGTCCTGATTCTTTACGGCGATGTGCCGTTGATCGAAGTCGAGACCCTTCAACGTCTGCTCAAGCAGGTTGCACCGCAGCAATTGGGTTTGCTGACCGTTCAGCTGGATGATCCAACCGGCTATGGCCGCATCGTTCGTGATGCTGCCGGCAAGGTGACGGCTATCGTCGAGCAGAAAGACGCCAACGAAGCCGAGCGTGCGATCACTGAAGGCAACACCGGTATTCTCGCGCTGCCGTTCGCGCAACTGGGCGGCTGGATGAGCCGTCTTTCCAACAACAACGCCCAGGGCGAGTACTACCTGACTGACGTGATTGCCATGGCAGTCAGTGATGGTCTGGTGGTGGCGACCGAGCAGCCTCACGATGCGATGGAAGTGCAGGGCGCCAATGATCGCAAGCAGCTTTCCGAGCTCGAGCGTCATTATCAACTGCGCGCGGGTCGTCGTTTGATGGCCCAGGGCGTGACCCTGCGCGACCCGGCACGTTTCGATGTCCGTGGTGACATCACTGTCGGTCGCGATGTGCTGATCGACATCAACGTGATTCTCGAAGGCAAGGTTGTCATCGAAGATGACGTGGTGATCGGCCCGAACTGCGTGATCAAGGACAGCACTTTGCGCAAAGGCGTGGTGATCAAGGCCAACAGCCATATCGAAGGCGCGATCATGGGCGAAGGCAGTGATGCCGGTCCATTCGCGCGCCTGCGTCCCGGCTCCGTGCTGGAGGCTCGTGCGCATGTGGGTAACTTTGTCGAGCTGAAAAACGCTCACATGGGCGAAGGCGCCAAGGCCGGTCACTTGGCCTATCTGGGCGATGCCGAGATTGGCGCACGCACCAACATCGGTGCAGGCACCATCACGTGCAACTATGACGGTGCCAACAAGTGGAAAACCGTGTTGGGTGAGGATGTGTTCATCGGTTCCAACAGCTCGTTGGTGGCGCCTGTGGATATCTCTAGCGGTGCGACCACTGCGGCCGGATCGACCATCACGCAGAATGTGGATAAAGAGCAACTGGCCGTCGGACGTGCGCGCCAGAAGAATATCGATGGCTGGAAACGGCCAGTGAAAATCAAAAAGGCCTGAGTTATCCACAAGCGTTTGCGGTGTTCGTTAGATCGCCTTCGCGGGCAAGTCGGATCGCCGCACCGCTCGCTCCTACAGATGAAGTCGTACACATTATGTGGATTGACTACGATCCCGTAGGAGCGAGCGGTGCGGCGATCCGACTTGCCCGCGAAGCTTTTATCCACAGACCTTTTTATCGCCTCGCGCTTGACGAAGTTTCACCAATAGGTTTTGATTGCTTCCGTTATCTTTCGAATCGAAACTTACCAGGTCATGTCGAAGCGCAATACACCTCAACGCCGTCACAATATCCTCGCCTTGCTCAATGAGCAGGGCGAAGTCAGTGTTGATGAACTGGCCAAGCGCTTCGAAACCTCGGAAGTTACGATTCGCAAGGACCTGGCGGCGCTCGAAAGCAATGGTCTTTTGTTGCGCCGGTATGGCGGTGCGATCACCATGCCTCAGGAACTGGTCGCCGATATCGGGCAACCGGTTTCCAGGTACAAACAGGCGATCGCCCGCGCTGCCGTTGCGCGGATCCGCGAGCATGCCCGGATCATCATCGACAGCGGCAGCACCACGGCAGCGATGATTCCGGAACTCGGCCAGCAGCCGGGCCTGGTGGTGATGACCAACTCGCTTCATGTCGCCAACGCCTTGAGTGAACTCGAGCATGAACCGGTGCTGCTGATGACCGGCGGTACCTGGGACCCGCATTCCGAGTCTTTCCAGGGGCAGGTCGCCGAGCAAGTGCTGCGCTCCTACGATTTCGATCAGTTGTTCATCGGTGCCGACGGCATCGACCTGGTGCGCGGTACCACCACCTTCAATGAATTGCTGGGACTCAGCCGCGTCATGGCGGATGTTGCCCGTGAAGTGATCGTGATGGTGGAGTCCGACAAGATAGGCCGCAAGATTCCCAACCTGGAGCTGCCATGGAGCAGCGTCCATACCCTAATTACCGATGATCGCCTGCCGCTGGAGGCACGCGATCAGATACAAGCCCGCGGTATCACGCTGATATGCGCGGCTGTCAGTCAGGAGAAATAGCATGTGTGGAATTGTCGGTGCAGTCGCAGAACGTAACATCACTGCCATCCTCCTCGAAGGCCTCAAGCGCCTGGAATACCGTGGCTATGACAGCGCCGGTGTGGCGGTCTATACCAATGACCAACAGCTCGAGCGCATGCGTCGTCCGGGTAAAGTCAGCGAGCTGGAACTGGCGCTCGAAGCCGAGCCGCTGGCCGGCCGCCTGGGCATCGCCCACACTCGCTGGGCCACTCACGGTGCGCCGTGCGAGCGCAACGCTCACCCGCATTTTTCCGGTGATCTGGCGGTGGTGCACAACGGCATCATCGAGAACTACGAAGCCCTGCGCGAACAACTCAAGGCATTGGGTTACGTGTTCACATCGGACACCGACACTGAAGTCATCGCCCACCTGCTGAACCACAAACTCAAAGATCTGAACGACCTGACCGTAGCCCTCAAGGCCACCGTTAAAGAGTTGCACGGTGCTTACGGCCTGGCCGTGATCAGTGCTCGGCAACCGGATCGTCTGCTCGCCGCTCGCAGTGGCAGCCCGTTGGTTATCGGCCTTGGCCTGGGTGAAAACTTCCTCGCTTCCGACCAGTTGGCCCTGCGCCAGGTCACTGACCGCTTCATGTACCTGGAAGAAGGCGATATCGCCGAAATTCGTCGCGATAGCGTGCAGATCTGGGACGTTAGCGGCAAGGTCGTAGAGCGTCAAACCGTGCAGTACCGTGACGGTGCCGACGTGGCTGACAAGGGCGAGTTCCGCCACTTCATGCTCAAGGAAATCCACGAACAACCGGCTGTGGTGCAGCGTACCCTCGAAGGTCGTCTGAGCCCGGACGGTGTGTTGGTACAAGCTTTCGGCCCACAGGCTGCCGAGCTGTTCGCCAAAGTGCGCAACGTGCAGATCGTCGCCTGCGGCACCAGCTACCACGCCGGCATGGTCGCCCGTTACTGGCTGGAAGAGCTGGCCGGCATCCCGTGCCAGGTCGAAGTCGCCAGCGAATTCCGCTATCGCAAAGTCGTGGTGCAGCCAGACACCCTGTTCGTGACCATTTCCCAGTCCGGCGAAACCGCCGACACCCTGGCCGCGCTGCGCAACGCCAAGGAGCTGGGCTTCCTCGCCAGCCTGGCGATCTGCAACGTCGGCATCAGCTCGCTGGTGCGTGAGTCCGACCTGACCTTGCTGACCCAGGCCGGTCGCGAAATCGGCGTGGCCTCGACCAAAGCCTTCACCACTCAATTGGTTGGCCTGCTGTTGCTGACGCTGTCCCTCGGTCAGGTGCGCGGCACTTTGGCCAAAGGCGTCGAAGCCACCCTGGTCGAAGAACTGCGTCGCCTGCCTACCCGTCTGGGCGAAGCCCTGGCCATGGACAGCACGGTGGAGAAAATCGCCGAGCTGTTCGCCGAGAAACACCACACCCTGTTCCTCGGTCGTGGCGCGCAATTCCCGGTAGCGATGGAAGGTGCCCTGAAACTTAAGGAAATCTCCTACATCCACGCTGAAGCCTACCCGGCCGGCGAACTGAAGCACGGCCCGTTGGCGCTTGTGGATAACGACATGCCGGTAGTGACCGTGGCGCCCAACAACGAACTGCTGGAGAAGTTGAAGTCCAACCTCCAGGAAGTGCGCGCCCGTGGCGGCCAACTGATCGTCTTCGCAGACGAACAGGCCGGCATGACCAACGGCGAAGGCACCCACGTTGTGCACATGCCGCACATCCACGACATCCTGTCGCCGATCCTCTACACCATCCCGCTGCAGTTGCTGTCGTACTACGTCGCGGTGTTGAAAGGCACAGACGTTGACCAGCCGCGCAACCTGGCGAAGTCAGTCACCGTGGAATAAGTTATCCACAGCTGAATCAAGGGTGAAATTAGAGAATAAAAACTGTCGCTGGGGAATAAAAACTGTCGCAGAGGGGGTGGAGGCCAGGAGGTCTCTCCTTCCTGTGACATGCCTCATCTCGTGATCTGCGCCTGATTTAGGCAGCCTTCTTCGTGATCAACAATGCTTTTGACGATTCAACGCGACGAATCCCTTCAATCCTACGTGGACAGGAACATCTTCCTAAACTGGGGAAACTCCACCGCTGATTTTTTCAAACCATTCTCGAAATCAGTTCTACTTTTTTCGGAAATGAGGACCATCGCATCAGCAATGAATTGGCATGGCTGCCAAGGCTTCAATCGACTCTTGCATTTCCATACGGACTACCCTCGTAGCTCAGTTTTCAAAAGGGTCGATAATCTTTCATATTCTCAGGATGCTTACCTGCGAAATGATAAATGCGATGAAACAAAAAGGAGACCTTCAGCTTTTTGTCCTGAATGCATAAGAGAAGACATGATCTCATTTGGCTTTTCTTTCTGGCGAAGATCTCACCAAATCGGTATGAAGGTTTGCGTTAAACATAACCTTGTTTTGCAGAGAGACTGTCCATTCTGTGACATGCCTTTCACGCGGATGGGGCATGGATTGGAAGTCATGTGGAACGGCTGTGAGGGGAATAGTCTCGCGACCATTACTGCCGTGAGTAATCAAGATCCCTTTGAGCACAAGCGTTCAAAGCTTCTCCGTGATATTTACTCCTTCGGCTTTCACGTATCGGAAGAGGCTGCGCTTATCCTTTTGCACGAGAAGCTATCATCAAAGTCCCATCCGGAGTTACTCGCATCTCCAATCGGTGATGTGGTAATAGAACTACTCAATAATACAGTCTTACTTATGAATGAGCAGAAGTTTGACTATCACTTCGAGAGCAAGTTTAAGGGGCTGGTCTTTGAAGCAATATTGCTTACTTACGATAGCTTTAGTAATTTTATGAGCGATCTCAGAAGCAACTCTGTTGTTCTTCGATCAACCGAAACTCTTTGGGCCAACTACCAACCGCTTGGGACTGAATCAACCGATTTCCGGGTTGATTGAGGTCAGAAGTGGTGCCGCGTGTTAGCCCGAATCAAGCACAGATATTCTTCGAATGCACACGGATAACGCCCGTGAGAGCATTTGTAGCCTGTCGGGCGTCTCGGTCGATACAAACTGGACTCATCAATCGGAATGCTGTGCGATTGGGAGCATCTCCTCAGCCATTTGACTGCATTGACGCTGGAGAGCGTCCAGTACAATGCGCAGCTTGCTGACGTCGTATCCACCTGACGTTATGGACTCGGCAGTCGCATCATAGAATGCGTTAGCGTAGCTTTCCTTGTAGTCGAGTGCGCCCTGGTAGGCATCTAACTTTTATTCTTCGAACGCCTGGTGCCGTGTTTAAGGCGTCTTTCTATTAAGACAATCTATCCGTTAGAGCATCTGAAATCTCGTCTTATCTGTTTGTTGCTTGTGTTTTCTTGCCGGCAACAAAATTATTAGACGCGGCTATTTTCACCTTGCTTGGCCTTGCAGGGTTGCCGCTTGCGCGCTCAGGATTGAATGCAGGCCATCTGTCGCCTAGGCCACGAATTAAGTAACGATTTGTCCGGTCCTGTTCAGTGTTTCCTGGCTCGTAGTAGTCTGCCTGCTTATAGGAAATGAGCTCAAAATGGTACAAGCGGTTCAGTGATTGCGGTATTTGATGGATAGGGACGCCCGCGAGCCGTGAAATGGTTTTGTAGTTGATCGTTGCGATATGAAAGTTGCTTCTATCTCTGAAGGCGGAGATGACCAAGTAAACCTTTAGGGCATAGAGGCTCAAAGCGCTGAATTCAAATTCCTGCAAGACGAGCAATTTGGTTCGGCTGCCATCGTAAAGTCTAGATTTGGGCAATTTCCCATGATAGCTCTCGCCCCATCCCGCCATTTGCAAAATGGTGCCCTGGCGTATGGGCTTTTCAACCTTCTCGAGCAGCCCCTCTTGAATCAAGCGCTTCAATGCTCGGGCTACTATCGGTCGGGATAACCCTGAAAGCGCAATCAGCTTTGGATACGTCGTAGCCAGCTGCCCACTATGGTAGTCAGCAAGCATGCACAGGCTAATGAATAGCTTCAACGCAGCGATGCTTGAGTTCTGCTGTACGCGATTCTTCGACTCTTCACCGACGCGACTGTCGAAGACCGTAACGCCTCCACTTTGAATCCATTTGATGGGGAGTCGCGCGAAATCTACCGTCTCGGAACTACTCATAGATCAACTCCGTTTCCAAACGATCGCAACCACTGCAACTGAGAGGGTGATCACCGCACACAGTGCAAGGTTGAGTGGATTTGCCGTGAGGGCTGCCGAGAAAATATTGAAGAATTGATCCATTTTCGTGTGCTCCGAAATCAGTTATGGAGCCATTCTTCCTTCCTCCCCCACCAGCATCTAGATGATCGATTATTCAAAAAATGCAGGCAAGGCCTTATTAGACGTGGCTTTGAGCTTTTTTTGATTAGTTAATTCTAGATCGTCTTACCTATCAAAATAGGCCATCAAAAGAGCTAAAATGAATCAAAAATTGATTATTGATTAGGTGAGAAATGCTGGGTTTCGTGGAGATCAATTTACGAGAGCGCTTGAGAGTGCCTGGAGCCGTTCCCTATGTTCGCCGCCAACGTGGAGGACACTTCGTTTTAGAGATCGCAACGCCTCAGGGGGTGTTTATTCTGCAACGACAACGAGGTGGGACGAGGGAGTTCAAGAGTCTCGAGACGCTCATGACGCTACTGGCAAGCCAAGGGGTCGTTGAGTTTGCTGTTCTTCTCGATGATGCAAAGGTGAATCCCAGTGGTCCAGTTGCTCCTTGGAATCGACTGCCACGAGTGGAAGATATCTCTCGAGCCTCATGGCGACATGATTTTGATATACCTTTTTAGGCATGGAATGCGTCAAAAACCAGAGTTTCAGATGCTAGATATCGGCCGCCCGATGGCCCACTTCCGTGAGGTGGATCGGTATGGCAGTGAGCAGCTGCGCGGAAGCGGGCGACCGGAACTTGACTGAAGATCGCGTCATACTGCTGTAGGCCAGAAGTCGTCATTGATCAGTAAGGATCGCGAAAGCCAAGAAGCCGAGTTTGCTCCAGTTGTGCCTCATACCAACGCATCACTGTAATCGTACGCTCAACCACCGTGCTCAACTCAATCCAGCCTTTCTGCGGATACGAGCGGTAGCAGAACAGCTACAGGTGTTAACCCTGGCGCTGGGCGAAATTCAATCGTGCGGATGGGTAGTCGTGATGTGCATTTCATGGCATATAACTATCGTCTTCAGGGAAGAAATAGGGCCTGCCAGCGAATGCTCGAGGACAGCCGCTCCCTGCCATGAATTACGATTGAGGGAGCATTGCTGTGTACCTTTCCGCTTTGAAAATCGAGAATTTCCGGCAGTTCGGTCACGCCAAGCATGGCTTGGATATCCGATTCAATGAAGGGGTGACCGCCCTCGTCGGAGAGAACGATGCGGGCAAAACCGCAGTCATCGACGCTATCCGCTACGTGCTGCAGACCCGGGATGCCGAGTATCTTCGTTTGCAGCTCGAAGATTTCCATATCGCGAAAGACGGCACTCAGGCCGAAACCATAACCCTTGTGTGTGTCCTAGAGGGGCTTAGTGCCATGGAGCTAGGAGCCTTCGCTGAATATGTGACCTATAAGGGCAGCGCAGGTCGGCTCTACGTCCACTGGTCCGCCCGACGTGTAGCTGCCTCGGCGGCGACGCGCAAATGGGTCGATATCTCTATCCGCTCAGGCGAAAACGGAGAGGGCCCGTCACTGGATGTAGGTGTACGGCAGCTACTGGCTACCGCATACCTCAAACCGCTGCGAGATGCTGAGCGGGAAATGTCCCCGGGTAGAAACTCCCGTCTATCACAGGTGCTGAACAGCTTTCCGAGCATTGATGCCGGGAATGCCTTCGATGAAGTTGTACCGCCTGCTGGCATCCCTGATGCTGAGGCACTCAGCATCGCGGGCATGGGGGATTACCTTCGTCATTTGGTGAACAAGCACAGCGCCATAATCGCTGCCCAGAAGGAAATCAACGAGTCCTATCTCGGCCCGTTGTCACTGGCTGGTCAACCCCTGACGAGTCGGATCGGTTTTGGTGAGGGCGGTACGGACTCAGCGAAGCTCAAGCAGATCCTCGAGCGCCTGGAACTGGGGTTGCTGGATCAGGCCTCTGGGGAAACGCGAGGCGTCTACGGATTGGGCTCCAACAACGTCCTGTTCATGGCGTGCGAATTATTGCTCCTGGGCAAGGAGCCGGATGGATTACCTCTACTCCTGGTGGAAGAGCCAGAGGCGCATTTGCATCCGCAGCGTCAGCTTCAATTGATGGAGTTCCTCGAAAAGGCGACAAAACCTGCTGAAGGGTTCCGGCCGGTTCAAGTCATTCTGACCACCCATAGCCCGAATTTGAGCTCGAAGATACCACTGCAGAATCTTGTCTTGATGCAACGACAACAAGCGTTTTCACTTGCTGAAGATCAGACTTGCTTGGCTGTTGACGACTATCGATTTCTGAGCCGATTTCTCGACGTCACAAAGGCCGGGCTCTTCTTCGCAAAAGGCCTCCTCGTGGTCGAAGGCGACGCCGAGGCAATTCTGCTGCCAGCTCTCGCTCGTAGGCTCGGTAAGGATCTCACCAAGCACGGCGTCTCGATCATCAACGTGGGCGGCGTAGGGCTGAGGCGTTACTCGAAAATCCTGCAGCGCCGTGATACCTCGAAAGGAGAAATCACGGTTCCGACAGCGTGCATCACCGACATGGATGTAATGCCCGATTGCGCTCCTCACATCTTGGGATTGAAAGGCGTTTCAGGCTCAACCTGGCCCGACAAGGCCAATCGACGCTGGCGAGCGAAGAAGGATTTTGGAAGCACAGCCACCGAGCTGGAGCTGGGCCTCAAGGAGCACCGAGATAAGCGCACGGAAAGCGACGGCCAATGCGTGCGAACGTTTGTTGCCGATCATTGGACGCTCGAGTATGACCTGGCATTCAACGGCCTTTCGAAGGAAGTGCATCACGCAGCCTATTTCGCCATCAATGAGGAAAAAATCGATGAGGCAAAGGAAACCAAAGCAAGCCTGTTAACCAAAGCCGACGCAGCCTATACAGAAATCGAAACCAAGCATTCTGCTGCTGACGCCCGTTGTTCCGCGATCTACAAGCTGTTCAAGCGGGCGTCCAAGGCGATCGCCGCTCAGCATTTGATTGATTTGATTGACCAGCGGTTTTACTCCGGCAATCTGGATGCCAGCGGATTACGCGGACTTCTGCCGACATACGTGGTTCACGCAATCGAATACGCAACCCGTGGCTCAGCCTTGTCGACAACTGGTGGTATCACCACGCCAGCGATCGCTAGCCTGATTTCCGATTCAGGGGCTCCTGCTCCGGTCGAAGAGAGCAAGGAATGATTCTGGGCCAACTGATCGACCCAATCACGGACGCCGACATCGATTGGGTTATCGAGCTAATGCGCTTGAAACCACTAGACGAACCTCGCCGCCGTTTCCTGAAATCCATGGATACGATGGACATATCCGCATGCCCAGGAAGCGGTAAAACGACCTTGGTTGTTGCGAAGCTTGCGATCCTGGCCCGCCATTGGAAGAGCCGAATGCAGGGCATTTGCGTGCTCTCACATACCAATGCAGCCCGGGAAGAGATCGAGCATCGCCTCGGTGGCACTGAGATTGGCCAACGCCTACTGAGGTTTCCCCACTATATCGACACCATCCACGGATTCACTGGACGCTTTCTTGCTTCTCCATGGTTGCGATCCAAGGGGATTCCTCTAACTGCGATCGATGACGACGCTACCCACAAAGCTCGCAGGAGGGCGCTGACACCCGCTGAGTATCGCGGTGTCGATACTGCATTTACGCGCAAATTTCTACGTGTCGAGAGCCTGCGAATCAAATCCGTCGACTTTTATCACCCGCTCCAAGGGCGAGACTTTGACTTTGCGCCTCATACCGCCACCTACAAAAGCGTGTCCAAGGCACTTGGCCAAGCTGCCAAAGCAGGGTACTTCTGCTTTGATGAGGTATTTGTACTCGGGAACGCGCTGCTTGATGAAGAGGATGGTGTGGCTGCTGCGCTACGCCTGCGCTTCCCCTGTGTGTTGGTGGATGAGATGCAGGACACCCAATCCGACCAGGCGGGCATTCTCCAACGGGTGTTTCCTCACGATGATCCCAATGTCCGCGTTATCCGGGTAGGCGATCCCAATCAGGAGATTTTCGAGAAGAAGACCCCGTTGGCTGATCCATTTCCGGATCCTCACCGCCAGCTGGAGATCGCCAGTAGTTTCCGGTTCGACCAGGCAATCGCATCGATCGCCAACCCCTTCGCCTATTTGCCAATTACGGACGGTTTGATTGGGCTTCGTGCACAGCGTGAGTCAAGGCCCATCCCGAATACGATCATCGTTTTCCCTGATAAGGACACCAGCCAGGTTTTGGATGCCTATGGTCGGTTGGTAGTGGAGCACTTGCCTGCTGATGCGCTCAAATCGGGGGTATTCGCCATAGGTGCAGTGCACAGACTGGAGAATTTCAAGGAAAACCAGTATCCCAAAGCACTGGCGCATTACTGGGCACCCTACCAATCAGAGGTGAGCAAAACATCGTTCAAGCCTCGCACTTTTGTAGAGGGGGTCCATATCGCTCGTCGGTATGTTGCGCGCGAGCCGACAGCGGCGTCAGGGGTAGAGCTGCTGGCCTCCTGCCTGGCCAACCTAGCAGTCCTGGCGTTCCCAGCTACCGTCCTACCTGTAAAAAACCGGCGCCACCAGATGATCGAGCAAGGCCTGTTCACGAAGCCTGACGTAGCTGCCCTTTACCGGGAGTGCCTCCAGCAACTCCTGTTCGAGCCCACGGAAATGACGGAGCAGCAATGGGATGGCGTGGTCTCATCTAAGCTTTTGCGCGTAGCGGCTGCTCTTCAGGACTCTGACGTCCGTACAGCCGCCACCCAAAGTAACGAGTATCTGGCGTGGGGGCCTGCTCCTGCTGCTGCAGATTCTGTGGAGAGTGGCGGGTCGCTGATCAATACCTACAGATTCGAAGAAGGTCAGAAAGGTGTCGATATTCGCCTGTCATCCATCCACTCTGAGAAAGGCAAGACACATGCTGCAACGCTGATTCTGGAAACCTTCAGAGGGACGCATTTCATCCAAAAGCTCATGCCTTGGCTTGAAGGCAAAAAATCGGCTGCCAAACGACCGCAAGAGACAGCCAGGAAGGACATGATGTTGATGTACGTCGGAATGACCCGCCCCACTCATATGCTGTGCCTCGCAATACGCCAAAGTAGCTTGGGAGAGGGTTCTATCGGGGTGAAACGTAGAACAGCACTGGAGTCAGCCGGCTGGTCGATTCTGGATCTGACTGCCTAGCAGAGCGCTCACTGTCACATTGATCAGGCGCTATTGATATCTATTGTTGACGTTCATTCGGACAATTGACGCGTGCATGGATATGCACATATAGTGATCCGCATGACGAACCCAGCCTCTACACGTTCTCGGGCAATTGATGCCGCAATCGACTCTCTCGATGGAGCCTTCTTCAAAGCACTTTGCGAGCCGTCGCGGGTAGCTGTGCTCAAGCGAGTCATGCAACTGGGGCGTGCGGATATCGCCGAGATTGCCGAAGGGGTGCCTCAAGAGCGTTCAGTGGTGTCTCGTCATCTGCAAGTGCTATCAGAGGCGGGCATCGTCCGTGCTACCAAGGTCAGCCGGCAGATGTTCTACGAGGTGGATGGGGCGGCGGTGGTGACACGGCTCGAAGCCATTCTCCAACACATGAAGAGTCTGGCCCCGTTTTGCTGCCCTGGTGTGCCAGAGTAGTTTTTTATTATTTCAATATATGCATGAGTGCGCATAAATGAACATAATTAATGAGCCCACGGATGTCATCGTTATTGGTGCGGGCCAAGCTGGGCTCGCGTGTGGTTGGCATCTGCGGCAGCAGAATCTCAGTTTTCTCATCCTGGATGCCGAGAGCCAGCCAGGTGGAAACTGGCGCAATTACTACGACAGCCTGAGACTTTTTTCCCCTGCTGCTTACTCATCGTTACCTGGGATGCCTTTTCCCGCTGAAGCTAAGCACTATCCGCTACGCGATGAAGTCGTACGTTATTTGGAGCAGTACGCGGACGCTTTCCAGCTACCCATTCGGCAGAACATACGAGTCCAGAAAGTGTGTAGGGAGGATGGACTATTTCTGCTTCAGGCATCTGATGGTCAGCGTTTCTGCTCAAAAGCATTGATTGTTTGCACTGGCGGATTCAATCAGCCGTTCATCCCTGACATTCAGGGGCTGGAGAATTTTCGCGGGCAACGTTTACACAGTGCTGATTACCGAAACGTCGACGGCTTCATTGATCAACGAGTAGTGGTCATAGGTGCTGCCAACTCAGCTGTACAAATTGCCCATGAGTTGGCTCAAGTCAGCAGCGTCGTTTTGGCGACAAGGGAATCGATTCGGTTTTTCCCGCAAAAGATCCTCGGTGTGGATTTTCATGCTTGGCTCAAGTGGACAGGGATGGAGAAGACTCGTTGGCTGAATGACCAAAGTACCCCCGTACTGGATGATGGCACCTATCGTCGAGCCATTAAGCAGGGACTTTTTGAGTGCAAGCCGATGTTCACGGAGGTAACGTCAACGGGCGTGATCTGGGCTGATGGGCAGCACACGGACGTGGACAGTTTGGTTTTCGCGACCGGGTTTCGTCCGAACCTTGGTTTTTTGGCAGGTTTGCACGTGACGGGCAATGAAAGCCTGACCCAACGCAACGGGAAGGCGGAGCATGTACCGGGTTTGTATTTTGTGGGATTACCGAAGCAGCGAAACTTTGCTTCGGCCACCCTTAGAGGCGTCGGACGAGATGCTTCTCACATCATCCCTAGCTTGATGCGCTTCATTCACGATGCATCGCACCCCGTGTTCGCTTGATGCCGGCTATCGATTTTTTCTGCTCAACACTGCGTCTACCGGAACATCGTAATTAACTGCCTTTTTGCGTAGTTGGCAGACGCCAAGTGGCGATGAAGCACAGCAACAGAAGCCCGCACATCACGCTAAGCAATACCGATGCTCCGAAGCTATCCAGAACGTAAGCAGCGGCGATGGGGCCGCAAGCTTGGGCGACAAGGATGGGCCTTGCGAGCAATCCCATTCGTGCGCCATACCCTTTGGGCCCAAATAGGGCCAGTGGAAGAGTGCCGCGAGCGATAGTAAGAATGCCATTACCTGCTCCGTAAAGCGCAATCGCCACGAACGCCAGCCAAGGCAGGCCTGAGATTAGCAGGCCAAGTCCGATCAAACACAGCAACACGCCAACTCGTGCGGACCAAGTTGGGTGGAGGTTTCTGCCTATGGAAAACTCTGCCACCCGTGCCACGACTTGCGAAGGGCCAATCACCATGCCGGCGGCCAAGGCCACAGCAGTCGCAATCCCCAGTTGCTTAAGGACATTGAGCAGGTGCACTGAGATACCTGATACCACCAGCGCCAGAATCGTCAGCATCGCGCCAATCAGCAAGAACAGATGGTTGGTAGTGTCGGGGCGAAGCTCTGATGCATTGGGTGCTTCGGTAATGATGGGGTGAGGCGGTTGTTTTGTGCTTCCGGGAATCAACAGGGCATGAATAGGGAATCCTATTACCAAGTGAGCAGTTGCGATGACAAAGCAGGCGCTTCGCCAACCGATCCAACTCTCCAGTCCCGCTATCACCGGCCAGCCTATGGTGCTGGCGAACCCACCTAACAGGGTTAGCCCGGTAATTGACGTTCGAGCCCCCTCACCGAAAAGACGTCCTAGAGTTGAGAAGGCTGCGTCGTATAAACCCGCTGCCATGGCAGCGCCGATCAGGGTCCAGGCGAGATAGTAAATGGCAGTGTTTTCCGCCAGCCCCATCAGTAGCATGCCGAGAGCCAGCAGCAATGAACTGGCGGCTAGGACAGAGCGTCCGCCATAACGATCAATCTGACGACCAACTGCCGGCGAGGAAGCTCCCGCAACCAGCAGCCCCCAGGACAAGCCACCCACCACACTGGTGATGGACCACCCGGTTTCTTTGGCTATCGGTGCCGCAAGCACGGCGGGCAAGTAATAGGTCGAACCCCAGGCAAGAATCTGAGTGAAACCCATCCCCCATACGAGCCTGGAGCGATTAATCGGGGGATGAATCTGCTCGGGAAGTGTCACGACCGGCGTGCTCGTTTTTAGTTGGCAGTAACAACAAGCTAGCGCTTTCCTCTGGGGACCGTCAACCGGGAAATCCGTGTTGACGATTCCGAGATAGCAGGATTATTGTTGCTGCTACCAACTAATTTGTGACGGTTATGACGAAGGGTAAAAACGATCAGCTGACTCAGGATTCTGAGGACTTGTACGAGGCGCTGAACCAGCTGGTTCGCGTCCATCAGTTCCGTGATCGTGATCGGATCTGCTGTTATGACGTGTCTGTAACCCAGTGTTATGCCGTCGAAACGCTGGTCAAAAGGGGCTCGCTGCGCCTTCAGGTCTTGGCGGAAGAAATGTTCTTGGACAAGAGCACGGCGAGTCGAGTGATCGATACCCTGGAGCGCAAAGGGTATGTATCCCGTGTCGAGGATGATGAAGATCGGCGTGCAGTGCGAATCCAGGCAACGGCGGCTGGACGTGAGCTATACGAGAAAATCAGAGCTGACCTGATTGCTGAAGAGCGAGCGATGATCGAGAACCTCTCGGCTGAAGCTAGGCAGGGGGCGCTGAGTTTGCTCAGGCAGATTACGCGGGCCACGGAGATTCGCTGTGGGCTTGTGAGCGAGTGCTGCCCAGCGGTGAAAAGCGAGGATTGAAAAAGGGAGGGTTTTCCCTTTTTTTGCCAAAAATGTTGTTACTACCAACGTAATGGAATGCCAACAATGCAAATTCGTTTAGCTGAAGCCAAAGACACCGTTTCTATAGCTGCCATCTACAACCAAGGGATTGAGGAGCGTAGTTCTACGTTTGAAACGACTCCTCGCAGTCCGGCAGACATGCTTGATCGCATCAACTCAATGGAACGTTATCCAGTGTTGGTCATGGTCAATGAGGCCGATCAGGTTGTTGGATGGGCTGGGCTCAGTAGTTATCGCGCCCGTGCCTGTTACGACGGCATTGCGGATTTTTCTATTTATCTGGATCGCAGTGTTCGCGGCCAGGGGCTCGGTAAGCAGTTGCTTCAGTCACTGCTGAAAGAAGCCGAAGCTCGTGGTTTCTGGAAAGTCCTTTCACGCATTTTTACCTTCAATCACGCCAGCCTAGCACTGTGCGAAGCCTGCGGTTTCCGCCAAGTGGGCGTGTATGAAAAACATGCTTGCCTGGAAGGACGTTGGCTCGACTGCGCAATTGTTGAGCGCCTGTTTCCGGTCAATCAGCCAGCCTGAAGAAGGAGTCGATCATGGAAAACACTCACCTTCCCATCGCCATAATTGGAGCGGGCCCAGTGGGCCTTGCCGCAGCCGCTCATCTGCTGGCCAGAGGTATCACGCCGCTGATTCTGGAAGCTGGCCCGACGGCGGGGTCCAGCATTGAAGAATGGGCGCATGTGAAGATGTTCTCTCCATGGCAGTTCAACGTGGACAAGGAGGCGGTCAAACTTCTGCTGGCCGCTGGTTGGACTCCACCACCGGAGAATGAGTATCCAACGGGTCGTGAACTGCTGGACCGGTTTGTTCGACCTCTCGCGGACCTCGAACAGATCAAGCGTCACTTGCAGCTCAATACCCGTGTTCTGGCAGCCACTCGCGTCGGTCAGGATGTGATGAAGACCCAGGGCAGATCGACAGCTCCTTTCTTGCTCCGTGTTGCAGGGCCAGCGGGTGAGCAGGACGTGCTGGCCAGCGCTGTCATTGATGCCTCGGGCACCTACCTGACGCCAAACTGGATGGGTGCCCATGGCATCCCGGCCTTGGGCGAGATCCCCCATGCCTCGCACATTGCGTACGGCATACCGGCGGTGCTGGGCCGTGCCCGGAATCGTTATGCCAACAAAAGAGTCCTCGTGGTGGGTGGTGGGCACTCCGCGTTTAACGCCCTACAGGATCTGGTGCGCCTGACTCAGGAGGCACCGCAAACCAAAGTGCTCTGGGCGATCCGGGGCAATTCCCTTGAGCGCATTCTGGGGGGGGGGGCAAATGATCAGTTGGAAGAGCGCGGAAAGCTTGGCCTGAAGATTCGCCAGTTGCTGAATGACGGTGTGATCGAGCTGTTCAAAAACATTGCTATCGATCAGGTTGCAGACAATGGCCAAGGGCTGATCGTGAAGGCGGGAGAGCAGATACTTCCACCAGTGGACGAACTCATTGTGGCGACGGGATTCCGCCCAGACCTGAGCCTGCTCGCTGAGCTGCGTATCGCGCTTGATCCCGCGACCCAAAGCGCAGTGTTACTAGCTCCTATGATTGATCCCAACGAGCACAGCTGCGGTACGGTCAGGCCCCATGGCGCGGTCGAGCTGACCCATCCCGAGGAACGTTTGTTCATTGTGGGGATGAAGAGTTATGGCCGGGCGCCTACGTTCTTGTTGATGACGGGGTATGAGCAGGTTCGATCTGTCGTTGCGGCATTGGCGGGCGATTGGGATGCAGCCAAAAGGGTTGAGCTGGTCCTCCCGGAGACCGGCGTATGCAACTCGGATTTCGAAGGGGCTGATGATCGATTGGGGACTTCGCCAAGTGAGGGGGCTTGTTGCGGCACTGGAGGGGCTATCCCTGAGGTCGCATCTCGAACCTCGCCGAAGTGTTGCAATGGCTAGAGCATTTACCGGGGTCACTCAGGGCTGGATACTTATTTCTCGTCAACTTAGTCGACGATTTCTGAATACAACTCGTGGTCGAGATCCAGCCCTGAGCTGATCGGGTCAACAATCAGCTGTGACGCCATACCTTGACTGAGGATATCAACAGGATTGCCGCAAGCAGCGGCAGCAAGTATGCCGTCGGGATTAGACCTAACAATTGTCCACCGATAAATGTTCCGATGATGGAGCCTGCTGCCATGATCAAAATAAAGGGCCGTTGGGCGCGGATTATTGAAAAGCTCTGATCGCGACTGTATCGCGTGAAGCCCACAATCATTGTGGGCAGGCTAACCGCAAGTGAGAGGCTGCCGGCGAGCTTGATGTCAGCACCGAATAAAAGAACGATTGTCGGTATGAGCAGCTCCCCCCCAGCGACGCCCATCAATGCAGCAACCACTCCAATACCGAATCCGACTACGATCCCGACAATAGCCAGTATCACGCCTTGAAACAGAGGCGTTCCAGTCGAGCTCGTCTCATGGCCGAACAGCAAAGCTGCGGCAATCCCCACAAGCAGCACTGCCAATACACGGTACAAGGTTTTGCTTTTAAGCTTGGTTGCCCACCCGGCTCCAAACCAGGCACCTGCGAGGCTTCCGGCCAGCAGCGTGACAATAATGTCCCATCGCTCAAACACCTGCGCGTAAGGGACAGCAAACGCACGAAAAGGAAGGGCCGTAGCTACCACCACAAGGCTCATAGCCTTGTTGAGGATAATTGCTTCCAGCGCACCGAAACCGAACAGCCCAATGAGCAAGGGCAGTCGAAACTCCGCACCACCCAGGCCAATCAATCCGCCTAGGGCGCCGATAATGGTGCCGCTACCGAATATGGTGATTTTGTTTTTCTCTCTAACGGGAGTCATTGTTCTCTTTCTTCCTCTTGCCCCGAAAATTGAAAGCTGCCTGCTTAAGCTTCCTGAATGTCCTGGCAATCAACAGATCCGCTGACAGGTTGAATGCCGGAAAAATAGCCCCGCGACGTTATAGCGTGCTCTGGCAATTGTCTATGAGCCAGGCAGGGATGGGGCAGGCCAAGTGCATCTGTTCAATCGTGGCGTTTGGAGTGCGGTGTTGCAGTCAGATCGCATAGTCAAGCGGCACGCTTATTACATAAACCGCATATGCATATGATCGGATGTCTTAGAAGCGCCATGTGGGCCTGTCTGATATTTCCCTTTGCTTGTGATGTCTGAGCGATACCGAAATTGTTACACCAATGGGCTTCAGAGCAAATTTCCCACCGAGGCTTTACCTTCTATGCGAAAAAACATATATTCGTAAAACCGTATATGAGCTGAGGCTTCACAATGACCAGCAAAGCCCGTGTCCTGTTCGTCTGCACCGCCAACGCTGCACGCTCCCAGTTGGCCCAAGCGTTGTTGAGACATACCGACTCAGAGCATTTCGAGGCATTCAGTGCCGGCACAACGCCGACTCAGATAGATCCGCGTACCTTTGAGGCGCTCTCACACATCGGTGTGAGCAGCGAAGGATTACGCAGCAAGTCGATAGACGAATTCCGTGGTGAGCGTTTCGATTACGTCATCACCTTGTGTGATAAAGCCGCAGCCGAATGCCTGTCGTTACCTGGCGCTGGCGAGGCGTTGGCCTGGAGTTTTGAGGACCCGGTAACCAGCTCCAAACCCGATGCCTTCCGTCACACCCTTCACGAAATTCATGAGCGCATCAAGATGTTCGTCTTGGTCAAAAACAAACACTGAGAACCGATATGGCTGACCATCTGACACCAACCACTGTTTTCAAATGCCTGGCTGACGACACTCGGGTGCGCACGATGCTGCTCATCACTAGTGAAGGAGAGCTGTGCGTTTGCGAGCTGACCTGCGCGTTGAACGAGAGTCAGCCAAAAGTCTCCAGGCACCTCGCACAACTGCGAACTTGTGGCCTGTTGTCGGACCGTCGGCAAGGCCAATGGGTCTATTACCGACTGCACCCCAATCTGCCGGACTGGGTCCATCAAGTGCTGACCACGGTGCTGGAAAGCAATAAGCACTGGTTGAGCCCAGATGCCAAACGCCTTGATGAGATGGGCGACCGTCCTGAACGGGCACTCGCCTGCTGTTAAAGCTGGATCGTCTGATTCCGCCTTCGACTACGAGATCGCCCGATGAAAATCCTGTTCCTCTGCACTGCCAATAGTTGCCGCAGCATCCTTTGTGAAGCGGTCTTCAATCACTTGGCACCGGAAGGCATGAAAGCCTACAGCGCTGGCAGTCAGCCCAAAGGCGAAGTGCATCCGCTGAGTCTTAATACGTTGGAGAAAGCTGGTATTTCGACGTCTGGGCTGTTCAGTAAGTCCAGCGATGTCCATGTGAACTTGGCACCTGATTTCGTCATCACGGTGTGCGACAAGGCGGCCGGTGAAGCCTGTCCGGTATTTTTCGGACCGGCCACCAAAGCCCACTGGGGGCTGGCGGATCCTTCGGAATACCATGGAACTCAAGAAGAAATCGAAGCGGCTTTTGAAGCCACCTCGGAGCAGATCAGAACCCGTATTGAAGCCTTCCTGGCCTTGCCACTTTCCCAGCTGAGTGCCGAACAGCTCAAGGCAGAGCTGGCCCTGATTGGCACGCTGTAACCACAGGAGCAATGATCATGAGTAAAAGCCGCCTTTCGTTCCTGGATCGTTACCTGACCCTGTGGATCTTTCTCGCCATGGCTTTGGGCATTGGCTTGGGGAGTCTGTTCGCAGGCTGGCCACAATGGCTCAACAGTCTTTCTGTGGGCACAACCAACATCCCCATCGCTATCGGCTTGATCGTGATGATGTATCCGCCTCTGGCCAAGGTTCGTTATGAGGAACTGCCGGAGGTCTTTAAGGACAAGCGCATCCTCATTTTGTCTTTGGTCCAGAACTGGGTCATCGGCCCGGTGTTGATGTTCGCACTAGCGATCATCTTCCTTCGAGACCAACCGGAATACATGACGGGGCTGATCTTGATCGGCTTGGCGCGTTGCATCGCGATGGTGCTGGTCTGGAATCAGATCGCGGGTGGCAACAATCAATACGTCGCCGGATTGGTGGCATTCAACAGCATCTTCCAGATCCTGTTTTTCAGTGTGTATGCCTGGGTTTTCCTTGGGCTGTTACCGCCGCTGTTTGGCCTGGAAGGCAGCGTGATCGAAACCAGCTTTGTCAGCATTGCCGAGTCGGTGCTGATCTACCTGGGTGTGCCATTCCTGGCAGGCTTCCTGACCCGCAAGATCCTCATCGCCCGTAAAGGTGCAGTCTGGTTTCAGGAGCACTTCATTCCCAAGATCAGCCCACTGACACTGGTGGCATTGCTGTTGACCATCGTGGCCATGTTCAGCCTCAAGGGTGACGTGGTCCTGCAATTGCCATTGGATGTATTGCGCATCGCAATCCCTCTGACGATCTACTTCGTGGTGATGTTTTTCATCAGCTTCTGGATGGGCAGGCTGCTCAAGGCTGATTACCCACGTACCACTGCACTGGCCTTCACAGCCGCGAGCAACAACTTCGAACTGGCGATTGCCGTCGCCATTGCCACCTTCGGCCTTGCGTCCCCGGTCGCCTTCGCCACGGTGATTGGTCCGCTGGTGGAAGTACCGGTGCTGATTTCCCTGGTCGGTGTGGCCCTGTGGTTGAAACGCCGCTGGTTCGATGAACCCAAGAGCGCTATTGCGCAGGACAAAGACTATGTTTGATGACCATCTCCCCCAACTCGAAACTGAATTGGTTGATCTCCCATCGACTGACAAGCTCGGTATCGTAAAGACCTCCATCCACAAGCCGCGCATTTTGCTGCTGTACGGATCGACCCGAGAGCGCTCCTTCAGCCGTCTGCTGGTAGAGGAAGCTGCTCGGCTGCTGGAGCACTTCGGCGCCGAGACGCGGATTTTCAATCCCTCCGGTTTGCCGCTGCCAGATGATGCTCCCGACGATCATCCACGCGTGAAGGAGCTGCGCGACTTGGTGTTGTGGTCCGAGGGACAGGTCTGGTGCTCTCCAGAGCGTCACGGAAATATGAGTGCAGTGTTCAAGGCGCAGATTGACTGGGTGCCACTGTCCATGGGTGCGGTTCGCCCGACCCAAGGCAAAACCCTCGCAGTCATGCAGGTGTGTGGTGGTTCGCAGTCGTTCAACGTGGTCAATCAGCTGCGAGTGCTCGGCCGCTGGATGCGCATGTTCACCATCCCCAACCAGTCCTCTGTACCGAAGGCCTATATGGAATTCGACGATAACGGCCGGATGAAACCTTCCCCGTTTTATGACCGCGTCGTTGATGTGATGGAAGAGTTGGTGAAGTTCACGCTGCTGCTTCGCGACCGTCAGGACTATTTGGTCGACCGTTATTCCGAGCGTAAGGAATCGGCGGAAGAACTCATGAAACGTGTCAATCAGCGCTCCATTTGAGGATTTTCACCGTGCAACAACACCCATATTCCGTACTGCCGTTGGCACAGTTCGATGGTCAACTGATCTTCACCCCGTGCCCAGGCACGAAGGGCACCAAGCCCTTCGAGGCGTTGCAAACCCTCAAGGACGCAGGCGCATCGGCGCTGCTGACGCTGATGCCCTCCGAGGAGTTGCTTCAGAACGAAATCGACCTGCTGCCCGAAGAATGCCAATTGCTCGGCATCGAGTGGTTTCACCTGCCAGTGGACGATGACCAAGCGCCTGGTGAAGCGTTCAAGGCGGCCTGGGAACAGCACCATCCGCGTCTCAAGCAATTGCTGACCGAAGGGAAAACCATCGCCATCCATTGCAAAGGTGGCTCGGGGCGTACCGGCTTGATTGCCGCTCAGCTGCTGATCGAAAGCGGTGTGCCATTCAGCGATGCCATCCGCGATGTTCAGTCGCTGCGTCCGCGCGCCATCCAGCATCCTGCCCACATTGAATACATCGGCCAGTTCGACACCCAGTCGAACTCCCACTGACAACAGATACAGAGCACAACAACATGACTATCAAAGTTGGCATCAATGGTTTCGGTCGGATCGGTCGCCTCGCTCTGCGAGCAGCCTGGAACTGGCCAGAGTTTGAGTTTGTACAGATCAACGATCCGGCCGGTGATGCAGTCACCCATGCGCACCTGATCAACTTTGACTCTGTGCATGGTCGTTGGCACAACGAAGCCAGCGCAGAGGGCGATCAGGTAGTGATTGGCGGCAAGCGCATCAAGGTCAGTGCGAACAAAGCGATTGCCGACACCGACTGGTCGGGTTGCGATCTGGTGATCGAGGCCAGCGGTAAGATGAAAACCGTCGCGGTGTTGCAGGCCTACTTGGATCAGGGCGTTAAACGTGTGGTGGTCTGCGCTCCGGTGAAGGAAAAGGGTGCGTTGAACATCGTCATGGGCGTTAACCATCAGCTGTTCAACCCGGTGGAACATCGCATCGTCACCGCCGCTTCGTGCACCACCAACTGTCTGGCGCCCGTGGTGAAAGTGATCCACGAGAAGCTGGGCATTCGTCACGGCTCGATCACCACCATCCACGACCTGACCAACACCCAAAGCATTCTCGATCAGCCGCATAAGGATCTGCGCCGTGCGCGTGCTTCCGGCATGAGCCTGATTCCGACCAGTACCGGCTCGGCCACCGCCATTGCCGAGATTTTCCCGGAACTGCGTGGACGCCTGAATGGTCATGCCGTACGCGTACCGCTGGCCAACGCTTCGCTGACTGACTGTGTCTTTGAAGTCGAGCGAGCCACCACGGTCGAAGAGGTGAACCAACTGCTCAAGGACGCTTCTGAGAACGAGCTGAAAGACATCCTCGGTTTCGAGGAGCGTCCACTGGTGTCCATCGACTACCGTACCGACCCGCGTTCATCGATCATCGATGCGCTGTCGACCATGGTTATCAATGGCACCCAGGTCAAACTTTACGCCTGGTACGACAACGAATGGGGCTATGCCAACCGCACCGTCGAACTGGCCAAAATGGTCGGTCTGGCAGTCTAAGGAGCGGTCATGAAAGCGTTGTCAGCCCTCGCTCCGGAAGTGCGGCAGTACCTGCTCGTCACGGGCAACTACTGGGCCTTCACCCTCACCGACGGCGCCTTGCGCATGTTGGTGGTGTTGCACTTTCACGCGTTGGGCTACAGCCCACTGCAAATCGCGGCATTGTTTCTGTTCTACGAACTCTTTGGCGTGATCACTAACCTGGTGGGTGGTTATCTCGGTGCCCGGGTGGGTTTGAACCGGACCATGAACATCGGGCTGGGCATGCAGGTGGTTGCGCTGTTGATGCTGACAGTGCCCTCGGCCTTGTTGACCATCCCCTGGGTGATGGGCGCTCAGGCGCTGTCAGGGATTGCCAAAGACCTGAACAAGATGAGTGCCAAAAGCTCCATCAAACTTCTAGTTCCGGATGGGCAGCAGGGCAAACTCTATAAGTGGGTGGCGATCCTTACTGGATCGAAGAACGCACTCAAGGGGGTCGGCTTCTTCCTTGGTGGGGCCTTGCTGGCACTGATCGGCTTTAAAGGCGCCTTGCTGGCCATGGCGGGTGTCCTGGCGCTGATCTGGATCAGCAGCCTGGTCCTTCTGAAGAAAGATCTGGGCAAAGCGAAAGCCAAGCCAAAGTTTCGCGACATCCTGTCCAAGAGCCGAGCGATCAATATTCTCTCGGCGGCACGGATGTTTCTGTTCGGTGCCCGCGATGTCTGGTTTGTGGTGGCCTTGCCGGTGTACCTGAGCAGCGTGTTCGGCTGGGACTTCTGGGAGGTTGGCGGCTTCCTGGCGGCCTGGGTGATTGGATACGGCATCGTGCAGTCCTTTGCACCCAACATCACCGGCAAGAAACGTGGGCATGTACCGGACGGTCGTGCGGCGTTTCTGTGGGCACTGGCTCTGGCGGGTCTACCTGCGGCCATTGCGCTCGGGCTGAACACCGGTTTGTCGCAGCAGGCGGTGCTGCTCGGCGGACTGATGGTCTTTGGTGCACTGTTCGCGGTGAATTCGTCGCTGCACAGCTACCTGATCGTGTCCTATGCCAAGGAAGACGGTGTGTCGCTGGATGTGGGGTTTTATTACATGTCCAACGCCATGGGACGGCTCATCGGCACGGTGCTGTCCGGTTGGGTTTATCAGGTGTATGGGCTGGAAGCATGCTTGTGGATATCGAGTGCATTCGTGCTGTTCGCCGCCCTGATTTCTATCGGCTTACCTAGGCATGCCGAGGCGATATGAAGCCCTCAACAACAGGCGGTTTACATCAAGATTGATTGCAATCCACCCTAGGTGGACTGACTGGCAAAAGCGGCCACTATTTCGTTAACAGTGCTTCGCGCTGTTCGTGTCACACCGATCAGCGTGGCGGATGCCGATCCGGTCCACTCGCCGTAACCGACCAGCCACAGCCTTGGCTCTGCGGTTGAGTGGGTGCCTTCGACTTCAACGCGACCCTCTGTGTTAACCACCCCCAGAGAATCCAGATGCTGTAAGGCTGGTCTGAATCCGGTGCACCAAATCACCACATCTACCGCAGACTCAGAACCATCAACCCAAACAACCCCGTTGCGAGTGAAACTTTCGAAAGGTCGCACAGACCTGAGGGCATTGCGCTCGCGGGCTTCGACAACTGGCGGCACCATGACGATATCGCCCAAGCCACCAACTGGCTGTTCGATGACACGCCCCTCCAGCTGGGCTTTCCAGCGCTCAGTTGCGCGCTCGAACAGTACCCGCCCATCCACGTCGTCAGGCAAGAACATCGGTTCTACTGGGGTTACCCACGTGGTTTCCGCGACTTTTGAGACTTCGGCCAGAATTTGTGCCCCTGAATTGCCGCCACCTACCACCAACACCTTCTTGCCCGCGAACGGTTGTGCTTCGACATAGTGCGCGGAATGCAACTGTCGACCGGTGAATAGCTCGGCATCGGGGTAGTGAGGTATGTAGGGATTGCTCCAGGTGCCAGTAGCGCTGACAACAGCCTTGGTATCCCAATGCTTGTCGCCAGAACGAACTCGTACACCTGATTCCGTGAGTTCAACTGAAGTGACCCGAACCGGGCGCTCTACCGGAAATTGGTAGCGTTGCTCGTATTGGTTTAGGTAATCAATCACATGATTTCGAGAAGGGTAGCCATCTTGCGTGGAAGGCATCATCCAGCCAGGGATCGAACTCCAAGTGGCGGGCGAGAAAAGGCGCAACGAATTCCAACCATGTCTCCAGGCACCGCCGGGTTCTTCCTCCGCATCGAGGATGACGAATGAGAGAGCTGTCCGACGCAGGAAATACGCTACAGCCAGGGCTGATTGCCCCCCACCGATAATGACCACGTCTAGTTGAGCGCTGAGCGAATCAGTCATTGGCTGAACCTTGGATCGATGCAAGACGGTCCAGTATAGCGAGTCAATTTTTCCTCCTGCTGATCCAGCTCATTTTGAAAGCTTGAACTACAGGCGCGCTTTAGCGTGGGACCATGGTGACCAGAGGCACTATTTTTGCCGCTAATGATGACTTAATCCTGATTAGCTGAGATCACGTGAAATCGTCACCTTACGCGTGTGCGCTCTATTGATTGTTAGCACTATTTCTAACGGCTACACTCGAACCCCATGAAACGCTATCTGCGGTTTTGCATCATTTTCATGATCAGCTTGGCGCTTCCCCTCAGCGGGATGGCGGGCGTTCAGGCACCGACAGAACCGTGCCCAATGAAGACGATGGGCATGGCGATGATGGACGACATGGGAATGGACTGCTGCAACGATATGAAAAGCCCTGTCGATCACGGCAAACCTTGCAAGCCGGGTCAAGAGTGCAAGACAGGCGGCATGCTGCAAGTCTCGATCTTCAAGCCTCCGGTAACCGTATTCAGCCCCGTAGTGCTATCTTTCCTCAGCGATTCCCTGCCTGTTCAGACCCCGTCCGGGGTATGGCGACCGCCCCGCGTTTGATTCCTGTCCCACATTGAGCCGCATTCCGCGTTAGCGGGATGACCTGGCTGTGCGTATGTCTTTTGATGCGCGCAGTTGATGATCACAGGAATCGTAGACATGAACTCCAAGTGCTATTGCACAGGTTGGTCCCTCGTGGCCGGTCTGGTGGCAAGCGTGCTGGCATTGCCGAGCTTCGCTGCCGCATTGACACTCGATGAAGCGTTGCGGCTGGCCGAAAACAATGCGCCGTCGCTGACGGCACAAGATGCCAAAATTCAGGCTGCCAGCAGCGCAGCTATTCCAGCCGGTGAGCTACCTGACCCCAAACTGCTATTGGGTGTGCAGAATTACCCCGTTGGAGGCCCGGATCGCTGGAGCATCGACCAGGACTTCATGACCATGCAAATGGTCGGAGTCCGGCAGGAGATGCCGAACGGCGACAAGCGCAAAGCCCGTATTGAGGTCGCCGACGCAGCCGTTGATCGTGCCGCAGCGGAGCGTCGGGTCGAACGATTGAAGGTGCGCCAGTCCACGGCGCTGGCCTGGATCAGCAGCTACTCGGTTGAACGCAAAGATGCGCTGTTCCAGGATTTCTACAAAGAAAACCGCCTGCTGACGGATACGGTCCGTGCCCAGATTGCCGGTGGTCGCGCTCAACCCGCCGATGCGGTGACGCCCAAGCAGGAAGCGGCTCAACTGGCGGAGCAGCAGGACGATCTGGTTCTCCAGAGAGTACAGGCCCGAGCAGCCCTCAAGCGCTGGATTGGTCCCGCCGCCAATGACAAGCCTGTGGGCAGCCTGCCTGAATGGCCCGTCGATACCTCCAGTTACGGCCATAAACTGCAACACCATCCAGAACTGGCAGCGTTTGCACCGATGACTCGCGAAGCGCAAGCCAAGGTGCGTGAAGCCGTGTCGGAAAAACAGTCCGACTGGAGTTGGGAAGTGGATTACCAGCACCGTGGCCGCGAGTTTGGCGACATGGTCAGCGTGCAATTTTCCTGGGATTTACCGTTGTTTCCTGACTCTCGCCAAAATCCCAAAATCGCAGCCAAACAGGCTGAACTCAGCCAGCTTGAGGCCGAGCGGGAAGCCCTGTCACGCGAGCACACTCAACAACTGGAGAACGAACTGGCTGACTATGAGCGCCTCAATCGTGCCGTGCGGCGAAACCAGGAAAGCCTGTTACCGCTGGCCAAGGAAAAGGTCGAACTCAGCATGGCCAGTTATCGTTCTGGCAAAGGCGATTTAAACGCTGTTGTTGCTGCCCGGCGTGAACTCATCGAAGCCCGCCTCAAACAAATCGACGTGGAAGAGCAGCGAGCACTGACCAGCGCGCGGCTGTATTTTGCTTATGGGGAGTCCAGCCAATGATCCTTAAAAAATGGAACGGGGCATTGCTGGTAGGCATCTCGCTGGGATTGGGTGTTGCCGGTGGTTACTGGTTGGCACATCAGCGTATGAGCGGAGTACCCAGTACCACACAGGAGCAGAGCCTCAATTCACCGGGCGAACGCAAGGCGCTGTATTGGTACGACCCCATGTACCCACAGCAAAAATTCGATAAGCCGGGTAAATCCCCCTTCATGGACATGCAACTGGTTCCCCAATATGCCAGCGGCGCAGGGGACCGTGCGAGCGTCAGCATCGACCCGAGTCTGACCCAGAATTTCGGCCTGCGTTTTGCGACTGTCACCCGTGGAGTCTTTGGTTCCAACCTCGATGTGTCAGGTGTCTTGGGGTTCAACGAGCGTGATGTCGTGGTGATTCAGGCCCGTACCTCGGGCTTTGTGGAGCGGGTCTATGCCCATGCTCCCGGCGATGTGCTCAAAGCCAATGCGGCATTGGCTGATATTCTGGTGCCAGAATGGGCCGCTGCCCAGACAGAGTTTCTTGCGCTGAGACGCAATGGAGATGCTGAATTGTTGTCTGCGGCCCGACAACGGCTGCGGCTCACCGGGATGCCAGCAACACTGATTACGCAGGTAGAGCGAAGTGGCAAAGTCCAGCCGTATCTGACTCTGACCAGTTCCATTGGAGGTGTGCTGCAAGAGTTGAACGTACGCGCGGGTATGACCGTGGCGACGGGTGACACTTTGGCACGCGTCAATGGCTTGAGCAGTGTTTGGCTAGCCGTCGCCGTTCCAGAATCGGATTCTGGATCTATCACCGTGGGGCAGAGTGTCGAAGCGCGTCTGCCAGCCTTTCCAGGGACAATACTTAATGGCAAGGTCGGCGCGATTTTGCCTGAGACCAATCCGGACAGCCGCACCCTTCGCGTGCGGGTGGAGCTACCCAATCCGGACGGACGCCTCAGACCGGGTTTGACGGCGCAGGTACGCCTGAACCGCTCGACCGAGCAGAGTGTGTTGTCGGTGCCCAGCGAAGCCGTCATTCGCACAGGTCGACGTGCCCTGGTGATGCTCGCCGAAGACGCCGGTCGCTATCGTCCTGTGGAGGTGCAACTCGGGCAGGAAAGCGATGGCAAGACGGCGATATTGAAAGGTCTGGAGGAAGGCCAGAAGGTAGTGACGTCTGGCCAGTTCCTGCTCGACTCAGAGGCCAGTCTTAAGGGCATCGTTGCAAATTCAGAGGAACAGACACCGCCCAACGCAGCAGTCTCCAGCTTTCATGAAGCGGATGGACAGATCGTTGAGATCACCGACAAAGAAATCACGCTCGCCCATGGTCCCTTCAAGACACTCGGCATGCCGGGCATGACGATGACGTTCCCACTCGCCAACCCGGAGCTGAAACAGGGTCTGAAAGCGGGCGACAAGGTCCGGGTCGCGGTGAGTCAGACCGATGATGGCTTACGGGTCGAGCGACTGGATAAATCGGGGAGCCAGCCATGATTGCTGCCCTGATTCGTTGGTCAGTGGCCAACCGATTCCTGGTGCTACTGGCGACGCTGTTCGTCACGGCTTGGGGCATATGGTCGGTGCAGAGCACGCCCATCGATGCGCTACCAGATCTCTCTGATGTTCAGGTGATTATCCGCACCCCTTATCCGGGACAAGCGCCGCAGATTGTCGAGAACCAGGTGACCTATCCGTTGGCCACCACCATGCTCTCAGTACCGGGAGCTAAGACTGTGCGTGGCTATTCTTTCTTCGGTGATAGCTTCGTTTACGTGCTGTTCGAAGACGGCACTGACTTGTACTGGGCTCGCTCGCGGGTGTTGGAGTATCTGAGCCAAATACAAAGCCGTTTGCCGGCCAGCGCCAAGCCGGCGTTGGGACCGGATGCGACGGGGGTGGGCTGGATCTATCAGTACGCACTGGTGGATCGCAGTGGCGGACACGATCTGGCGCAGTTACGCGCACTTCAGGACTGGTTTCTCAAGTTCGAACTCAAGACCCTGCCCAACGTGGCGGAGGTGGCCACCGTGGGTGGCATGGTCAAGCAGTACCAAATACAGCTTGATCCGCTCAAACTGGCCAGCCTCGGTATCACTCAGGATGAGGTAACCGAGGCTATCGGCAAGGCCAATCAGGAAACTGGTGGTGCCGTGCTGGAAATGGCAGAGACCGAGTTTATCGTGCGGGCGTCCGGCTACCTGAAGACGCTCAATGATTTTCGGGCGATCCCGCTCAAACTGGGCTCGGGTGGTGTGCCAGTGACCCTTGGCGATGTTGCCACGATCCAGTTGGGGCCGGAAATGCGTCGCGGCATCAGCGAACTCGACGGCGAAGGCGAGACCGTCGGCGGCGTGGTGATTTTGCGCAGTGGCAAGAACGCACGCGAGACCATTGCAGCGGTCAAGACCAAGCTCGACGAACTGAAAAGCAGTCTGCCGGCTGGTGTGGAAATCGTCACCACCTACGACCGCAGCAAGCTGATCGACCGAGCCGTGGAAAACCTCAGCCACAAGCTCATCGAAGAGTTCATCGTCGTTGCATTGGTCTGCGGGATCTTTCTTTGGCACTTGCGCTCATCGCTGGTGGCGATCATTTCACTGCCGGTAGGTGTGCTGATGGCCTTCATCGTCATGCGTTATCAAGGCATCAACGCCAACATCATGTCCCTGGGCGGAATTGCCATCGCCATCGGCGCCATGGTGGATGCTGCCGTTGTCATGATCGAAAATGCGCACAAGAAAATCGAGAACTGGCACGCGGCGAATCCCGGGGAAGAACTAAAGGGGGAGCGTCATTGGCACGTGATGACCGAAGCGGCGGCGGAGGTAGGCCCCGCATTGTTCTTCTGTTTGTTGATCATCACCCTATCGTTCATTCCGGTGTTCACCCTGGAGGCTCAGGAAGGACGGCTGTTTGGACCATTGGCGTTCACCAAGACCTATGCCATGGCCGCAGCGGCGGGATTATCCGTGACCCTGGTGCCCGTGCTGATGGGCTACTGGATTCGAGGGCGAATACCCAATGAGCAACAGAACCCGTTAAACCGTTGGCTGATCCGGATTTATCAGCCAGCGCTGGACGCCGTTTTACATCGACCAAAGATCACGTTGCTGGTAGCGCTGTTGGTTTTTGTCAGTGCGCTTTGGCCAATGTCTCGTTTGGGTGGTGAGTTTCTTCCACCGCTGGACGAGGGTGATTTGCTCTACATGCCTTCGGCATTGCCAGGCTTGTCAGCGCAGAAAGCAGCGCAATTGCTGCAACAGACCGACCGCTTGATCAAATCGGTGCCCGAGGTCGAGCACGTCTTTGGTAAAGCCGGTCGTGCTGAAACAGCTACCGACCCGGCGCCACTGGAAATGTTCGAAACCACCATCCAGTTCAAGCCACATAAGCAATGGCGTGCAGGCATGACCCAGGAAAAACTGGTGGAAGAGTTGGATCGAGTGGTGCGAGTCCCTGGGCTGACGAATATCTGGATACCACCGATTCGCAACCGTATCGACATGCTAGCCACTGGGATCAAGAGTCCCATCGGAGTGAAAGTTGCCGGCACCAACCTAACGGAGATCGATGCCGCGACTCAGGCAGTCGAGCGTGTGGCCAAGGGCGTACCCGGTGTCAGTTCGGCTTTGGCTGAGCGGCTGACCGGTGGCCGCTATTTGGACGTGGACATCGACCGCAAGGCCGCCGCTCGCTACGGACTGAATATCGCCGATGTGCAGTCCATCGTGGCCGGTGCTATCGGCGGTGAAAACGTCGGAGAAACCATTGAAGGTCTTGCACGCTTTCCGATCAACGTGCGCTACCCACGGGAGTGGCGTGACTCGGTCGGTGCCTTGGAGCAACTGCCGATCTATACCTCGCTAGGGAACCAGATCACCCTCGGCACAGTGGCGAAGGTCAAGGTCACGGATGGCCCGCCGATGCTCAAGAGCGAGAACGCACGACCTTCGGGCTGGGTGTACATAGATGTGCGTGGTCGGGACATTGCCTCGGTGGTCGCCGATCTGCGCCGAGTCGTCAGTGATCAGGTCAAGTTGCAGCCAGGCATGAGCCTGAGCTACTCAGGACAGTTTGAATTTCTCGAAAGGGCCAACGCACGACTCAAGCTGGTGGTGCCTGCCACGCTGCTGATCATCTTCGTGCTGCTCTATCTGACGTTCGCCCGCTTCGATGAGGCTTTGCTGATCATGGCCACGCTGCCATTCGCTCTTACGGGCGGAGCATGGTTCCTCTATCTGTTGGGATTCAACCTGTCGGTCGCCACCGGGGTCGGCTTTATCGCCCTGGCCGGTGTGTCCGCCGAGTTTGGCGTAATCATGCTGCTCTACCTGAAAAATGCCTGGGCCGAACGGGAAGACCTCGGCGACAGCACTGAGCGCGGGCTGGTGGCGGCGATCCGTGAAGGCGCCGTGCAGCGCGTTCGACCCAAGGCTATGACCGTGGCCGTCATCATTGCCGGTTTACTGCCGATCCTGTTGGGCAGTGGCACCGGTAGCGAGGTGATGAGCCGCATTGCTGCGCCGATGGTCGGCGGCATGGTCACGGCCCCCTTGCTTTCCCTGTTTGTCATTCCGGCTGCCTATCGCCTGATGCGTCGCCGGCACCTCATCGTAGAACCCGTCAAACCACAAGGAACATTCGTATGAAACTGACCCTGATAGCAGTTGCAAGCATGGCGTTTATGCTTTCGCTTTCTGCCCATGCGGAGGACATGCCGGGCATGAAAATGGACAGTATGGAAGGTATGCAGATGGAGCAAGAATCAAAGCAAGCTCCAGTAGCCAAAGCGGAGGGCACAATCAAAGCGATCAACTCTGAGAAGCATACTGTAACCATCGCTCATGGCCCTGTACCGGCGGTGCAGTGGCCAGCTATGACCATGGCTTTTTCCGCCACGGCGGAGCAAGTGGCAGGTCTAAACGCCGGAGATCAGGTGGTTTTCGAATTCAAATCTGAGGGCGGGAAAGCAACAGTAGTATCCATCCAAAAAGTAAAATAGCTACGAGACGCCTAGCCCCCTCACATCATTTAGGTGGAAAGGGGGGCTAGGTGTCTGTTTAACGGTTTTATTGTTAACCCACCGCGATCACGTTAAACCGGCGTGACTTGAAGCTGATCGTCTCTTTGAATTCCTCCACCTTTCCGATGCGACGGATGCTCGCCCATGTTCCTTTGTAGTAGGGCACCACGTTGCGGTCGACCCATGGCGTAGTCAAATCTCCCATTACACCGTTGAAGTGTCCAAACTGCATGAAGGTTTGATTCCGTTTGATGTCAGGCTCCACATAGGCCAGCGCATAGGACGAACCGTAATCGTTGAACACTTCGACCACATCTCCAGATTCAATTTTCAGCGCCTGTGCATCATCGGGATTGATCTCCAGATAAGCCATCGGCACGCGCCGCTGTACGAAATCGTTGTACTGGTCGTGGTAGAGGGTTTGCCACACTTCGTTGATGCGTCCATTGTTGACCCAGAACTGGTGTTTCTCCTTCTGTTCCGCTACTGGTTTTGGCAATCCTGGCCATGTAGCTGGCTTGAACTCTGCTTTGCCGTCCGGCGTATCGAATTTGTAATCGGTGTAGAGCATTTCGGTGCCGATCAGCTTGCCGTCTCGGTACTCCTTAGTGGGTAACTGGACACCATTGTTGCCCATGGCTTTCAGCCGCTCGTAGGTGACAAGATTACCCGTGGTCCCGCCCTGACTGTCGATTGGGCCTGCGCCGGGTTGGCCAGCCATCCGGAAGCCGTCATTGAAGGCGTCCTCCTCGCTATTCCAGTCGAACCCTGCAAAGCGCGCCGCCATGTCCTGTTTACCTTCGTCCGTATACATCTGCCGAAGGGTGTTAGCGATAGCCGCTGCGATCAGGCAATCGGCTTTCGCCGAACCGGGAGGATCCATGAATTTTTGTGACAGGCGCATCCGCCGTTCCCCGTTCATCGAGGTGAGATTCATCTCACCCGGATGGGTTGCCGGTAGCATCAAATGGGCGGCTTCTGCCAGCTTGGTGGGGTAGAGGTTGATATTGGCGAGGAAAAGCCCGCCTTTGTTTTTCACCGCGTCGTAGACCGCATCCACCATCTGCGCGGTTGTACCGCCGCGAACGTTGGCCATGGCCTCCCTGACGATGCCGGCGCGCTTCAGAATGACCGCACGATGTTGCTCGGCATTCAGCGTGGTCTGGAACGGGTTGGCTCCCCACGCCGTGTACATCATGCCCTTGCCGTTGATGATTTCCTGATCCACATAGATCTTGGTACTGCCTGGATAAGGGGGGCGTGTGTAACCCTCTTGATGCCCACCCATCCGTACCACACCAGTACCTCGTCTGCCGACGTTGTGGGTCGCAAGCACCAAGTCGACCAAGGCGGACTGGATGAGGTAGTTGTCATTGCCCCAGATGATGCCTTTTTCGTAGGCATGCATGGCATGGGGGCGGTGCCCAGAGGCTTTGGGTTTGTAAGCCCATTCGGCGGCCATCTTGAGCTTGTCCACCGATACACCAGTAACGCGGCTGGCTTCTTCAAGCGACATTCGATTGGCTTGAAGTGCCTGATCAAACGCCTTGGTATGGGCCGCGATAAATTCCTGGTCGTGCCATTTTTGGTCAACCACGTAAGTCAGCAGGCCATTGAACAAGGCGATATCCGAGCCAGGTTCGATATCCAGGTGAAGCACGTTGTCCTTGCCCGCCGCTTGCTCGGCGACTGCAATGGTTGGTGTCCTGCGAGGGTCGACAAAAATAACCTTGGCTGGAGCAACGGTTTCTCCTGGGAAACGCTGCTTACGTTTGTCGACTGTCTGCCCTTGCAAGTTGGGAAGCCAGTGCGCCAAGAAGTAATTGGTTTGGGTTTCGTATGAGTTGCAACCGATCGCAACAATGACATCGGCCAGCTCGGCGTCTTCGTAGCTGTTGTTGAGTTCACCAATGCCCATCTCGCGGGTCGCGTGGCACTCGGAGTTGTAGGCTGGGCGGTTGTGGATGCGTACCAGCGGCGTTTGCAATGCCGTGAACATCAACTTGCCAGTGCCCCAGGTATTCTCGAATCCGCCTCCAGCGCCTCCATGATCGAAGCAGTCAAAGGCGAGCGAGGCAGGCCCATCGTTATCAAGAATCTTCTTGGTCACCCCGGCGTAAAGCGCGAGAGCATCATCCCAACTGGTATCTACCCATTGGTCAGCCACATACACACGTGGACTGCGCAACCGCTCTTTACCTACACCATCGGGGCTGTACATGACCTTGGCCAGTTGTCCCCCTCGCGTGGACGAGAGCCCTTTATTAACGTCGCACTGTTTGTCCGGCACGACCATGATGTTGTAGCGCTTACCGTCCTTGTCGGTAACCGTGTTCTGCATTGCCGGCGTCATGATGATAGCCATGGGGGGCAACTGTTTACGGAAGTCGAGCCCTAGCGCATTTTCATCGGGGGCTCGTCCGCCTTCCTGATTTTCCGGCCATTTGTACACGTGATAACCGCAACCCACGATGCAGAAGTGGCATGTCAGGTTGGTCTTTTGGGCATCTGTCGGGGGCAGCGCCATGCGATCTTTGTTGGTTGCCATTGTTAATCTCCTTATGAAAGGAGGTTGGACTGACGTCCGTAGATCAACCCTTCGACGGCAACAGCACGTACCGAATCGTCATTGGGGTTGTACTCAAGCACTATGCTCGGCAGGTTCTCTGTGGCCTGGCCGGAAACCATTTGGCCAATATTTTCAGGATCGAAAATACTGAAATGACAGGGGCACTTGAACAACTTCTGCCCGGCGTCATAGGCGACCGGACAACCCATGTGTGTGCATAGCGTGCTGAAGGCGACAATATCGCGATCTGGGCCAACGCCACCCGGGACGGGAGCGCCCATCTTGATCAATGCGCAGGGTGAAGCCGCGTCGGGATAGGAAAACAGGACTGGCGTGTTGATCTGCAATTTCTGCGCTTTGGTCAGCGCCTTCATTTTGTAGGGGAGATTCACTCGCCCCTCTACCGTTGGGCTTGCAGCCTGTGTGAGTTCGGGTAGCCCTATTGCTACGCTTGCAGCAGCCCCGCCTCCCAACTTCAGGAAGAGTCTTCTGGATATCGATGCCATCTCTGCCTCCGCATTGCGCTTGCGATGCAGTCGGCCCCGTCTGAGTCGTAAGCGACGATAACTTCAACTCATTGAGCATAGTAGATCCCCTGATTCCTTTGCCGAATTGGGGCGAACTACGTGTGATCCGTACCTGATTTCGTCGATATTTCCGACTGGTGGGTTGCTGGGTTATCTGCCTGTTCGCAGAGGACTTTCTGGATTCAGATACCTTTTTTCATCATGGGCGATTGGTACGGCGCATGAAATATGCAACTGGCAATGCATATTCGGCACCCCAACGGATCACTAAGTTAAATTTGGCAGTGAGTCAGGTCATTTGCTTTCCTGAGACACGGTCTAGAAAGACATGGGTAATTCCCACCGCGAATGGCTACATTTGGCCGATTTCTGCCCGCCGTGACCGGCTGAAACCTACCCATAGCCCACACTTTGCCAAGGCACCTCCGCTGGAAAGATCCGCGACAGAACACAAGCCAGTTAAAAATGAATTCTTGTATGTTTATGGATTTCCGCGTACCAGGCGCTCACTTACCTGTACAGGAGCTCATCGCTTCCCATTTTTTAACGACGCAATAGCGCGAGTAAGCTCGGCAAGCTCCTCTTGCCTACTTGTGATCTCCGCTTTGCTGGGGATGAAATAGTAAGCGGCTGCGACCAAAGCCAAGGCGATTGCGAACTGAGTTGCCGCTGTGGCGATCCAAAAATTGCGCCAAACATTTTTGCCAGCGGCTTGGAACAACTGTGTGGCATCGCTGGCTGCTTTGTTCGCATGTACAAATTTTTCGCTTAGCTGTGCAGCAGCACCTTGGGCTGTCGCGCTCGCCAAATTGCGCAACGATCCTTCAATCGTGGCAGGAATCTGCGCCAAGGATTGATCCACTTTCCCCTCCAATCGCTGCAATTTTTGGAGGAGCTGATTCACGGCTGCGCGGTCATTCTCTGCAGCTTCGAGGATATTTTGCGCAGCTGTCACTATCACTCTGACTCGATCAAATTGTTGCGGATCCATTTGCGACATCGTACGTACTCGGATTCAGATTAAGGTTTCATCGCATGTGAAAGGAGATTTCATGAGTAGGCTCGTGCTTGAGCGTAGGACCAGCCTTTTCACGATTGACGGAAAGGTCTAAAGGTCCCATTTCAGGTCCCGCGAGCATTCTTTCGAGCCACAATCCATCCGGCAAATTAAGATCGACAAGATCCTGCACCTGGGCGAAATGCATGCCGCCTTGAGCATCCATCACCAGTAGCAACCCCCCGGCCCCGACAGGTTTTTCTTTACCCAGCGTCAATCGCACCAGGTCCAAATAGGCCCGTGCTTGTTCACGCGACAATGGATCAGTTTCCGACACCGCTTGCCGAGCAGTCTGGTCAACCATCTCCTCGATGCCGCCGGGCCTTAGCGATTCCGAATCCGTAAAAGCGTCGAGGTAAGGCACCACCCGAGAGATCAAAGGGGCCGTGTCGCTTTTAGCGGAAAGTTCGACATACCAGTGAACACTCTTGGACGTCTCGACCAACATGGCGTTTTCGCGCTCTAACGCCAGGGAAAGGAGTTGATGCCTACGCTTTTCCTTTTTCAGGCTAGCGCCCTTCATCTTGAATTCGATCAATCGAACCAAGCCGGGAAACGTGAGTAAAACGTCGCCCAATTCCTTATCTACGGGCGTCTGCTGGAGAAGGTTCACCACGCTCGGGAACGGAGTATTTTTGTTGAGATGGGACCGAACCGAGAATCCCAAGGAATAGAGAAAATTCCCTATGACCACATTCTCGTAGACTTTCACAAGCACCTACTTACAGATCAATTCTGATTTGTGCAGAAAACCCCACGACTACGCCTCGACGGAAATGCCCTAGGCGTGTGTCACTTGCCGACAAGTGGCAATATGCCACATTATTCTGCAATTGCTGTCTGCGTCATAAGTATTCGCTTTAGAAAACTGCGAAATTGCACTCCACTTGACCAACCGTTCCCGAGCGAGAGGTGATTACAGCTGAGTTGGGAGAGATGCCCAATCAGGTGGTCGTTGCGACAAGCAATAGTCGGAGATAGATTGGCTGTGGGCAATTTTTGATCGCGCCGAAATCCTTTGGGAGATTGGTATGACGTTCAGTACTGATGCGAATGAAATCGTTCGGGAATCGCTGGTGATTGAGATTGAAAACCCATCTCAAGGAGCGGAGCGCTCTCGGCATAAGGTTGTTATTACTGTGGATGTAAAGTCCCAGGATCTAGTCGGTGCTTACGTTTGCTCACTAGAAATGCTTACCCGGGCATTTCTCGCTCAGCTGTACCCCGTTCCTGCGGAAACGATTTCTTCCATCGTCTCCATCACGGTTCCTAAAAAGCCGGTGCCATCGACGCTGCTGCGTGAGGCCCGAATGCTGGCACAGGCTAAAACCGAGATCCTTCAAAGTAGCGACTGGGTAACAGCCAGCGAGGTCTCGAGCCTCGCACACTTCAGCTCCGGTAACCCCAGCTCGCAGCCCAACAAATGGAAGCATGCCGGGAAAATTTTTGCTCTGAGACATGAGGGCGTCGATTATTTCCCGATTTACGGGCTCGACCCGGGGCAAGGATTTCGACCGTTCTCTGCACTGAAGAATGTAATTGCGACCTTGGCCACGATGAAAGATGGGTGGTCAATGGCGATCTGGATTGCGTCGCCGAACACGTTCCTCAGTGGGAAGCGTCCGAAGGAAGTGCTCTCTGCCAATCCCTCAGGCGTGCTCGCTGCGGCAAAGGAGGAAGTGTCCGGGGTCATCCACGGATGAACATTCAGTGAGGCTGCTGTCATCACCTGGCCGGTGATGTGACTGGGCCAACAAAATCGACTCCCTCCTGAGATCCACCGAGCTGAAATGCCGATTGTGATGGAACGAGGCGCCACAATTGGGCCTCCGGCCACGACGGGAGCATGCCTTTGCGTGCTGATTTCGTAAAAGCGGGGAATGTCATCGAGCACATGCAGATCATCTTTGAGGCAGTGACTTTGCCCTCGAAGAATTGTAATCATCAAGATGTTTGTTCTGTTGCGGGCGAGAGCAACGAGGCAGTGCACAACTCCAGTGGTCTGTTGTAAAACACTGTGAATTTTGAGTCCCGGAGATTGCGCATTCACCAAAGCTACATATATATTTTGGCGATCGTCGAGTTTATCAGTGAATACTTACGAACGAAGTGTAAAAGCCCGCTGATGCACTGCGTAAGTCTAACAATCTCGGAAAGGTAAAGGAGTAAGAAGCTAAAGAAGACAAATATATAATGTGGTTGTTCTGATTTATTTATTGGCTTGTGTTATTTCTGATAATAATTTTCTTGTTTGTAAGTAATGGCTTCTTTTTTCTAACGAGCATGATAACGCAGGAATTTGCGTAAAAAGCTCTGCTCTTTCTATTTTCAGTTCTCCGTCGAGGTGGGGGATTCGAGTGAGATGATTGCGAACTAAATTCGCGAGCTTGCAATCGCGCTCTTGCCAATCAACGTTAGAGTAGTTTCCGATACGACCGCTTGGGAGACAACAAGTTTGTGCGCTCAGCCATTCCCGGTCATTTCTATACAGCCATGCGTAAATGTTTGGGATCACAGATCGGATGCACTTTGTACTCGCACCAGAGTTCGCGGCAACGACAGCCAGCCATTTAGTACGATGCTGAAGTAGTAGCGCCTCCCTATGCTGTCCTGCCCTTGCTTTAAGCACCGCCGGCTCCGAACGGAGCAGCCTGTTTACGGTGCAAATCGAAACTCCGAATTGCGAACAGATCATATCTTTCGAATCGCCGTTTTGAAGGCATTCCAGTATCGCCGCTCTAAGCCGCGATTTGAGTTTTTTGGGCTTTCGAATAACCGATTTTTCGGAGATGGTGGCAGCCTTGGGCTCATTTACCATGACAGGCTTGGTACTGCTCGCGTGCTTGATTTGAAATGTCTGGTCGGGTGCGCGATCCAGGCGATCGTAGGCCTCAATGAACGCGTTCAATCGGCCAAAAAGCCAAGTGATAAAAGTCAGGTGCTTGAGCGGATGGCAATGGCCACGCGGGTTGCGGGTTAGCTGATCAATGAAGGCTTCTGCCCTCTGAGCCGTGATAGGCAAGGAGTTGAACGGTGGATATGGCTGGATCTGTGATGAAAATTCAGCGAAAGAAATCGCCGCTCTTACCCTCTTCGGTCCAGACAGCCCTAGTTTAATTAGCGCTTCTTTATAGACTGATCTCACTGTGTTTGGGTTAAAACGCCCGGGGATTCCGTAAGTTACAAGATCAAGGATCCCGGTACCTAGCTGGTGGAGAGCTTTCTCAGCGGCGCTTGAAGGTACCAACGCCGTAGGCTCTGCAAGAAAAACCTCGTTCGGTAAGGCCCATTGAAAGCTTCCCGACCATTGGCGATTTAAAGTGCTCTCTCTGAGCATGAAGCCATGAATAGGGCACAAAACCACGCCTGGGTACTGATGAGACAAGTGCCAGTAAGCAACTCCATAGGTTGTGCGATCAGTTGCCATACAGGCTGTGCAGGCCTTCAAAGGGTGCTCTGCGCCGAACCGGCCTGTCAAAAGCCCCAAACGATATTTTATCGATCCAATCTGAGCACTTTTCATCGTCTCAACCACGGCTGAAATTTGCTGTTCCGATTGAAACGGAAAGAAGACGGGGAGAATGGTGTGCTCACTGATAATCGATGTGGGGCCTCCCCATATGGCCTTAGCCTGGCTATTCAGGGCATCGAGGTTGCAAGGGAAATCGTGGGTGATAGCACAATGCTTTTCCCCGAAAAGCCAACTTAAGGTGGCCGAAGTATTCAGATGTGCCAAAAAGTGATGCTGGCGACTACAGAGGCTGTAAAAAATCTCATCTTCAAACCAGCGCACGAGTATGTCCTGCGATTGACCGCTTGAAGGGTTCATGGTTTTTTCCATCAGGCCGTTGCAGTTATGGTATGCATCTCCGATAGCTTCATGAAATTCTCCGTTGGTATTAAAACTAGCATGGTAATTACTTAGTGTTCATTTATAGCTCGCTCTCTTCGTGATGTTTTATCAAGTACCATGTCGGACTTTTAAATCGCTCATCAAAAGCGCTGTACTGCATGGCAAAGGTCCGTTGCAGCGCCTCCGGAGGCGCAAATTGGCAACTTTTTTTGGTTGTCAGCAGCTAATTTCAAGCGGTAACATGATTCGATTAATCAAAAAGGGAATAAGCCACTCGTTTCGGAAGTGGTGCCCAAACCTATGAGCTTCTTGTGGTGCTTGTCCCAGGCGGAAAAGCCGTGCGAGCGCACTTTGATAGAGGAATTCAGATGAAGTCTAGCTAACTGTGAAGCTGGAAGTCAGATAGACAAAGGCCCAAGTGCGACCTTGGGCCCCTGTGGATAAGTCAGATTAGGTGCCTGACAAATCCATTGTCTATTTCATACATGTGGGACGTCAAGTCCCGCACGACTTCGTTCGTCCACAAGATGCCGCGCGTTATCCACAGCGATGCGCGCGTGCAGCTGCCCGCTGGGTAAGGGGTTCGCTTTACGCCTTGGCTGTTATCCCCAGCCTAAACGGCGTGTGCGTACCCAAACGAAATTGGAAGCTTTGGATGAAAATGCAGGAAAAGTTTACGCTGATCATGAGCCGCCAGCGATGGTTCCAATGGGGGCGTGAGTATGTTCCGTCTACGTTGGCGGTTCCACGTGAAGCGCCGAAGGGCTCTCGGATTAGCAGGCTGAATAGCGGGAAGCTCGGCCGCACTTTGCATGTGCTCTCAACACCCGAGCGGGTGTTCACGCAGCTTGCACTCTGCCATCCAGATCTCTTGGATATCCATGAACAAAAAATGCTTTCGCCGTACAGCGCTGGGCATCCACTTCATGGACATCCGCTGACAAAAGGCACTTTTCCAACCCCTGTCCGTGGGACGGTTGAAATAGCCAAAGAGATCGGCTTCAAGCATCACATGTTCGTGTTTGAGGGCGACGATAACAGGCGCCAGAAAATGCCTTTTCCGTACCAAGGTGACCTGCTTCTCTACATGAAAGGTCATGACGGGATCCCTTATGCCGTTAATTGGACCGTCAAAGATCGAGCAGAAGAATTTCGCGAGAGAAGAAGCTCGAGGGCAAAGACGCCTTTTCAGCAGAAGCAGGATCGCGATCATGCCTTGTTGAGGACCGAGCTGGAGAGGAGCTATTACGCTAGCGCCGGCATCCGAACCGTGCAGGTTTCCCTGGACCGGGTTGAACCTGCAGTCATTGCAAACCTGGATATGCTTTTTGTCGTGCAAGACCTTCCGCTAAGCCATGACAAAACATTGCTCGATGATTTTAGTGCGGATGTCAGAGGAGCAGTCCAAGCAGGAACTCCAGTGGCGTATGTCGCTATCCAATACGGTGCACGATGGGGTGGTCGTGATCAGTTTATAGCCAGGATCTACCAAGACATTTGGAATCGAAAGCTAACCCTGAATTTTTTCAATCCGATCCTTATCGATCACCCTTTTTCCATTGAGGGTGGAGACCTGTTTTCGGTTTATGGCTCCCTCTTCGAGGAGACAGAGTCATGATGACGGGTTCACGACTTGTTGCACCAGAGGGGTTTCAATGCCTCTCCAAGGGCGTCATCTACCATTTCCTGAACAGTAACGGCAATCTGAACAGGGTTAGGCTCGTGATATTCAGTGACGAAGGTAAGGAATTGCGTGCCGAGCTCATCACGCTTACCAGAGTTGAATTTGAAGATGCACTTGAAAACGGCTGGGTGTTGGAAGACGGCTCAAGTGACAAATTCCCTCCCTGGCTTGCACCCATTGAAGGTGTATCAGTTACCTATTTGGAGGGTCACAGGCGCTCAGTAAAGGAAACCTACGACCAGAAGGTCAATCGGCGATTCGCGGCTATATCGGATCTAGTCATCCGCATGGATGAGATTTTTGCCAGCGATAATCCGGACAGCATTATTAATACGCATGCTAAGGAGCTACGACCACAGCAGAATGCTGCGCGACTGCGGTTATGGTTCTACACCTACATTACATTCGGGCAAAACAAATGGGCGTTGATGCCACCCCTCCACCGTATTGGTGGTTGGAACCGAGAAGTTTCTCCACGAAAATTGGGTAGACCGTCTAGAAAAGGAAAGCGGTCGGGTTATCCTTGCGACGCAATTATGAAGGGGGCGATACTTTCCGGTTTCTTGAAATTTAGGTCTCCGCATAAGACGTTGGCTGACATTTATCGTGAGGTTATTACTCGCGAATTTGGGTGCGAGTCATTTCTACACAAGAAATCGGCGGAATTCCGTCACCCGGAGGGCAAGGCATTTCCTTCATATAATCAATTTAAGTATTGGATCAAAAAATTGATTAGCCCAAAGGAGCTCAAGCAAGCGTTAAAGGGACAGCATAAAGCTCGATCTATTTCCGGCTCTGAAGGAAGCTTTGCTGAGAATATTGTAAATGTTAATCAACGTGTTGAGTTTGACGGATATTACATATCGGAAAAATTGTCTGGCCTCACAGAGGGAAGCGCGGTTGATAGCTATTGCGTGGTTCGCGCTTTGTGCGGCTTGTCCGGAGCCGTTCTGGGCATCGGCTTCGCGGAAGGGAAAGAAAATATGGATGCCTACAGGATGGCCCTATTCTGCATGGCTACCAATAAGGTGAAGTTCTGCGAGCTGTTTGGTCTGGAGATTGAACCTTGGCAATGGCCAACAGAGGGACTGTCCGGTGGTATTGTATTTGATCGGGGACCAGGGGCGGGCTTCGAAAGTGAGCCCAACATTAATTGGCTAAAATCCTTCGAATTGACTCCAGTTTATTCTGGGCAGTCCAAAGCGACTGTTGAGTCTTCTCATCCTCGGGATAAAAAGTCTCTTGAACAGCCGACGTATTTCCATAGCCGGCTGAACTTTGTTCAAATGGCCAAGCGTGAAATTTTGCGAGTCATTGAGGATAACATTACTTCGAATGCTGGTGCTCGAATGGACGAAGATCTGTATCTGGCTGGCGTCAAACCGACGCCGTTAGGCATCTACAACTATTGGAGTAGTCGTGGTCGAGATTCTTCGATCGGTATGCAATTTGATATTGCCATCAAGACCTTTCTAAGACCTTGCCCAGCCAGCATAAGGAGAGATGCAGTTTATTTATATAGTCGTAAATATAAATCTCAAGCGTTAGCCGCTACGGGCATATTTGATATGGTCGCTAGGAAGGGAGTTATTGAAACTACCGTACTTGTTTTGGCAATGTCTGTTCGGCATATTTGGATTGAGATTCAAGGCGTCTTGTATGAGTTGGACTTTGTGCGATCTGCTAGAACCACTTCTCTTAGTTCGGATCTTTCACTGCACGACCTCCAAGAGATCGATCAATTGCGACGTGACGAAGCAGCAGTGCTTCGGGATGAAATACCCCCGTCTCGTCAGTTGATTAGGGATCAATTTAAGCTTAATACGGGGGAAGATTGGGATGGTGGCGAGCGCAAGCTTGGGAGGCCCACTAAGGGAGGAGCCGCCCAGCGTGATACAGACGATTTCAATCGCTTCCGAGGTAAAGCCCAATGAACAGGCTAATAGCTAGCAGGTTCGACGATTGTTTGGATATCAATAAAATTCGAGAGCGGGTTACCGTCAATCCGGAAACTATAGGAGCCTTGAGCACAATCGATCCCCTCATTGCTGCTGAGGCATTGGCAGGCAATCTGATGAAAATCTATTTGCCCAACGCGTTCTCCCTAAACTTCATAAAGGAGATGGCTGGCAGGGCATCTCTGCACAGCGGTAAGCTTTTTTCCAGCGAAGCTGAATACGTTTCAAAGATCTATTCCCCACCGGAAGTAGAAGTGCTGCCGGTTTGCTTAACGGGGTTAGCTGGAGTTGGAAAGAGTCAAACGATTACGGCGTTGAGGAAAGTCTTGCCGCCGCCCATGGATTTTTCCTGTGATCATTACCATGGGGCGATAAAACTGATTTCACATTGGTATGCAAGCGCCCGCGGGAAGGCGGGCGGTAAGCAGTTGTTATCTGACTTCGTGATAGGCAGCGAAGAATCCTGCAGAGCGTGGAATTTGGCAAAGCTGCTCGTTGAAAGCCGTAGACGAGCCAATCGAGATGGTGTCTCTCTGGTCATGCTTGAAGAAACCCAGCATATCAATACCGGCTTGGGCGCCTCCAAGATAACTGACATTCTGCTGACGTTAGCTGCGATAGGTCCTCCTGTGATCTTCGTTTCCAACTACAGCCTGGCGCGTAAGCTGCTTCGTCGAAACAGCGAAGACAAACAGCGGTTGCTCTCGGAGCCTAGGATCATGCTGCCGGATCACCCTGAAAGCCAGGACTGGAAAGCCTACGTCAGCGAGTGCATAAGGGTTAGTGGTGGTCACATTCAAGTTGATATCAATGACCTAGCGGCAGAGCTTTATCGCTCTACTTTCGGGATCAAGCGCCTCGCTGTACAGCTTTTGAAGCTCGCTTATATAGAGTGCCGCAATGCCGGTCGGGAGTCTGTAAAACTTGCTGATATAACTCGGGCATATCGCTCCAGTGCGTACACCAGCAATTCTATGGACGTCGAATATCTACAACTGCATGCTATTCAAGCACGTGGAACTGGCACGCGCCTGGATCTAACTTGCCCTTTTGACCTTCCAGCTGACACGAATTCCAACGTAGTGAAATTTGCTCGTGCGGACCGAGACGACCGTGTGAACGCGACGGTCTATTTTTCGGCCCTGAACAAAAGCGAGCGCTCAAACCCCTTGGATTTGATACCTGACGACATGATGCGCGCGACCAAGCGCGAACGTCGCCCGCCGGTACCAAAGATGTCAGATGATGAAACGGAAAAAGCTTTCCATGAAATTGTCGGCTTGATAAAGCCGCCATCGAAGCCAAAAAAATGAAAGGACTAATCCACTTGTCATTAGCTAGCTGAATAGTTTGGTAAGGCTGTTTGAGCCAACGGAGTGAATGACTTTCCGGTCAGTCCTGTCGGATTAGGCTCTCCCGCACGTGCGAGCGTGTTCTACCTACATACGCTCATTACGCTGCGCCACCAGACATCAGAGCCTGAAGGACACGGCGAACTTGCTTCGCGCCGATCTCCGTTTCACAGAGCATGATTGGAGCAAGTCCACCGAGGGCTCTGTTCGGGGCCGACATCCAATGTGTAGCAGAGGTTTGTGTCTCAAAGATCTTCTCTGCCAAATGACTGACAGTAGCGATTCTGTCCAAACGCTCCGAGGCGACAGGGTCAAGGTTCCTTTGCTCTCGCCTCAATCTTTCAAGCGATGAAATTGATGCACTGAGCAGTGTCCCCAATTCGCGCTCTTGGAGGCCGAAGGCCGAGCGAAGAGCAGGGGCAAGGTCAGCCGGAAGGCCGGTTTTTATTTGGAGCAGCCTCTCAAATTCCGTCAGAGAAGCAAGATGGGAGCTGAATCGCCAAAAGGCTGTGATTCCCCCTTTCCGTGAAAGGTGTTTCTTTTTCGTCGGGTGTCGAGCTGCAATTGAAGTCTTCATCAACACACCCTCCCGGTTGTTTCCAGGATATAGAATATAATCTATCTCTTGTCTAGACGTCTTAAAGCTGCGTTGTTAACGCTAGTGTTTAGAGTGAAGTTTGCCATCAATAAAAAATTCGACCTTTGGGCGCTTTTCGGATGAGGCCAGCGTAATTGGAGCGAAACGGGCTCAATACCCGAAGGAAAAGGCTCTGCTAGCGGTGGTTTTATGAGCAGGAAATGGCAATAAACTATAATAAAATCAATGAATTAGTTGTCTGCGACAGATTTTATTCCCAAGAGCTTCACGCTCAGGTAGCTTTTTCGGTGGCTGCGACTGTTTTGCGACTTTGTTTTTTTGGCTTGAAAGCCGCGATTTACGGGGGCTTCTCGCGACAGTTTTTATTCTCTAAATTCAAGGGGCAGGGTTCCTGTTGTTGACAGGACCTTGCCCCTTTTACATTCAGCTCAGAATTTTTCCTCTATCAATCGCAGTGGATAATTCGGCTCTCGATAGCTGCCTGGTTTCTGGCGTTTGGGCAACTTCACAGGCTCCCTCGGAACATCCTTATAAGGAATGCGGCTGAGCAGGTCGGTGATGATGTTCAGGCGAGCCCGTCGCTTGTCATTGGAGTTGGCCACGAACCAGGGGGCATGTTCGGTGTCGGTCATCTTGAACATGTCGTCACGGGCGCGTGAATAGTCGTACCAGCGGCTGTATGACTTGAGATCCATGCCGGTGAGCTTCCAGATTTTGCGTCCATCCTTGATGCGTGCCTGAAGACGTCGTGTCTGTTCCTCTTGGCTGACCTCCAGCCAATATTTGATCAGGATGACGCCTGAATCGACGATTGCACGTTCCACCAACGGAATCGACTTCAGGAAACGGTCGACCTGCTCTTGGGTGCAGAACCCCATCACGCGTTCAACGCCCGCACGGTTGTACCAACTGCGATCGAAGATCACCACTTCGCCAGCCGCCGGCAGATGCGGCAGGTACCGTTGGACATACATCTGGGTTTTCTCACGTTCGGTCGGCGCGCTCAACGCCACCACCCGAAAGATACGTGGGCTCACCCGTTCAGTCAGGGCCTTGATTGTCCCTCCCTTGCCGGCACCGTCGCGGCCCTCGAAAACAATGCACACCTTGATCCCTTTTTGCCTTACCCACTCCTGCAACTTGACGGTTTCGACGTGCAGTCGGCGCAGTTCTTCCAGGTAATCCTTGTTAGACATCTTCGAGCTGTCTGCAGCGTTCTGCTTAAGCGGGCGCTTCTTATCCTTTGCCATAATCAAGACCTCGCAAATTCCCGGTTATGTCAGACTAGATTGTTTTGAACGCCGTATTGGATTCGCAGCCTGACGGTAGCGAATATCTGAGTAGAGGACATACCCAGTGGACCGATTCCAGGAAATGCAGGTCTTCGCCGCCGTCGCCCAGGACCAAGGTTTCTCGGCAGCGGCGCGGCGTTTGGGCCTGTCGGCGGCCAGTGTTACCCGTGCCGTGGCCGCGCTGGAAAAACGCATTGGCACACGCTTGCTGACGCGCACCACACGCAGCGTGCATTTGAGCGAGGCGGGTCAGCGGTATCTCGAAGACTGTCGCAGGATCCTTGCCGAGGTGCAGGAAGCGGAGGATTCAGCTGCGGGCAGTCATGCCGAACCCCGTGGGCAACTGACGATCACCGCGCCGGTGTTATTTGGTGAGTTGTTCGTTACGCCGGTAATAGTGAGTTATCTGAAGCAGTTTCCTGAAGTCTGCATCAACGGCTTGCTGGTCGATCGGGTAGTGAGCATGGTCGAGGAGGGGATTGATGTGGCTGTGCGCATCGGTGAATTGCCCGACAGCAACCAGCACGCGATCCGCGTCGGCGAAGTACGGCGGGTGATTTGCGCTGCTCCGCCATTTCTGGAGGCACAGGGCAGGCCCGTGCATCCTCAGGATTTGGCGCGTGCACCGGTTATTTCGACGTCCGCTATTGGTCAGCTTAAAAGCTGGCCTTTTCAGGATGCGCGCGAGCCACTCAGCGTGCGGGTTGAATCGCGATTGGTGGTGACGGCGAATCAGGCAGCCATTACGGCTGCGTGTCTCGGGCTGGGATTCACCCGTGTCCTGTCTTATCAAGTCGCCAGTAAAGTCGCTTCCGGCGAACTGGAAATCGTATTGGCTGACTTCGAACTGCCGCCATTGCCCATCCATGTGGTGTATCAGGGCGGCCGCAATGCGCCGGCCCGGATTCGCAGTTTTGTCGACTTCACGGTGAAAGCGCTGCGCGAACACCCGGCCTTGCAGGGCTGATGGGTTATTGCACTGGCTGAAATAATTGATTGCGTTTGCTGGTTATTCTGTTGTTTTGGTTGGGGGTGGAAGATGGCTCCCATCGGCGCTGATCGTTTCAGAACGGCGCCACCACCCAGCGGAGTCGACCATGCAAGCGATCAAACTCTACAACTTCCCACGTTCCGGCCATGCTCACCGTGTGGAGCTGATGTTATCCCTGCTGCAACTGCCGACCGAGCTGATCCTGGTCGATATGGCCAAGGGTGCGCACAAACAACCCGATTACCTGGCGATCAACCCGTTCGGACAGGTCCCGGCCATCGATGATCAAGGCGTGGTGCTGGCCGATTCCAACGCAATTCTGGTTTACCTGGCGAAAAAATACGGTAACGGTCGCTGGCTGCCAGACGACCCGCTCGGTGCCGCCAAGGTTCAACGCTGGTTGTCAGTGGCGGCTGGACCGATTGCCTTTGGCCCGGGCCGGGCCCGGCTGATCACGGTGTTTGGCGCGCCTTACAGGGCTGAAGAGACGATCGCTTACGCCCACGTCTGGCTCAAACTGATCGATCAGGAACTGGCGGATACGGTTTACCTGACCGGCAGCGAGCCGACCATTGCCGACGTGGCCGCCTACAGTTACATCGCCCACGCACCGGAAGGCAACGTGTCGCTCGAGGACTACGCCAACGTACGAGCCTGGCTGGCGCGCATCGAAGCCTTGCCAGGGTTTGTCGGCATGCCGCGCACTGTCGCCGGCCTGCAAAAAACTGCCTGATACCTGCGGCCCGGCATTGTCGGGCCGTTCACACTGCGCCTGGCGCGCACGGGAGAAGCCGTAATGGACCAGTCACCTTGGCACGCGGGCGAAAAACAGTTGCAGGCACACGTCGGTGTTGCCCAGCGAATGGAGGAGTTGGGTCGTAGGGTGGTTCGCACTGAGATGCCGGACCAACACCGCAAATTCTATGAGCAACTGCCGTTCATGCTGTACGGCGCAGTGGACATCGACGGCAATCCTTGGGCGAGCATTCTTGAAGGGCAACCGGGTTTCGCTCATTCGCCCCAGCCAGGTGCGCTGCAATTCAACAGCTTGCCGGGGGCGGATGACCCGGCGCAATTGACCGATGGCGCGGCGATCGGCTTGTTGGGGATCGAACTGCACACGCGGCGGCGCAACCGCCTCAATGGTCGCGTCGGCGCCGTGACGGCGAATGGCTTCGGCGTAATGGTCGAACAGTCCTTCGGCAACTGCCCGCAATACATTCAATTGCGGCAGTTTCGTTCGATACCGCTGGCGGATCCCTCGACGCGCATCGCGCAGCACCTGGGCGCTCTGGATGACGCTGCCAAAGCCATGATTGCCGACGCCGATACCTTCTTCGTCGCCAGTTATGTGGATGTCGACGGTCGGCGCTCAGTGGACGTTTCCCACCGTGGCGGTCAGGCCGGTTTCGTACACGTGGAAGGTAATCGTCTGACCATCCCGGACTTCGCCGGCAATCTGTTCTTCAATACCCTGGGCAACCTGTTGATCAATCCACGGGCGGGTTTGCTTTTTATCGATTTCAACTCCGGCGACCTGCTGCACCTCAGCGGTCGTACCGAAATCATCCTTGAAGGCCCCCAAGTAGAAGCCTTTCAAGGCGCCGAGCGTCTGTGGACATTCGAGGTGGAGCAGGTGGTGCGTCGGCCCGCAGCACTGGCTCTGCGCTGGCGCTTCGACGGCGTATCGCCCACCAGTTTGCTGACGGGCACCTGGGAGCAGGCCAACGCACGCCTGCAAGCCCGGGCGCTGGGTGATCATTGGCGGCCGCTGCGGGTGGTGCGCATCGAAGCGGAAAGCCACAACATCCGCTCGATCTATCTGGAGCCCGCCGATGGCGCCGGGTTGCCGCTGTTTCAAGCGGGGCAGCATCTACCGCTGCGGTTCAACATTGGCGGCGAGGTGCATATCCGCACCTACAGCCTGTCGAGCGCGCCGTCCGATGACTTTTTCCGCATCAGCGTGAAGCGAGAAGGGCGGGTGTCTTCGCATCTGCATGAGCAGGTTCGTGTCGGTGACCTGCTGGAAGCCCGCGCGCCTCAGGGGCACTTCACCGTGGCAACCCATGAACGTCGGCCGCTGGTGTTGTTGGCCGCCGGCGTAGGCATTACGCCGCTGCTGTCGATGGTACGGGAGGTGGTGTATCAAGGCCTGCGCACCCGACACATTCGGCCTACATGGTTTTTCCAGAGTTCGCGCACGCTGGCTGATCAACCGTTTCGCTCCGAGCTGGATCGTTTGCTGGATGACGCCGGTGATTCGGTGCGGGTGCTGCGTCTGCTCAGTCAGCCGGAGGCCGATGCTCACGAGGGTGAGGACTTTGACCTGACCGGACGGATAGACGCCGCGTTGCTGAAGAACATCCTTGAAGTGGAGGACTACGATCAGCTCGATTTTGTACTCTGCGGGCCGGGCAGTTTTACCCAGGGGCTGTACGACAGCCTGCGGGAACTGGACATCCGTGACAGCAGGATTCACGCCGAGACCTTCGGCCCGTCGACCTTGCGTCGCCGGCCGGACCCCGACGCGGTGGTCATCGAGCAACCGCCCGCCGCGACCACGTCGGTGCCGGTGGTGTTCGAGCGTTCGGCCAAAGAAGCCCGCTGGCAACCCGACGGCGGCAGTTTGCTGGAGTTGGCGGAAAGCCGCGGGTTGCGCCCGGAATTCAGTTGCCGCGGCGGTTCCTGCGGGACCTGTAAGACTCGCCTGATCAGCGGTCAGGTGAATTATCCACAGCCACCAGCGGAAGTGCCGGAAGTAGGACATGTCCTGATTTGTTGTGCGATTCCGGCGCAGGGCTCGCAGCCTTTGGTGCTCGACCTGTAGCATCTGACGCGGCGTGTAGGAGCGAGCGATGCGGCGACCCGACTTGCCCGCGAAGGCGTCCTAAACTCCGCCAAAAGCTTCGCGGGCAAGCCTCGCTCCTACAAATATGAGATTCAGGCTTAGGAGTTTTATGGTTTTTCTCGCTCGCCTGTCAGGCTTGCTGGTGATGCTGGCTTTGCTTAGCGGCTGCGAACAACAGGACGCACCGCCGCTCGATCAGCAACTTTATGTATGGCAACGACAATGGACGCCGGCCCACGAAGCCGCACTCAAAGACAGCCGTGCGGATTTTGCGACCCTGCGGGTGCTGGCCTTGCAGGCATTCCCCAAGGCGGGCTGGAACCGGGCGCGAATCGACCCGGTGCTGCTCAAACGGGATGGCCGGCCGCTGATTGCGGTGATTCGTCTCGATGGCCAGCTCAAGTCGCTGGATCAGGACGAGGTCGCTGCGCAGATCCTGCAAGTGCTCAACGATTGGCAGGCGCAGGGGCTGGTGCTCTCCGGCGTGGAAATCGACCACGATGCCGGGAACGCTCGGCTACCGGCTTATCGGAAATTCCTCACGGATTTGCGCGCGGTGCTGCCGGCTTCCATGCCATTGAGCATTACTGCGCTGCCAGCGTGGCTCGACAGTCCTGAACTGCCTGCATTGTTATCCACAGTCGATAGCAGCGTGTTGCAGGTACATGCGGTGAGCGACCCGCGCATGGGATTGTTTGACCCGGATCAGGCCAGAAAATGGGCCGGCGCCTGGAGCCGCATCACTTCGAAACCTTTTTATCTGGCGCTGCCGGCCTATGGCGTAGCGTTGTTGCCGCAGGCCGGCGGCGCACCCGACGTGGAAAGCGAAGTGCCCATTGAGCGCGTCGGCGAGCGCCGGGAATTGCTGGCCGATCCGCAGCAACTGAGCACACTTGCCATCCAATTGCGCAACGATCCGCCGGCTCATCTGGCCGGGCTGATCTGGTTTCGCCTGCCATTGGCCAATGATCGCCGGGCCTGGAGCCTGACGACCCTGCGCGCCGTAGCCCGTGGCGAAGCCCTCGATAGTCGCCTGACGCTGAAACTCTCGGCGCAGGATGGCCTCTATGACGTCAGCATCAGCAATCAAGGCAACCTCGACAGCGCCTGGCCCGAACGCCTGACGCTCGCGGTACGAGGCTGTGAAGGCGCCGATGCCCTGGCCGGTTATGCGTTGCAACAAAGCCCGGATCTGCTTACCTTCACCCGCCTGCGCGACGGTCGGATCCCGGCCGGTGGGCAGCGCGCCATCGGTTGGGCGCGCTGCACAAACATTGATCAAGGAGGTTCGAATGTTCACCCGTAACTGGCCCCGCCATTTGCTTTGCCTGAGCCTCGGTTTTCCACTGGGTTCGGCAGTGGCCTGCGGGCCGGATTTCCCTATGCGCCTGCTCGACAACCGGGGCCAGTCGATGGCGGAGCTGCCGGAAGGCAACTTCCGGTTCGAGATCAGTCGTCTCGGGCAGGCGATTACGGGTTTGAAGAACGTCAGCGAAGTCGTCTACAGCATGGACGCGCCTGACTATGCCGTGCAGCGCGACGACGCCGAACAGGCTGGTTTGACGGCGCCGCAGCAGGCGTTGGTCAAACAACTGCGCACGCTGAGCGATGCTCATCAGGTCGAGGCGCAGGGCGCAGGCCTGCCGACCGAGCACAGGCTCTATCTGGCGGGCGCCGTGGCGTTCAGCGCCGGTGACCATGGATTGGCCGCCGATTACTTCCAGAAAGTGCTCGCATTGCCGGCGGATCAACGCGCGTTGCGCAGCACGTGGGCCGCTTATTCGCTGGGCCGGGCGCTGTTTGCCATGAGCAGCGAAGCGGACGCCACGCCCGATCTGCTGACGCAGTCGCGCAAGGCCTTTGAGCAGGCGCGCCAGTTGAGCATCGACGGTTTCAGCGACCCATTGGGGCTTGGCGTCGCCAGCCTCGGCGAAGAGGCGCGTGTCGCTCGCACGGCGGGCGATTGGGACAACGCTATAAAACTCTACGCCACGCAAAACCTCCACGGTTCCGCAGTGGGTTACACCTCATTGAAGCTGTTGATGGCCGATCTGGCGGCGATGCCCGACGAGCAACTGGCCGCGTTGCTTAAAGGCAAACCAGTGCAGCAGCTGGTCACGGCGTCACTGATCAGCCGGTTGGGTTGGTCATTTGGTGATCAACCGCCAAACGAACAAAAACTGATCAAACTGCTGCAGAACAGCACGCGCGGTAGCCTCGACAATGCTGATCGACTGGCCGCCGTGAATTATCAACAGGGCGATTACGCCAGCGCCAAGGCATTTCTTGAACACGCCGGTGACGGTGGCCTGGCATGGTGGCTGCGGGCGAAACTGGCGATGCGCGAGGGTGATAAAACGGCTGCCGCCGCCGCGTACGCCAAGGCTGCCCAGGCCTTCCCGCAGAACGAATCCTGGGGCGAGCGACGGACACCGGACTGGGATTTCGAAACGCTTCAGCCCAAGTGCCGCGTCGAGGGGGAAAGCGCGATCCTGGCCTTGCAACGTGGGGATTATTTGCAGGCATTCGATCAGCTTTATCGCAGCAATGACATTTACTGGTTCGACGCTGCGACCGTCGCTGAGCGTGTACTGACCGTCGATGAACTCAAGCACTACGTCGACACTCAAGTGCCGGCGCCGCCAGCGCTGACTCAACAGGATCGCGATAACTACGTGCCGTTGTCGGTGGCGGCGAAGTTGCGCAACCTGCTGGGGCGGCGATTGTTGCGTGAGGGCCGTTATGACGAGGCGCCAGGCTATTTCGATAATGCCGACTTGCAGGCCAAGGCCAAGTGGTACGGGGAGTTGCGCCACGACGCCGAGTCGAAATGGTGGCCAACCAAACGGGCATTCGCTTATTACCATGCCGCGACAGTGGCTCGTTTCGACGGAATGGAGCTGTTGGGCTACGAGATGTCTCCGGATTACGCCACTTTCGGTGGCAATTACAGTCTCGAGACTCCCGAGCTCAAGGTCGGCCCATTAATGGCCGAGGGTGAGGTGAAACGGCAGCAAGCCACGTTGGCGCAACCTGATGAGCGTTTCCATTACCGGTTTGTTGCCACCGCGCTGGCGAGTAAAGCGGCTGATCTTTTGCCCCACAGCAGCCAGGCTTTCGCGTCGGTGCTGTGCAAGGCTTCGTCGTGGGGGACGAGCCTGCAAGAGCAAAGCGCGTTCTACCGTCGTTATGTCGAGGAAGGCCCGTATGTCGTCTGGGCGGGTGATTTCGGTCACCAATGCCAGGACCCGGATTTTCAGCGCGCCGACAAGCGCTACGTCACCCAGGTCACCGACGCCGTGCGCTCCGAGCTGCGGCCTTACAAAAAAACTTTGCAGATCGGCGGTGTGTTGGCGGTCACGGCAGCGGCATTGTTACTGATCAATCGTCGCCGCCGTAAGTCGCAGTAAGGTTCAAACCTGTTGAACAAAGGTCAGTCGCAGGGCAAAACCAATCAACAGGCTGCCAAACAACCACTGCTGTACGCGCTGGGCTGAAGGACTGCGTTGCAGCCAGCGGCCAAGCGCGGCGCCGGCCAAGGCGTACGCGCTGTCGAACAACAAACCGACACTGACCAGCACCACGCCCAGGGTCGCGAATTGTGCGAGCACCGGCCCTGCATGCGGATCGATAAACTGCGGCAGCAGCACCGAGCAGAACAGCAGCGCCTTGGGGTTCAGCAGATTGGTCAACAATCCGCGCTGAATGGCTTCGCGCCAACGAGGTTTTCCACAGGCTGAATCTGCGCCGTTCAGGCTCGGGAGCATCGTGGTCCGCAGGCATTGAATGCCGATCCACAACAGGTACGCGGCCCCGGCCAGGCGCACCAAATCGAACGTCCAGGGCGCGGCCTTGAACAGTGCCGCCAGCCCCAGTGCCGCCAACGCCACGTGACATCCTCGGGCAATACCCAATCCCACCGCCGTGGCCAGCGCCGCGCCTTTGCCCTGACGAGCGCCGGTTTGCAGCAGCAGAATCATGTCCGGGCCTGGGAGCAGGTAAACCACTGCCAGCGCCATGAAAAACAGCCAAAGCCCCGCCATGTTGCACCCCTTTCGTTGTCGATTCGGTAGCGCCAGTCTAGGGCTGAAGCACAGGGCAGGTGGTTGCGTAGTTTGCTTCTAAACAGTCTTGAATTGGCATAACCTGCCATTCTTTGACGCATGAACCATCAGGATCTGCCAAGCATGAAACTGGACGCTTACGACCGAAAAATTCTCGCGGCCCTGCAACGTGACGGTCGTCTGAGCAACGTACAACTGGCGGATGAAATCGGTCTGTCTGCGTCCCCCTGTTTGCGTCGGGTGCGGATGCTGGAGGAGGCCGGGGTGATTCGCGGCTATCAGGCCAACCTGGACCGCGATGAAGTCGGGTTGGGGCTGACGGTGTTTGTCGGGGTCAAGGTCGAACGCCACAACGACGAACAGGCCGAAGCCTTCCGTGTGGCGGTGATGGCGTTGCCCGAGGTGATTTCGGCGTTTCTGGTGTCAGGGGAATCGGATTTTCTGTTGCAGGTGGTGGTGCCGGATTTGCGTGCGTACGACCGCTTTCTCACCGGGCGTTTGCTGAAGTTGCCGGGCGTGAGCGACATCCGCAGCAACTTTGCGATTCACACTGTGAAAACGCCGGGCGCGTTGCCGTTGGAGCATTTGCCGCTCTAGACCGAGTTGCCCCCTTCGCGAGCAAGTCGAATCGTCGCACCGCCGCTCCCACAATGGTTTTGTGTGCGCCACAGATCAAATGTGGGAGCGAGCCTGCTCGCGATGGCGGTAGATCAGTCTCAACAGGTCTCCAGCCCTACATCTGCGTCGCCATCCCCTCCACATTCATCGCCGCCTGGCGCAACGCCTCGGAGCGGGTCGGGTGTGGATGACAGGTCAGGGCAATGTCTTCAGCCGAAGCACTGAACTCCATGGCCACGCAATATTCGCCAATCATTTCACTGACGCTCGGGCCTACCAGGTGCACGCCGAGAATCTCGTCGGTGCGCTCATCGGCCAGCACTTTGGCGAAGCCTTCAGTCTCGTGGTTGATCTTCGCCCGGCTGTTGGCGGTGAAGGGGAATTTACCGACCTTGTACGCGCGGCCCTCAGCCTTGAGTTGCTCTTCGGTCTTGCCGACGCTGGCCAGCTCCGGCCTGGTGTAAATGACGTTGGGGATCAGGTCGTAATTGACCTCGCCTGCCTTGCCGACGATCTGCTCGATACAGGCCATGGCTTCATCTTCGGCCTTGTGCGCGAGCATCGGCCCCGACGTGACATCGCCGATGACCCATACGCCTGCCGCTTCAGTGCGATGACCCTTGTTGGCGAGCATGCCGCGTTTATCCGTGGCGAGGCCGACGTTCTCCAGCCCCAGCCCCTCGGTGTAAGGCCGGCGCCCGATGGCGACCAGCACGTAATCGGCTTCGAGTAGTTCGGCAGTACCGCCGGCGGCCGGTTCGACGCTGAGCTGAACGCTGTTCGCCGAGGTCGTGGCGCGGGTGACTTTCGAACTCAGCTTGAAGCTGATGCCTTGCTTGCTCAACGAACGTTGCAGGGTTTTGCCCGCTTCGCCGTCCACACCAGGGCAGATCCGGTCGAGAAACTCGACCACGGTCACCTGTGCGCCCAAACGCCGCCACACCGAGCCCAATTCCAGGCCAATGACCCCGGCGCCAATCACCACCAGATGCTTGGGCACTTCGGACAAAGAAAGCGCACCTGTGGAATCGAGGATGCGCGTGTTGTCGATGTCCACGCCGGGTAGGGGAGTGGGCTCGGAGCCGGTGGCAATGATGATGTCCTTGGCGCTCAGCTCAGTCTTGCCGCCCTGGCTGTCCGTCACCGTGACTTTGCCCGGCCCGTCGATATGGCCCCAGCCCTTGATCCAGTCGACCTTGTTTTTGCGGAACAAAAACTCGATGCCCTTGGTCAGCCCGGCAACACTGTCATCCTTTTGCTTCATCATTTGCGCGAGGTTCAGCGTGGGTTTGACCTCGATACCGAGGTTGGCAAATTCCGCACCCATGGCCGCGTCATACAATTCAGAAGCATGCAGCAATGCCTTGGACGGCATGCAACCGACGTTCAGGCAAGTGCCGCCGAGGGTGGCGCGGCCTTCGACACAGGCGGCTTTAAGGCCCAATTGGCCGGCGCGAATTGCCGCGTTATAGCCGCCGGGGCCTCCGCCCAGTATCACGACGTCATAGTTGCTCATGGATGTACTCCTGAATTGGATGGGAATCGGGCTGGATAAACGTAGTTCCTGAATAAAATTACGAGCGTAATATGTGCGCAGCCACGCCTTTCGGTCAAGGCTTCAGCCAAGCGACAGGTTGAGCGTCTTTAGATAAAGAGATTTAGTACGAAAATTTCACGGCTTTCGTTATATCGTAACGAATTGCGACGTGAGCAAAGAAAATCACTGGGGTGGTATGCAAGTCGATCTCGAGATTGAGGGCGCAACGGTAGCCGGGCTACCGCGCTTTCAGCAGGCAGTCTTTCAAGGGCGGCGATTGCGGCAGTTGGCAATCGGCCTCGGCGCGCTCGCAGGGGCAGGCTGGGTGCTGGCGTTTTTCGTCGGGCTGTTTGCACCGCAGTCGCTTTGGCCTGCGGTGCTGGTCAATCAGAGTGCCGGTTTGCTGGTGCTGGTCGCCGGGCTGCAATCGGCGTGGTGGGTGACACAGTGGCGTGAAAGGGCGATGAACCCGGCGATGCTCCCTGTGGAAGTCGTCGCTGAATCACCGCCGGAAGGCTGGTATGAACGGCTGCTGGAGCGGATCAGCCAGCGATGGTTGCGGCTGCTGGCGCAGATCGGCGCTTCGACGCTGTGGCTTGGCGCTTGGGCGCTGCTGGTAGTGTTCAGCATCAATCAAGTCTGGAACCTGGCCCTGCCTCCCGCTGCGCTCGGTTTTTCCGCGAGTGTCGCGGCGGCATTGTCGTTACTGCTGGCCTTCGGTTTGCTGGTGCTGGAGCGGCAACTTGCCCAGGAAAACGTGGCCCAGTGGCCCGAAGCAGGTTCGCTTGCGCAGCTGACGCGCGTGGCAATCATCTGTCTTGTGCTGAGCGCGCTGTGCCTGTTGTTGGGCAGCGAAGCGTCGGTTTGGCCGGTACGTCTGGCTGTACTGATTGGCCTGCTGCCGGGTCTGGTCGCGGTAGAACTGCTGCTACGCGCGGTGTTGTCACTGTTCAGTCCGCAGCGTGAACAACTCGAACCTGCGTTGCTGGCGCGAAGTTTCGTCGCCGACATGCTGCGCTGGCCGCCCCAACCGTTGCTGGCGCTGCAACATGAATTACATAACCGCTTCGGCATCGATCTACGACAGATCTGGGCCTTCACTTACATGCGCCGGGCATTCGTCCCGGTACTGGCGGTGGTGGCACTGGTCGGTTGGTCGCTCACCGGCATTCACGAAATTTCCCTGCAAGGGCGGGGCATCTATGAGCGTTTCGGCAAACCGGTGGAGGTCTTCGGCCCCGGTTTGCACGCAGGTCTGCCGTGGCCTCTGGGTCGAGTGTTGAGTGTCGAGAACGGCGTGGTCCACGAGTTGGCCACCAGTGTTGGCGAAGCGACGGCGCCGATTGTGGCTGAACCGGCTGAAGGTCCGGCGCCGGCGACGGCCAATCGCTTGTGGGACGCCAGCCACGTGAACGACAAGTCTCAGGTGATTGCCAGCAGTCGCGCCGACAAACAGAGCTTCCAGATCGTCAACATGGACGTGCGTTTTGTCTATCGCATCGGCCTCACGGATCAAGCGGCGTTGGCCGCGACGTACAACAGCGCCAACGTGCCGACACTGATCCGCAGCACCGCCAGCCGGATTCTGGTGCACGACTTCGCGTCTCGTACCCTCGACGGACTACTCGGTGAGGACAGGGTAGGGCTCGCCGAAGAGATTGGCCGCGCGGTGCAAGCGGACCTGGAAAAACTCGACAGCGGCGTGGAAATTCTCGCGACTGTGGTTGAAGCGATTCACCCACCGGCCGGCGCGGCCAACGCTTATCACGGTGTGCAAGCGGCGCAAATTGCTGCGCAGGCCTTGATCTCGCGTGAGCGCGGCGCGGCTGCAGAGGCCACCAATCAGGCGCAATTGCAGGCCAGCATCGCACGGGATCAAGCGACGGCCAGCGCGCGTGAAATCAATGCGGCTGCGCAAGCGGCCGATCTGAAATTCAGCGCCGAGCAAAAGGCCTACGCCAGCGCGGGCCAGGCTTTCGTGCTGGAACAGTATTTCAGCCAGCTCTCCCAAGGCCTGACCAACGCCAGGTTGCTGGTTCTCGATCATCGTCTGGGCGGCAGCGGCAACGCGCCGACCATCGACCTCCGTACTTTCACGCTGCCGGTTGACCCTGCATCGGCGCGTAAAACTGCTCAGCCAGGAGCTGCCAATTGAGCCAGTCGCACACTCACGATCACGATGATCACGCCGGCCACGATCACGGTCATGGCGGGCATCATCACGGGCATCACCATCACCACCACGGCGATCCGCAGGAAGCGGGTCCATTCCCGTGGCGGCGCATGGGGTGGGCGGCGTTGTTGGTGGCGTTTGCCATCGCGGCTGCAAGCCTGGTGCAGGTGCGCTCCGGCGAAGCCACGGTGATCACGCGCTTCGGTAATCCGTCGCGGGTGTTGCTGGAGCCGGGGCTGGGCTGGCGTTGGCCCGCGCCTTTTGAAGCGGCGATTCCGGTCGATCTGCGTCTGCGCACCACGTCCAGCGGTTTGCAGGATGTGGGTACGCGCGACGGTTTGCGCATCATCGTTCAGGCTTACGTGGCGTGGCAGGTGCAGGGCGATCCGGACAATGTGCAGCGCTTCATGCGCGCCGTGCAGAATCAGCCGGACGAAGCGGCGCGGCAGATTCGCACCTTCGTCGGCTCGGCACTGGAAACCACGGCCAGCAGTTTTGACCTGGCCAATCTGGTGAACACCGATGCCAGCCAGGTGCACATCGCTGATTTTGAAGCGCAGTTGCGTCAGCAAATCGATCAGCAGTTACTCGCCACTTATGGCGTTCGTGTGCTGCAAGTCGGCATCGAACGATTGACCTTGCCGTCGGTGACCCTGACCGCCACCGTCGATCGCATGCGCGCCGAGCGTGAAACAATCGCCACCGAACGCACGGCCATCGGCAAACGTGAGGCAGCGCAAATTCGCTCTGCTGCCGAGCGTGATGCGCGAATCGTCCAGGCCGATGCCACGGTTAAAGCTGCCGACATCGAGGCTCAATCCCGGGTCGAAGCCGCACAGATTTACGGCCGTGCTTACGCGGGTTCGCCGCAGCTGTATAACTTGCTGCGCTCCCTCGACACCTTGGGCACCATCGTCACACCTGGCACCAAACTGATTCTGCGCACCGATGCCGCGCCGTTCCGGGTGTTGGTTGACGGTCCGCCGACGCTCGATAACAAGTCCGGATCGCAGCCATGAGTTTGGTTCCACGTGGAACAAATGAGTTAAGCAGCCCCTGGATTCAGGCCGGGCGATTGGCTTTTCTCGCCCTGTATGCGGTGACAGTCTTGGCCGCGTTGGCGTGGGCATTCTCCAACGTGCGGCAAATCGACCCGCAAAATCGCGCGGTGGTGTTGCACTTTGGCGCGCTGGATCGCATTCAGAATGCCGGTCTGCTGTTGGCGTGGCCGAGGCCGTTCGAGCAGGTGGTTTTGTTGCCAGCGGCGGATCGGGTGATCGAGCGTCGGGTCGATAATCTGCTGCGCAGCGATGCCGCGTTGCAGGCCGACCGAGCAGCCACTTTCGCCACGCCGCTCAGTGATGCGCTGGCAGGTTCCGGTTATCTGCTGACGGGTGACGCGGGTGTGGTGCAACTGGATGTGCGGGTGTTTTACAAAGTCACCGAACCGTATGCGTTCGTTGTTCAAGGTGAACACGTGCTGCCGGCACTGGATCGCCTGGTAACTCGCAGCGCCGTGGCACTCACCGCCGCACGAGATCTGGACACCATCCTGGTGGCGCGCCCGGAGTTGATCGGCGCGGATAATCAAGCGGCGGAAAGACGCGAGCGCCTGCGCGGGGATTTGGTACAAGGCATCAATCAACGACTCGCGCAATTGACTGCAACGGGGCAGGGACTGGGGATCGAAGTGGCGCGCGTGGATGTGCAGTCGAGTCTGCCAGGACCTGCGGTCAATGCTTTCAACGCCGTTCTGACGGCAAGTCAGCAAGCCGATAAAGCCGTGGCCAATGCCCGCACTGAAGCCGAGAAACTCACTCAGGCCGCCAACGAGCAAGCCGACCGTGCGCTGCAAGTCGCCCACGCTCAAGCCAGCGAACGGCTGGCCAAAGCCTCCGCCGACACGGCCACGGTATTGAGCTTGGCCAAGGCGCAACAACAAGGCACCGACCCGCAAATGCTGTTGCGCATTTACCGCGAGCGCTTGCCAAAAATCCTCGGTCAGGCCGGCTCGGTGACCACGGTTAATCCGAAAGACGATTCCCGCCTGATCATTCAGGGAGCTGCACAATGACCGCCCAAACTGCCGCCGCACCGAGCATGTTGTCCTCGGCCGAACAACGCAGCGCTGCACGCCAACTGACCCTGGCCATGCTCGCGCTCGGCTTGCTGGCGCTCGGTTTGATCTGGCGCTGGTGGTCGCCGGAGCAGACGGGCGTCAGTCAATTGCTGCTGGGTTTTGCCTCGTTGCTGGTGGCCGTGCCGGTGATGCGTTCTGCCTGGTACAGCCTGCGTTATCCCAGCTTGCACGGGATCACCGATCAGTTGATTGCGTTGGCGATGTTGGGTGCCTGGGCAACGGGCGATCTGCTGACCGCTGCGTTGTTGCCGATCATCATGATCTTCGGTCATGTGTTGGAAGAGCGCAGCGTGATCGGTTCCCAGGAGGCGATTCACGCACTCGGCAAACTGACACGCAGCCATGCGCGCAAGGTTCAGGCGGATGGCTCCATCGTCGAAGTCGACAACGGCACACTCAAGGCTGGCGACCGCGTGGAGGTCCGCGCCGGTGATCGGGTGCCGGCCGATGGTCGTGTGCTCTCCGGTCAGGCGAGTCTCGATACCGCATCGATCACGGGCGAGTCGGTGCCGGTGGAGGCGGGCGTCGGCATGACGGTGTTCGGCGGGGCGATCAACCTTGATGGCCTGCTGCGCATAGAAGTGACCCGTACCGGCAATGAATCGACTCTTGGTAAAGTCATCGCGCTGATGCAAAGCGCCGAGCGTTCCAAGCCGCCAATCACCCGTTTGCTGGAACGCTACGCTGGCAGCTACATGGTGCTGGTGTTGTTGCTGGCCGCAGTGACCTGGTTCATCACCAATGATGCGCAAGCGATGCTCGCGGTGTTGGTGGCAGCCTGTCCATGTGCGTTGGTGTTGTCGGCACCGGCCACGGCGATTGCCGGCGTCGCGGTTGCCGCACGACACGGGATTCTGATCCGCAGTTCGGCGTTTCTCGAAGAGCTGGCGGATTTGACGTCGCTGGTGGTCGACAAAACCGGGACGCTGACCTTCGGCACCTTGCGCCTGCAATCGATCGACAGTCCGCTGGAAGATCGCAACCACGTGCTGAAACTGGCTGCCAGCCTGGGTTCCGCCAGCAGTCACCCGGTCAGTCGCGCGCTCGCCGGGTTGGTTAGCCAGGAACATTTTCTGCTGCTCACGGACATTCACGAACGTCAGGGCCTGGGCGTGGTAGCGATGACTGAGCAGGGTGAAGCGGCGCTCGGGCGACCGGAGTTGTTTGCGCAATTGGCGATCGCTACTTCTGCTGTTCCCGAACACGATGGTCCGATTGCCGGGTTGGCGCTCAACGGTGAATTCCTGGCCTGGCTGTTGCTCGCGGACAGCGTGAAGCCTGAAGCGCGGTTTGCCTTGAGTGAGTTACGTGAACTCGGATTGGGCCGGCAATTGTTGCTCACCGGCGATCGCCAAAGCGTCGCGAATACGTTGGCCCTGGATGTCGGGATCAGCGATGTCGAAGCCCAGGCCTTGCCCGAGGACAAACTCAACCGTGTGCTGAAAGAAATCGGCAGCGGCTTCCGGCCGATGGTGGTCGGGGATGGCATCAACGATTCGCTGGCACTCAAGGCCGGTGTGGTGGGCGTCGCCATGGGCGCGGGCGGGGCGGATATTGCCTTGGCTTCAGCCGACATCGTGCTGATCGGCAGCGACCTGCGTCGGCTCGGCACTTGCGTACGTTTGAGTCGCCAATGCCGGCAGACGTTGCAGGTCAACGTGATCATCGGCCTAGGCTGGACACTGGCAATTGTTGCTTTCGCTGCCTTCGGCTGGCTCGGTGCGGCAGGGGCGATGATTGCTGCGCTGCTGCATAACCTGAGTACGTTGCTGGTATTGGGCAACGCCGGACGGCTGCTGCGTTTCCAAGAGCCGTTGCTCAAGATGAAGGAAGACGTCTGAGCGATGTGAACATTTCAGAACTGTGCGCGAAATTCGCAGTCATCTAGTGTGAGGGCAATCACTTCTGTGATTTTGCGGCGCTTGTTTCCAGCGCTGCAAATCATAGAAGACGGCTATTAAATCGATAGCCTGCTATTTTTCAAGGATGGTCTACCCTCACATCAGACGTCTGAAACAAGGGGGATATTCCATGCTCGCGCAACTTCCACCGGCCTTACAGAATCTGCAGTTACCGCTACGCCTGCGACTCTGGGACGGCCATGAATTTAATCTGGGGCCGACGCCCAGCGTCACGATTGTGGTCAAGGACCCACAAATGGTTACCCAGTTGACTCATCCCAGCCTCGATGCGCTCGGAGCGGCATTCGTCGAGGGCAAACTTGAGCTGGAAGGCTCCATCAGCGAGGTGATCCGCGTCGTTGATGAATGGAGTCAGGCCTTGCTGGGCGACATCGACAGTCAGCCTGTTCGCACCGCCCACGACAAGGAAACCGACGCCAAGGCGATTTCCTATCACTACGACCTGTCCAACGCGTTTTATCAGCTGTGGCTCGACAGTGACATGGCGTATTCCTGCGCCTATTTCGAGACCGGCAGCGAAACGCTTGAGCAGGCCCAGCAAGCCAAGTTCCGCCACCTGTGTCGCAAACTACGCCTGCAACCTGGCGAGTATCTGCTGGATGTAGGTTGTGGCTGGGGCGGTTTGGCGCGCTATGCGGCGCGGGAGTTTGGCGCGAAGGTATTCGGGATCACACTGAGCAAAGCGCAACTGGCCCTGGCCCGCGAGCGGGTGAAGGAGGAAGGCCTCGACGATCTGGTCGAGCTGCAACTGCTGGACTACCGCGATCTGCCTCAGGACGGGCGCTTCGATAAAGTGGTCAGCGTTGGCATGTTCGAGCATGTGGGCCATGAGAACCTGGCCGAGTACTGCAAAACCCTGTTCGGCGCGGTGAAAGAGGGCGGCCTGGTGATGAACCACGGCATCACCGCCAAGCACACCGATGGCCGGCCAGTGGGACGCGGCGCGGGTGATTTTATCGAGAAGTACGTGTTCCCCAACGGCGAGCTGCCGCACCTGTCGATGATCTCTGCCGAGATCAGCGAAGCGGGGCTGGAGATCGTCGATGTTGAGAGTTTGCGCCTGCACTACGCGCGCACCCTGGACCATTGGAGCGAACGCCTGGAGGACAACCTGGAAGCGGCCGCCCGGCAAGTGCCGGAGCAGGCCTTGCGAATCTGGCGGCTGTACCTGGCGGGATGCGCTTATGCGTTCGCCCGGGGCTGGATCAACCTGCACCAGATCCTCGCAGTGAAAGCCCACCCCGATGGCAGCCATGAACTGCCCTGGACCCGCGACGACATCTACAACCCTTAAAGTATCGGTGAAATTAGCCGGGCGATCCGCATGCCGACCTGTTGCAGGCGGTGGGTCTCCCGGCTTTCTTCTTTGGCGACTTCATGCGCCTGGTCGAAGTCGTCGTTGAGCATCTGTTCCACCTCGCCGGCAAACACTCTGTCGACAGTCAGCAACATCACTTCAAAATTCAGCCGGAACGAGCGGTTGTCCATATTGGCGCTGCCGATGGCGCTGATTTCGCTGTCGATCAACACCACTTTCTGATGCAGGAAACCGGGCTGGTAGCGAAATACCCGCACACCGGCGCGCACGGCTTCGAAGGCATACAGGCTGGAGGCGGCGTAGACGATGCGGTGATCCGGTCGTGAAGGAAGCAGCAATCGCACATCCACGCCGCGCAGAACCGCCAGCCTCAAGGCGGCAAACACCGCTTCATCGGGGATGAAGTAGGGGCTGGTAATCCACACCCGCTCGGTCGCCGCGTGAATGGCTTCGACGAAGAATAACGAACAGGTTTCGTAGGAATCTGCCGGTCCGCTGGCAAGCAATTGGCAGAGCACACCGTTGTCCGGATACACGTCCGGCAGTATTAACGGCGGCAAGGAGCGCGCTGCCCAAAACCAGTCTTCGGCGAAGGACTCCTGCATGCACGCCACCACCGGCCCGCGCACCCGCACGTGGGTATCGCGCCAAGGGGCGAGGGGTGGTTTCTCGCCCATGTATTCGTCGCCTACGTTATGCCCGCCAACGAAGCCCAACACGCCGTCCACCACGATGATCTTGCGATGGTTGCGGAAGTTGACCTGAAAGCGATTGAGCCAGCCGCTACGCGTCGCGAAGGCTTTGACCTCGACCCCGGCATCGCGCAACGGCTGCACATAACTGTGGGGCAGGGAGTGGCTGCCGATGCGGTCGTACAGTAAATAAACGGCGACGCCTTCGGCGGCTTTTTTCAGCAACAAGGTTTGCAGGCGTTGGCCCAGACGGTCGTCGTGGATGATGAAAAACTGGATCAGCACGGCTTCCTTCGCCTGACTGATGGCCTCGAAGATCGCCTCGAATGTGGCGTGGCCGTTGATCAGCAGGCTGACTTCGTTGTTCGCCAGGCAGGGCATGCGGCCCAGTTTTGGCATCGCCCTTAAAGATGCGTAGGCGTTGGAAGCGCGGGCGGTCAGTGCTTCTTCGACCCACGGGCGCCAGTTCAGATCGGAGATGGCCTTGCGCATTTCTTCGTTGGCCTGTCGCCGTGCCTTGATGTAGCCATCGAAGGTGCTGCGGCCGAAGACCAGATAGGGAATGAGCGTGAAGTAGGGAATGAACAGCAGCGACAAGGCCCAGGCGATCGAGCCCTGAGCGGTCCGAACGGTCAACACGGCATGAATGGCGGCGATCATGCCTAACGAGTGCAGCAGGGCGATCAGGTAACCGAAAATGTGCGGTCCAAAGTAATCCATGGGGGCAGCCTTGCTCCTGAAGATTCAGTGCTTAACAGACCATGTTCCGTGCAGAATGTCGCTATTTAATTGGCCCATGAACCGAAGCTCGTGGCTGACGTCTAACGGCCACTATCGATCAGGAGTTACTCAATGAACGTTCGTCTGCTGGGTTTGGCCGTAGCTTTAGGTTTAGCACTTCCGGTGGCCGCTCAGGCGCAGATGCTGCAGCCGGGTTTGTGGGAATTGACCTCGAGCAACATGAAGGTCGATGACCAGAACATGCCGGATCTGCAACTGATCCTCGGTCAGATACAGAGCCAGATGACGCCTGAACAGCGTGCGCAGCTGGAGAAGCAGGGCATCACCATGGGCGGCAAGGGGATCCGGGCTTGCCTGACGCCGGAGCAAGTGAAGACCGACAACATTCCGCTGACGGATCCGCAATCGGGCTGCAAGCAGGAAATCACCGAGCGCACCGGTAACCAGTGGAAATTCCGCTTCAGTTGCCCGAAAGCGCAGGGTGCGGGTGTGGCCACATTCCTCAGTGATCGTGAGTTCACCACTAAGGTGAATGGCACGTTCAACGCTACCGGCATTCAGCAGAAAGGTAGCCTTGATACTCGCGCGGTGTGGTTGGGGCAGGATTGCGGGACAGTGAAGCCAAGGGCTTAAAAGCTTCGCGGGCAAGCCTCGCTCCTACGGGGACGGTGTGAATCCTGTAGGAGCGAGGCTTGCCCGCGAAGGCGTCATTTCAGACACCCGCAATCCCCGTTGATCTCAGCCAATCACACACCGCCTCAATGGCCATCCGGCCAAAATCCTCTCCGGTGCGACTGCGCACGCTGACAAACCCGCCTTCTTTTTCTTTCTCCCCAATCACCACCAGATACGGCACTTGCTGGCTGTGTTCGCGAATCTTGTGGCGGACCTTCTCGTTGCGCAGGTCCGCACGGGCGCGTACGCCGCTTCGGCGCAAGGCCTCGGTCACCCACTGTGCGTAATCCGTTTGGCGATCATCCATGCTCACGACCATCACGTGCGGCGGTGCCCGCCAGTCGTCCAGTTCCTCCTGGCAAGACCAGCACGTGCCATAGATCCGCTGTGGCGAAAGGCCGCTGATGTGATCGAGCGCGAATGCCTGCAACACTCTGGTTGCCGGAGCATGCGGGCCCATCGACACACATTCGAAGTCCCCGAGCAGGTAGGTCGCAAGTTTTTCCATGTACTTGGAACGCGGTGACGGCTCGCGCCGGCGGATCGAATGATTGGTCGCCGCCAGGGTCTTCATGCGCGCTTCGATGCCCGCAAGGTCGTCCAGGTTTAACGGTCGTTCAAAGGCAAACTCATAATAGAACCCGTCACCCAGCGCCGATCCGGTCTGCAATTGCGCTTTTGGATAGAGCTGTTTCACGGCCATCGCCAGCATCAATGCGCAGGAGCGGCGCAATATCTCCAGGCCATCGGGCTCTTGGGGCGTGACGATGCTGACCCGGGCATCGGCTTCGATCAAGAACTGACAGTCCACCAATACGCCGTCCACCCGGCCGGCGACGGCTGCTTTGGCAAGCCCGGGACCAATGCTCGCGGCGAACTCGTACACCGACAACGGTTGGTCGTATTCACGCAATGAACCATCGCTCAGAGTGATGTGGATCATGTCGGTGCTCTCGAGTGCTGCACTAGCGTGTAAACCGTAGCGGTAAACCCTGGCAGCTGTCATTAAGACATTTGTCGTGCCACGCCATTTGCCCCGATACCAACGTAGTGCTAACGCTGTGGCGAAAGCGCCGTTGCGCGAAGGGCGTCCAGCCGCATTGAGACAGGATCGGCTGTTGGGAGACGGCAACGCCACCAGGTTCGGGTTTGATCAACACCAGGTCGGCCCAATACCCTTCGCGCAAATAGCCTCGGTCGGGAATCGCAAACAGATCGGCGACACGGTGACTGGTCTTGGCCACAAGGGTGGTGATCGGTAGAACGTCATCCGCCACCAACTCCAGCAGGGCGGGCAGGGCGTGTTGCACCAATGGCAAGCCGGACGGTGCCTGGCAGTAGGGACGTTGCTTCTCGTCCCAGGTGTGAGGCGCGTGGTCGCTGCCGATGACGTCCAGTCGATCACTCATCAAGGCTCGGCGCAAGGTGTCTCGGTCGGCCTGGGTCTTGATCGCCGGGTTGCATTTGATCAAGTTGCCGAGCGCTGCGTAGTCGCGATCGTCGAAGAACAGGTGGTGCAGACAGACTTCGGCGGTAATGCGTTTTTGTGTCAGTGGCTTGTCTTCGAACAACGCCAGTTCGCGGGCGGTGGTCAGGTGCAACACGTGAAGCCGGGTGCCATGCCGCTTGGCCAGATCCACGGCCATCGAGGACGAACGGAAGCAGGCCTCGGCATTGCGGATCAGCGGATGGGCTGCGGCGGGAATATGCTCGCCGAACAGCGCTAGCAGGTTCACCGCATTGGCGTCGATGCTGGGCGTGTGTTCGCAGTGGGCCAACAGAATGGTCGGCACTTCAGCGAATAGCCGCTCCAGAACCTTGGGATCATCTACCAGCATATTGCCCGTGGACGCGCCCATGAACACTTTTACGCCGGCCACTTCGCAAGGATTGAGCGCGGCGATGGTGTCGAGATTGTCGTTGCTCACGCCGAAGTGAAAGCCGTAGTTGGCCACCGAATTGATCGCTGCGCGGCGCTTCTTATCGGCCAATGCTGCCAGCGTCAGGGTCGCCGGATTCGTGTTGGGCATGTCCATGAAACTGGTGATGCCGCCGGCCACCGCTGCTCGCGATTCGGTGTAGAAACTGCCCTTGTCGGGCGAACCGGGATCGCGGAAGTGCACCTGATCATCGATCATTCCAGGCATCAACCACTGGCCGTCAGCATCGATTTCGACGGCAGCATTTTCCCCTTCGATGCTGCTCGCGATCTTGATGATGCGACCATGGCCGACCAACAGATCACCGTCAAACTCACGTCCTTCATTCACCAGCCGGGCATTGCGAATCAGCACGTTGTTCATGGTCAGAACTCGTTTTGCAGGGCTTTGTAGCCACGCACCAGATCGACGTTGGTGCGCGCCACGTCTTCGGAAAACTCCGAGGCGCTGACGCTCACCGGCGGGAATTGCGACAGGTCAGTCTTGGGCCCGATGCGGGTGGTGGAGGGCACGTAGAAGTCGGCAGGCAAGTCGCGACCGTCGACCACCGAGTTGTGCCGCACCACGCTGCCATCACCGACGGCGCAGTTGAACAGCACGCTGTTGAACCCGATGAACACCCGGTCGCCCACGGAGCACGGTCCATGAACGATGGAGCGGTGGGCGATCGAGCTGAACTCGCCGATCGTCACCGCCGCACCGGACTTGGAGTGGATCACCACGCCGTCCTGGATGTTCGAGTTGGCGCCGATGGTGATCGGCTCCATCTCGCCCGAGGCGTCGACTTCGTCCGCGCGAATCACCGCGTAGGGGCCGACGAAAACGTTCTCGCCGATCACCACTTTGCCGCAGATGATCGCGGTCTTATCGACGTAGGCGGACTCCGCAATCAGCGGCAAATCACCTGAGGGATTCTTGCGGATCATGGCTTGCTCAACGCCTCGTACAAGGTGTTGAGGTTGTACTCGAACAACCCGGTAAAGGTGCTCGCCGGACCGCTGGCGGCGAGCGCATCGGAGTACAGCGTGCCGCCGATGTGCGCACCGCTTTCATCGGCAATCTGCTTGAGCAGGCGGGCATCCTTGATGTTCTCCATGAACACCGCTTTGACCTTGGCCTGGCGAATCTGGGTGATCAGCGCAGCGACTTCGGCGGCGGAAGGTTCGCGCTCGGTGGACAGACCTTGCGGCGCCATGAAGTCGATGCCGTAGGCCTGACCGAGATAACCGAATGCGTCGTGGGACGTGACGATCTTGCGGTTGCCCGGTGGCAGCGAACCGAGCTTGGCTTTGGCTTCGGCGAGCAGCGCGTAGATCTGTTTCAGGTAGGCCTGGCTGTTGCGTACATAGTCGGCTTTGTTCGCCGGGTCGGCGGCGATCAGCGCCTTGGTGATGTTGCTGATGTACAGCTCGGTGTTCGCCAGGTTGTGCCAGGCGTGAGGGTCGGGGACGGTCTCGCCATCTTCATCCAGCGAGCGTGGGATGACGCCGTGGCTCGCGCTGATGACCGGGGTTTTGGTCTCGGTGCTTGTCACCAGGCGGTCCAGCCACGGCTCGAAACCCAAGCCGTTTTTGATGATGAGTCTGGCCTTGAGCAATGCCTTGGCATCATCCGGGGTCGGCTCATAGGTGTGAGCATCGGCGTCGGGGCCAACCATGTTGGTGATCTGGATGTGCTCGCCACCGACCTGATGGGTCATGTCGGCGAGGATGCTGAAGCTGGTGACCACCTGCAGTTTTTCCGCCGCAGACAACGACATCGACAGCATCAAACTGAACAGCACGAGTAAAGCGCGCATCGGGAAACACCTCATTGGGATGTGAGCAAGGGCGGGCGGCGCAGCAAGCCGTGCACCGGTCCGAACACCACGGACAGCAAATACCCGCCGCCAGCCACCAGCACGATCGCGGGGCCGCTGGGCAGCGAGTAGTAGAACGACAGCAACAAGCCGAGCCACACCGAGAGGCAGCCGAGCAGCCCGGCGATGGCCATCAACACGGGCAAGCGTCGGCTCCAGAAACGCGACGCGGCGGCGGGCAACATCATCAGACCGACGACCATCAACGCACCAATGGCTTGAAATCCGATCACCAGATTCAGCACCACCAATGTCAGGAATACGCCGTGTGCCAGCGGACCAAGACGGCTGACGGTTTGCAGAAACAGTGGGTCGAGGGTGTCCAGCAACAACGGTTTGTAGATGAGCGCCATGGCGATAAGGCTGAGCCCTGAGACCCACAACATGCCGGTCAACGTCGGACCGTCGACCGCCAACGCCGAGCCAAAAAGCAGGTGCAGCAGGTCCAGGCGTTTACCGGCGATGCCGAGGATCAGCACGCCGCTGGCGAGGGAGATTGGGTAGATTGCGGCGAGGCTCGCGTCTTCTCTCAGACCTGTGCGGCGGGTGATCCATGCCGCGAGCCCGGCCATGCTCAAGCCCGCACCGAGGCCGCCGAAGGTCAATGCCGGCAAGCTCAGCCCGGCGAACCAGAAGCCGAGCGCGGCGCCGGGCAGAATGCCGTGAGCGACCGCGTCGCCGATCAGACTCATGCGTCGCAGAATCAGAAACACCCCGAGCGGTGCCGTGCTGCAGGCCAACACCAATCCACCGAGCAGTGCCCGGCGCATGAACACGAACTCGTGGAACGGTTGCCAAAGATGGGCAGCGGCGAGCATCAGGCCACCTGCGTCTGTGGTTGTTGGCGGATAAGCTCGGTGCTGGAGCCGAGGACGCAGCCGCTGCTTTTGATCAGCAGCGTTTGAGGAATGTGTTGGCGCACGGCGGCGAGGTCATGACACACGACCACCAGGGTTCGACCTTCGGCGTGCCAGGCGTGGATGTTTCTCCACAGCAGTGATTGACCGAGTTCGTCGAGGGCAGCATGAGGTTCATCGAGCAACAGCAAGGGCGCTTCGGCGAGGCTCAATCGGGCGAGCAGGGCGCGCTGCAATTCGCCGCCGGAGAGGGCCATCAATGGGCGCTGCTCCAGACCGGTCAGGCACCAGTTTTCCAGTGCGGCTTTAAGGCGTTGGCTTCGGACTTCGGGGGATTGCTTGGTGCCCCAGAAACCCGCGGCGACCAACTCTTGCAGACTGATCGGGAATTGCCGGTCGAGGTGCTGTTGCTGGGGGAGGAACGAGAGTGAGCCTTTGCGTGGAACATCCAGGATCACTTTGCCGGTCAGTGGTTTTTGCAGGCCGGCGATGACTTTCAGCAGGCTGCTTTTGCCTGAGCCGTTGGCGCCGATCACGGCGGTCAGGCTGCCTTGGTTCAGTTCGAAATCTACCGGCGGCGTGAGCGGTTGGCCCGGTGCACCCCAGCGCAACGCCTCGCAGCGAATCATGCGGCCTCCCAATTCCATCGGCTTTCGGCGACGGCGTCGTGGGCGTGCAGGCTCTCGGCGTGGACGACTTTCAAGTGGAAGGCATTGATGCCGGGCGAGCGCTTCAACGCCAGATTCAAACGGCGAACGGCGTCTTCGCAGAACATCAGGTTTTGACCATTGGCCAGCGCGAAGGCTTGTTCGTCCGCGCGCTTTACCGCGGTTTGCACGGCGGTGCCGAGGGCGGCTTCGGCGTCGTTAATCAGTGCAATCAGTGGCAGGTCATCGAGATAATCATCGAGACGCAGCCTCAGCTGCGCATTGCTGCGTTGGCTGTGAGGCGTGGCAACGACGCCTTTTGTGGTGCCGAGCCAAGCCAAAACATCGGCGTGTTGCAGTGGCTGGTTGGCAAAGTCGTCGACGAATTGCTGCTGAATCAACTGCCGCGCCAGTGCAGCTGAACAGGGGCAAGTTGAGGAATAGGGGATGTCGATGTTTAGTTCCACGTGGAACATCGCGTTTTTCAAACGCGCATTGATGCTGACTGGATAGGATTTCCAACCGGACAATGGACTGATCAGCGCTGGCCGTTTGAGCAGCAAATCTGCGTGAATGTTCAGGTAAGCGCTGTGGGATAGACCTTCATGGGTATCAAGAAATCGCTGCAAGACACGCCGCAACAGGGCGGGTGTCAGCCGTTCCTGTTCGAGCATTTCCAGCGCCAGGTACAGCCGCGACATATGAATGCCGCGCGCTTCTCCATCGTCGAGGCTCACGCCCGCATCGGCCTTCGCGCTCAATCGTTGGCCATCGAACAAAACTGGAAGAGCAATGCCGCACATGCCCACCCATTCAAGTGGCAGGGCTTGGCGTGAGGCCTGCGCGGCGATATCCGGCAGAGTCAGCGCATTCATGAGCAGGTCCATCGTGGAAGTCGGTTCGACATGTTATGTTATTACATTAAAATCGACTACGCCTTTTTCACGAGCGGCTTTCACCATGCACAGACGTCACTTGCTCAACTTGATCCTGGCCAGCGCGGCCTTCGCATTGCCCTTCGGTGTTGGCGCCACGCAAATTCGCAACGCGCGGCTCTGGCGCTCGGATGACAAGCTGCGCCTGGTGTTCGATCTGAGCGGGCCGGTGCAGTACAAAACCTTTTCACTGAGCGCGCCTGAGCGGCTGATCATTGACCTCAGTGGCGCCGACCTCAGTGGCGACTTCAGCCAGCTGGTGCTTGGCAACACGGTGATTCGCTCGATCCGCTCCGGGCACTTTGGTCAGGGCGATACGCGGATCGTTCTCGACCTCAGCGGCCCGGTGCAGCTCAACAGCTTTTTGTTGCCGCCGCAGGACGGGCAGGGTCATCGGCTGGTGCTCGACCTGAAGACAGCGGCACCCTTGCAAATAGCCGCCGCGCCCGTGACAGCCATCGACAAGGCTCACCCGAAACGGGACATCATCGTGGTGGTCGACCCCGGTCATGGCGGCAAAGACCCGGGCGCGGTCGGTGCCAAAGGTGAACGTGAGAAAGACGTGGTGCTGTCCATCGCTCAGCTGCTGGCCAAACGGCTGAAACGGGAGAAGGGCTTCGACGTGAAACTGGTGCGCAACGACGACTTCTTCGTCCCGCTGCGCAAGCGCGTGGAGATCGCCCGCAAACACAACGCCGATATGTTCATCTCGGTGCATGCCGATGCGGCGCCGCGTCTCACGGCTTCTGGCGCGTCGGTGTATTGCTTGTCTGAGGGCGGAGCGACGTCGGCCACGGCGCGCTTCATGGCGCAGCGAGAGAACGGCGCGGACCTGCTGGGCGCCACCAGCCTGCTCAATCTCAAGGACAAGGACCCGATGCTGGCCGGGGTGATTCTCGACATGTCGATGAACGCCACCCTCGCCGCGAGTTTGCAGTTGGGCAGCACCGTGCTCGGCAGTCTGGCGGGCATCACCACGTTGCATCAGAAGCGCGTGGAGCAGGCAGGATTTGCCGTGCTGAAATCGCCGGATGTGCCGTCGATCCTGGTGGAAACCGGCTTCATTTCCAACGCTCGCGACAGTCAGCGGCTGGTCACGGCGCGGCATCAGCAGGCCGTGGCTGACGGATTGTTCGAAGGATTACAGCGCTACTTCCAGAAGAATCCGCCGGTCAACAGTTACATCGCCTGGCAACAAGAACAGCAAAAAGCGCAGGCCTAGCAACCGGTGATCCGGCTGCAAGTGAACCTGGCACTGCTGCCACCTGAGCTGGAAAACCGGTTGATGGTGGTCCAGCCAACCCGACGGTTGTAGCCCACCCAGGCTTCGCCGTCGGAAGCGATCCCTGTGAAGAATGTCAGTTGCCCGTAGCGACTGTTGGTTTGCGCCCAATAGCGCTTGCCCGCCCGTTCGAAGCCTCGCAAGTAGATCGTGCTGCCGGCGGTGTTGACGCTGTAAGCGTTGCCGTCGGCATCCACGCAGGCCAGCAGGTTGGCGCTGCGGGTGCAGCTGGCCAGGCTCGGGATTTGCGCCCAAGCGTCTACGGCGACCAGCAACGAAACGCTAATCAGCGTTAATTTCAAGGCAGTGCGCATGGGGTTTCTCTCGGGGCGAACGGGCTCCAGCATCCTGCCCTTTGTCACTGCCGGCAAGAGGGGAGTAGTTTAATTGCATTGTTATACTATAACATTGAATTAAGCCCGACACTGCGACCGGGCATCTCCTGTGAGGACTACCTGATGCCCAATCGTCTCCCCGTGACCGTTTTGTCGGGCTTTCTCGGCGCCGGCAAAAGCACGCTGCTCAACTACGTGCTGCGTAACCGCGACAACCTGCGAGTCGCCGTGATCGTCAACGACATGAGCGAAATCAACATCGATGGCAGCGAAGTTCAGCGTGATGTCACCCTGAACCGCGCCGAAGAAAAACTCGTGGAAATGAGCAACGGCTGCATCTGCTGCACCTTGCGCGAAGACCTGCTCGAAGAAGTCAGCCAACTCGCCAGGGACGGCCGCTTCGATTACTTGCTGATCGAATCCACCGGCATTTCCGAACCCCTTCCCGTGGCGGAAACCTTCACTTTCCGCGACGAAGAAGGGCAAAGCCTGGCCGACATCGCACGTCTCGACACAATGGTCACTGTGGTCGATGGCATGAACTTTTTGCTCGATTATCAGGCCGCCGAAAGCCTCGCCTCTCGTGGCGAAACCCTTGGCGAAGAGGACGAGCGCTCGATCACCGACCTATTGATCGAGCAGATCGAATTCGCCGACGTGATCCTGATCAGCAAGATCGATTTGATCAGCAGCCGCGAGCGTCAGGAGCTGATCGCGATCCTCGAACGATTGAACTCGCAAGCCGAAATCATCCCGATGGTCATGGGCGAAATCCCGCTGAAAAAGATCCTCAACACCGGTCGTTTCGACTTTGAAAAAGCGGCGCAGGCGCCAGGCTGGTTGCAGGAACTTCGCGGTGAGCACGTGCCGGAAACCGAGGAATACGGCATCGCTTCCACGGCGTATCGAGCACGCAGGCCGTTTCATCCACAGCGCTTTTTCAGCTTCATCGACCGTCCGTGGGTAAATGGCAAATTGCTGCGCTCGAAAGGTTTTTTCTGGCTCGCGAGCAAACCCATGGACGCGGGCAGTTGGTCTCAGGCGGGCGGTTTGATGCGCCATGGTTTTGCCGGCCGCTGGTGGCGTTTCGTGCCGAAAACCCAATGGCCGCAGGACGAAGAAAGCACCGCCGGGATCATGGAAAACTGGACCGCCGCCACTGGCGATTGCCGGCAGGAACTGGTGTTCATTGGCCAGAACATCGACTTCAACTTACTCACTGCGGAACTCGACGACTGCCTGCTGAGTGATGAAGAAATGGCGTCCGGCGTCGAGGGCTGGCGATTGTTGCCCGATCCGTTCGGCCCCTGGCATGAAGAGGACGCCGCGTGATGCTGGCGCCGACCTTGAAGTTACGACCGGTCATTTGCCAGGTTCAGGGTGAGACGCCGCAAGCCCTCGCGCGAATTCTGGACGACGGCGTGAACCTCGCCATTTGGCAGCGCCGACTCCCGGTGCACATCGCCGATTTCGGCCGTTTGTTGCTGTCCCTGAACGAGCCATTGGCCGAGTCGCTGGTTTTGGAAATGCCCGCTGACGACACCGAGCCCAATCTGCAGGGACTGGCCTCGGGCTTCAACGATCTTGAAGGCTACGAAGGCTTCATCACCGATGTTTCTTGGTTGGTCAGCGCATTCGCCTGTCTGTTGGGCGCCAAGCGTATCGGCGTGCGTCTACGGGTTCTGGACAAAGCCATGTGCCCGCGTTTTCACGTCGATCATGTGCCCGTGCGCTTGATCACCACGTACGCCGGAATCGGCAGCGAATGGCTGAAGGAAGGGGCAATGGATCGCCGCCAATTGAGCAAGCCCGAAGCCGAACCCACGGATGATTCGCTGATCCAGCACATCGGCAGCGGTTACGTGGCTTTACTCAAGGGCGAGAAATGGCACGGCAACGAAGGCTTTGGCCTGATCCACCGCTCGCCGCAACCCGCGCCGGGCGAGCGCCGCTTGATCCTGACCCTCGACTGGTTGGGTTAGCGAATCAAGGCTTGAGCCAGTTGCCCTGGCTCTGGCCTTCGCAAAACGGCTTCAGATACGCCGCGTCGGTGGCCACGCCGTAATAGTGAATATCCTGTCGGTAAGGCATATTGGCGACTTGGGCGTTGCTGCACACACCGAATGCGCCGCCGGGGCATTGGTCGACGTATTGCACATCGACTTTCTGGCCTGCAAGGTTGGGCTGGCAGAACCCGTCGGCGAAGAGCTTTTCCGGGATGTTGCGGTTCTGCTGGCAGACTTTCACGTCGAGGCGCTCAGCCGTGCTATGTACTACGCAAGCCTGGGCCAGCGCCTCGCCGCAAACCAGCGCCAGAAGCAACGTCCAGCCAATCAACCGCATCCTTTACCTCCTCAGAAAACACCGACCATGTTGCAGAACATTCCCACGCACGTCATTGCCGGCCCCTTGGGCGCAGGCAAGACCAGTTTGATCAAGCATCTGTTGGCGCAGCGGCCGGCGAACGAGCGCTGGGCGGTGTTGATCAACGAGTTCGGCCAGATCGGCCTCGACGCTGCGTTGCTGACCCGGGACGCCGATGGTATCGCACTGGGCGAAGTGGCCGGGGGCTGTTTGTGTTGCGTCAATGGTGCGCCGTTTCAGATCGGCCTCGGACGTTTGCTGCGCAAGGCGCGGCCGGATCGGTTGTTTATCGAGCCGTCCGGGCTGGGCCATCCGGCGCAGTTGCTCAGGCAACTGCAAGAGGCGCCGTGGTTGGGTGTGCTGGCCGTCCAGCCCAGCGTGCTGGTGCTGGATGCCCAAGCGCTGGCGGCCGGCAAACCGCTGCCTGTGACGCAGCAGGAGGCGTTGGGCAGCGCCGGGTTGTTGCTGCTGAACAAGTCGGAAAACCTCGACACGAGCGATCGTCAGCGAATCGTTGCGCAGTTGCCGGCGCGTCGCGTGTACTGGACGCAACAGGCGCGGTTGCCATTGAGCGAGTTGCCCGGCCTGGAGGCGAAGGCTGTGGCGGGTGTGGATAACTTCATCCAACCCAAAGGAATGGCGCAGATGCCGACCGTCTGGACCGATCCCGAGGTGCCGATTTGCTTGAGTCAGGAGCAGGAGGGGGGCTGGAGCATTGGCTGGCGCTGGCATCCGAGCCAGACATTCGATTCCGCGCGCGTTGGCCGATGGCTTGAAAGCCTTGCCTGGCGGCGGGCGAAGCTGGTTATCCACAGCAGCGACGGCTGGGTTTCAGCGAATGCCCTGGATAACTCGCAATTGGCGTGGCAGCCCAGTGAATGGCGCCGGGATTCGCGGATCGAGCTGATCTTCAGCGAGCCGCAGCAGGTTGATTCATTGCAGAGCGCACTGGCCGACTGTCGGTTGAATTAAGGACGCCATTTTGTGTGTTCTTGCCGCCACTGACTAAGCTCAATCACTTCAGCGCGAGGCTTCGCCACGTCGACCACCGGAGGCGTGTCGTCGAACGGCATCGGGTAGGGCGCCAGTTCGATCTGCGCGCTGTGGGCGCCGAACTGGGTGATGGTGCCGTTGTGGCGGGTTTCACCGGTCACCGTGAATTCGAAGTTATACACGCGGGCCAGGCGTCGCCGCCCGTTGGCATCCTTGATGAAGGCGATTTTTTTCAGCGCCACGTTGCCGTCCAGCAACTCGATGCCGAGCTTGACGCAGTGCAGCTTGACCCGCTCCAGCGCACGCTCGCGCAAGCCATGGTTGTGCCACAGCCACGCGCCGCCAGTGGCGAGCAGCATCAACACGAAGATATTTCCGAGGGTCAGCATCAACAGGGTGCTCCAACTAGATAGTGTCAGCTTAACTGCGTCGCCGGCCTGTCGTACAGGCTGCGTTTAGTCGCATACTGCGCGGCTTGAATTTCAATCGGTTTACGGAAAACTCACCGCATGAAACGTACGCCCCATCTGCTCGCCATTCAGTCCCACGTGGTGTTCGGCCACGCTGGCAACAGCGCCGCGGTTTTCCCGATGCAGCGGGTCGGGGTGAATGTCTGGCCGCTCAATACCGTGCAGTTCTCCAACCACACCCAATACGGGCAATGGGCGGGCGACGTGCTGGCACCGCAGCAGATTCCCGAATTGGTCGAAGGCATCGCAGCAATTGGCGAGCTGGGCAATTGCGATGCGGTGTTGTCCGGTTACCTCGGCAGTGCCGCCCAGGGCCGGGCGATCCTGACGGGCGTGGCGCGGATCAAGTCGATGAATCCCAAGGCACTGTATCTGTGCGACCCGGTGATGGGCCATCCAGAGAAGGGGTGCAGCGTGCCGGCTGAAGTCAGCGATTTTCTGCTGGAGGAAGCGGCAGCCATGGCGGACTTCATGTGCCCGAACCAACTTGAGCTGGACAGCTTCTCGGGCCGCAAGCCGCAGTCGCTGTTCGATTGCCTGGCCATGGCGAAAGCGTTGCTGGCACGCGGTCCGCAGGCGGTGCTGGTCAAGCATCTGGCCTATCCCGGCAAACCGGAGGATGTGTTCGAGATGTTGCTGGTGACAAGCGAAGGCAGCTGGCACCTGCGACGTCCAATGCTGGCGTTTCCGCGTCAGCCGGTGGGCGTTGGCGACCTGACATCCGGCCTGTTTCTGGCGCGTGTACTGCTGGGCGACAGCCTGGTGGCGGCGTTCGAATTTGCTGCGTCGGCGGTGCATGAAGTGCTGCTGGAGACCCAGGCGTGCGCCAGTTACGAGTTGGAGCTGGTGCGGGCGCAGGACCGGATTGCGCATCCGCGCGTGCGGTTTGAAGCCACCGCGATCAGCCTTTAAAAGCTTCGCGGGCAAGCCTCGCTCCTACAGGGATCGCATACAAACTGTAGGAGCGAGGCTTGCCCGCGAATGCGATTTAACGGTCAAACGTATCAGGCGTCGCCCTTGATCTCCTGATACCGCTTTTCCAGCTCCTGACGAATCTGCCGACGCTGCTGGGCCTGCATGTAGCGGCGTTTGTCTTCGCTGTTCTGCGGTTGCAGCGGCGGTACGGCGGCCGGTTTGCGGTCGTCATCCACCGCAACCATGGTGAAGAAGCAGCTGTTGGTGTGGCGCACCGAGCGCTCGCGGATGTTTTCGGTCACCACCTTGATGCCGACCTCCATGGAGGTGTTGCCGGTGTAGTTGACCGACGCCAGGAAGGTCACCAGTTCGCCGACATGGATCGGCTCGCGAAAAATCACCTGATCCACCGACAGGGTCACCACGTAGCGGCCGGCATAGCGGCTGGCGCAGGCGTAGGCCACTTCGTCCAGGTACTTGAGCAAGGTGCCGCCGTGGACATTGCCAGAGAAGTTGGCCATGTCGGGAGTCATCAGTACCGTCATCGACAGCTGGGCGTTTCCGGGTTCCATAACGTTCTCACGGTTCAAGGCAGGTTTCGGAGGAGTGCACCTCTGCGGGTGCCTGTTCGGTTTTTTCAAACCACAGTTATCGGGACGCCGGGCGGGTGATCGCCGTCACGCCGGATCGATCTGTTTCCATATATTGCACCGCCTTTCTGACGGAAGTCGCGGTGTTAACCTCCGAAAGTCGACCTTAAGGAGCCCCACGCCATGCATGCCATCAGTTTTATTCAGGATCTGGCAGTGATCATGCTGGTCGCAGGCGTGGTGACCGTACTGTTTCACCGCCTCAAACAACCGGTCGTCCTCGGCTACATCGTCGCCGGGTTCATCATCGGCCCGCACACGCCACCCTTCGGCCTGATCCACGACGAAGAAACCATCAAGACCCTCGCCGAACTCGGGGTGATTTTCCTGATGTTTTGCCTGGGCCTGGAGTTCAGCCTGCGCAAACTGTTCAAGGTCGGCGCCACGGCGTTTATCGCGGCGTTCCTGGAAATCGTGCTGATGATCTGGATCGGCTACGAAATCGGCCGCTGGTTCGACTGGAACACCATGGACTCGCTGTTCCTCGGCGCGATCCTGGCCATCTCTTCGACCACCATCATCGTCAAGGCACTCAATGACCTGAAGATGAAAAACGAGCGTTTCGCGCAGCTGATTTTCGGCGTACTGATCGTCGAGGACATTCTCGGCATCGGCATCATTGCCTTGCTGTCGAGCATCGCGGTCAGTGGCACGGTCAGTTCCGGCGAAGTGTTTTCCACGGTCGGCAAGCTCTCGCTGTTCATGATCGTCGCGCTGGTAATCGGGATTCTGCTGGTGCCGCGCCTGCTGGCCTACGTGGCCAAATTCGAAAGCAACGAGATGCTGCTGATCACCGTGCTGGGCCTGTGTTTCGGCTTCTGCCTGTTGGTGGTCAAGCTTGAATACAGCATGGTGCTCGGCGCGTTCCTGATTGGCGCGATCATGGCCGAGTCGCGGCAATTGCTGAAGATCGAGCGCCTGATCGAGCCGGTTCGCGACCTGTTCAGTGCGATCTTTTTCGTCGCCATCGGGCTGATGCTCGACCCGATGATCCTGCTGCAATACGCCTGGCCAATCGCAGTCATTACCGTCGCGGTGGTACTCGGCAAGATGCTGTCCTGTGGCCTCGGAGCCTTTATCGCTGGCAATGACGGACGCACCTCACTGCGCGTGGGAATGGGGCTTTCGCAGATTGGCGAATTTTCTTTCATCATCGCGGCACTGGGGATGACCCTGCAGGTCACCAGCAACTTCCTGTACCCGGTCGCCGTTGCGGTGTCGGTGATCACTACGCTGCTGACGCCGTATCTGATCCGCGCGGCTGATCCGCTGTCGATCAAACTGGCTGGCGTGATGCCGCAGCGGTTGGGCCGCGTATTGGGGATGTATGGCGAATGGCTGCGCAGCATCCAGCCTCAGGGCGAGGGCGCGCTACTGGCGTCGATGATCCGGAGGATTCTGTTGCAGGTGGGGGTCAATCTGGCGCTGGTGATTGCGATTTTCTTCTCGGGCGCTTTTTTTGCCGAGCGGATGTCTCCCTATTTGCAGGACTGGATCAGCGACCCAAGCTGGCAGAAGGCGTTGATCTGGGGTGGGGCATTGCTGTTGTCGCTGCCGTTCCTGATCGCCGCCTATCGCAAGCTCAAGGCACTGTCGATGTTGTTGGCGGAGATGGGCGTGAAACCGGAGATGGCCGGCCGTCACACGCAGCGAGTGCGTCGGGTGATCGCCGAGGTGATCCCGATCCTTTCGCTGTTGGTGATCTTCCTGCTGTTGGCAGCCTTGTCGGCCAGTATTCTGCCGACCAACAAGTTGCTGGTGCTGATTGTCGTGGTCGCGGCCGCCGTGGCGGCGCTGCTCTGGCGCTGGTTCATCCGCGTGCACACGCGGATGCAGGTGGCCTTGCTGGAAACCCTGGACAATCACAAGGAATCTTCGGGGCATTGACCACGCGGCGCGTCAGACGGCTCAGCTTTCCAGCCAGACGTCTCGTGCCCAGTGCCACACCGATTCCCAGGTTTCTTCGGCAATCAGCTCTTCTTCGGCTTGCCACAGCACTACAGTGCCGTCTTCTTCGACGCAGTAGTAGTCGTCACCGTCCTGGCAGATCGGGATCAGGCTGCGATCGACACCGGCGTCCCAGGCGTTGGCAGCAACGTCCGGCAGGTAGGTGTGGGATTGCGGGTCGGTGACGGTCACCGGCTCCAGGCTGCCGTAGACCACGTCGCTGACGGTCAGCAAAAATTCTCTGAAAACAAATGGGATGTCGATGAACAGTTGTTCTTCGATTTCGACCAGCAGATCTTCGTCGGGCAGCTCCAAGGGGACCGGTACCGGTTCGTTGGCTTCACGCAGTTGTTCGATGATTTCTTCCACGTCCGGGATCCTCTTGCTTGTATGGCGCGGTTTAGTTGGGGCGGTTTATACAGTAGCTCGCTATAGATGCAACCGTGAAATAGAAAACCCCGGCCGAGGCCGGGGTTTTTGTTGCGACACATTTAACGCAGGTCGGTTCAGCCGTTCTGGCGGATACCGGCAACCAGCCAAGGCTGGTTCTCACCCTGTGGACGTTCCATGTTCCAGCTTTCGCTGAACACTTCGCCCTGGTCGAAACGCGAGGTTTTCGACACGCCGCTGAAGGTCAGGGTGGCGATGGTCTTGTCGGCGCGATCATCGACGCCATCCAGTTGAACATTGAGGTTATCAATGTAGGTGGACTGGAAACCCTCACCCAGATCGGCACGTTCGCGCTTGAGGAACTCAAGCAGCTGCGGGGTCACGAACTCGGCGATCTTGTCCATTTCGTTGGCGTCCCAGTGTTGCTGCAGGGACTGGAAGTGGTTGCGGGCCGCTTCAATGAAGTTCTTTTCATTGAACCAGGCTGGCGCGTTGATGACCGGACGAGCGGCAGCCGGAGCGGCCGAACCACCGAAGATCGAACCCATGGCGCTTGGCTTCTGCTCGAACACTTCACGCTGCATCGGGGCGCCAGCCGGAGCCAGGTGCTCCTGTTGCTTGCGACGACGAGCGGCGATGAAACGGAAGACCAGGAAGGCAATGACGGCCATGATCAGGATGTCGAAGATCTGCATGCCCTCGAAGCCGCCGCCCATGAACATGGAAGCCAGCAGGCCACCGGCCGCGATACCGGCCAGAGGGCCGAGCCAGCGCGAAGCACCGCCGGCCTTGGCGGCAGCGCCAGCGGCACCGGCCGCGCCCGCAGTGGCAGCAGCGCCACCTGCAGCAGAAGAAGGAGCCATTTGGCTGGTCTGGTGAGTCGGCGCAGCGCCGGAGCTCTTGCCGCCACCAAAGCGCTTGGCGTTGGCGTCGAGGCTCATCGTCAGGCCGATGCACAACGCCATGGCGATGCTAAGAAAACGTTTCATAAAGGGAATTCCCATTTGTGGATGGCACGCGCGCCATGTTGCACAGCTGAAGTGTTACTGGCTAGCGGCAGAGTGTTTCGGGCTTTTGCCTGACAGGTCGTGTTCAGCTTCAGTCAGGGCAATAAGGCCTGTTAACTTTGGTCCGTAGGACGAGTGGATAGGTTCTGTAGGAAGGGGCCTAGCGTCGTAGCGCAAGCATGACCACACCGGCCGTGATCAGGCCGATTCCGCCCCATTGGCGCAGGTCGAGTTTTTCACCCAGCAGGATCACGCCGAGCACCGCCACCAGCACCACACTGAGTTTGTCCACCGGAGCGACCAGCGAGGCCGGCCCCAGTTTCAATGCGCGGAAGTAGCAGATCCACGAGGCACCGGTGGCCAGTCCCGACAGCAGCAGGAACAGGTAGCTCCTGGCCGAGATCGATCCTAATGACTGATATTGGCCCGTGGCGTACAAAATCAAGGCCAGGCTGACCAACACCACCGCGGTGCGCAGCAACGTGGCGAAGTCGGAGTTGACGTTTTCGATGCCGATTTTGGCAAAGATCGCGGTCATGGCGGCAAAAGCTGCCGACATCAGGGCCCAGAATGTCCAGGAAGAAAAGAAACCTGAGCCCATGGTTCGCGCCTTTATAAGATCAACCTGCCGAGGTGGATTAACCACAAACCCCTGTGGGAGCGAGCCTGCTCGCGATAGCCGCACCACGGTTTTCCGGATAAACCGCGGCGCCCTCATTCGCGAGCAGGCTCGCTCCTACAGAAAAGCCGATAACCCTTAGATCGCTTCCAGTTTCGCGTAACCCAACATCAGCCACTTGCTGCCTTCGCTGAAGTTCACCTGCACCCGGGCCTGCGCGCCGGCACCTTCGAAGTTCAGGATCACGCCGTCGCCAAACACCGAATGCCGTACGGTCTGACCGAGGCTGAACCCGGTGTCCGGGATCTCGCTGCCGCCAAACAGGCTGCTGGAACTCTGCTGCTGGCCGCCGCCAAACGGGCGACTGACACTGTTGGACAGGCGCACTTCCTGAATCAGGCCTTTCGGCACTTCACGTACGAAACGCGAGACCTTGTTGTAGGTTTCGCTGCCATACAGGCGTCGGGTTTCAGCATAGGTCATCACCAGGTTCTGCATCGCCCGGGTAATGCCGACGTAGGCCAAACGACGTTCTTCCTCAAGGCGACCCGGCTCTTCCAGGCTCATCTTGTGCGGGAACAGGCCTTCTTCCATGCCCACCAGGAACACGTAAGGGAATTCCAGGCCTTTGGCGCTGTGCAAAGTCATCAGCTGAATGCTGTCTTCGTGCTCGTCGGCCTGAGTATCGCCAGCCTCCAGCGACGCGTGACCGAGGAACGCCGCCAGTGGGGTCAGGTCTTCGTCTTCTTCAGCGTTTTCGAAGTTGCGTGCGGCGCTGACCAGTTCCTCAAGGTTTTCTACCCGAGCCTGGCCTTTTTCGCCTTTTTCCGCTTCGTGATAGGCAATCAGACCGGACTGCTCGATGACGGTCTGGGTCATCAGGTGCAGCGGCATTTCCATGCACTTGGCGGCGAGGTTCTCGATCAGCTCGATAAACGCGCCAAGCGCACCCGCTGCGCGACCGGTCAGGCCTTTATTGGCAACCAGCAGGCGCATGGCTTCCCACATCGACACATCACTGTGGCGCGCATGGTCGCGAATCGCTTCAACGGTTTTCTCGCCGATGCCGCGCGCCGGAACGTTGATCACCCGCTCCAGTGCTGCATCGTTGCCACGACCTTCCAGCAAACGCAGGTAAGCCATGGCGTTCTTGATTTCAGCCCGCTCGAAGAAGCGCTGACCGCCATAGATGCGGTACGGGATGCGCTCGCGCAGCAAGGCTTCTTCCAAAACGCGGGATTGGGCGTTGGAGCGGTACAAAATCGCGATATCGCTGCGAGCCAAGCCGGTTTTCAGCGCGCTTTCGATGGTTTCCACCACGTAGCGTGCTTCATCGTGTTCGTTGAACGCCGCGTACAGATTGATCGCTTCGCCTTCGCCGCCGTCGGTCCACAGCTCTTTGCCCATGCGCCCGGTGTTGTTGGCGATCAGGGCGTTGGCTGCCTTGAGGATACCGGCAGTGGAGCGGTAGTTCTGCTCCAGACGAATGGTCTCGGCGTCCGGGAAATCGTCGGAGTACTGATAGATGTTCTCGATTTTCGCGCCGCGCCAGCCGTAGATCGACTGATCGTCGTCGCCCACCACCATCAGGCTGTCGCCGCCCTTGGCCAACAGTCGCAGCCAGGCGTACTGCACGGCGTTGGTGTCCTGGAACTCGTCCACCAGGATGTGCCGGAAGCGCTTCTGATAGTGCGCCAGCAAACCCGGGTGATCGCGCCACAAGTCGAGGGCTCGCAGCAGTAATTCGGAGAAATCGATCACGCCAGCGCGCAGGCACGCGGCCTCGTAGGCCTCATAAATGCTGCGCATGGTGGCCAGGAACAGGTCGCCGCTGGCTTGAATGTGTTGCGGACGCAGACCTTCGTCTTTCTGCCCGTTGATGAACCACTGCGCCTGACGGGCCGGCCAGCGTTGCTCGTCCAGACCCAATTCGCGAATAACGCGTTTGACCAGGCGTTGCTGGTCGTCGCTGTCGAGAATCTGGAAGGTCTGGCTCAGGCCGGCTTCCTGCCAGTGCGCCCGCAGCAAGCGGTGCGCCAGGCCGTGGAAAGTGCCGACCCACATGCCGGCCGGGTTAATACCCATCAACTGCTCGATGCGATGACGCATCTCGGCAGCGGCCTTGTTGGTGAAGGTCACCGACAGGATTGAGTGGGGCGAGGCGTTTTCGACCTGGATCAACCAGGCGATACGGTGCACCAGCACTCGGGTTTTACCGGAACCAGCACCGGCCAGGACCAACTGACGACCCACGGAGGCTGCTACGGCCTGGCGTTGGGCATCGTTGAGGGAGTTCAGCAGAAGGGAGAGATCATCGCGCATCGGGGCATTCTAGGGGGCGGCGCCACACCGGGCAAACCCCGCTTTGCTTTAGCCGATGAAAGATACGCGAAGGACGACCGGTCGGTCACTGGCTGCAGGCGTTGGCGGGGCTCGCTTCCAGCGTTTCCAGGGGGTAAAAGGGCTCCGGGCTTTTGCAGAAATTATGATCTGGAGCAGTTTGGTAAGGGCATTGGCTTGTGTATGCTCCGTCCACGTTTCGGGCTCATGCTCATCATTATAAGAACAAGAACATTGCCTATGACCCTCAGCTCCGACCTGTCGGGCCCCACTGTGGAGCCCCGGGTTATCCGCAAACAGTACGCCATGGAAATGGCGGTCGAGCGCACGCGCCTGCTTTATCAAGGCTCGTTGCTGCCGACGCTGTTCATGCTGATCAATGGCCTGGTGTGTGCGGGATTGCTCTGGAGTCCGCAGCGCTACTTCCTGGTCAGCGTCTGGCTGGTGTGGCTATTGTCGCTGGTGGCGCTGCGGGTGATTCAGGTCGCCGCTTTCGATTCGGCCATTCCCAATCGCCAGGCCCATCCGGTCTGGCGTCGCATGTTTTTGCTCGGTTCGGCCATGACCGGCCTGACCCTGGCCGGCGCCGGCATTGCCCTGGTGCCCGCCGACAATTTCATCCAGCAAGCCTGGGTGTTCGGCCTGATCGGCGCGGCAGCCCTCTCGGCCAGCGTCGCTTATGCCGTCAGCCTGCCAGCCTTCCTGTCCTTCACCTTGCCGTGCCTGTTACCGGCCATCGCCTACCTGTTCTGGGGCGGTGACGAGCAGGAGCAGGGCTGGGGCTGGTTCGGCCTGATTTTGCTGGGAGCGTTGAGCGTGGTCGCCTGGCAGGTCAATCGGCTGATTGATCGCGGGTTGTTGCGCCGCTTCCAGAATCAGGCATTGATCGAGCATTTGCAGCAGGCCCAGAGCCGCAGCGACCAGTTGAACCATGATCTTGCCAAAGAAATCGATCAGCGCCGTCGTGCCGAAGACGAGTTGCGAGAAATTCAGATTGGGCTGGAAAGCCGCGTCGCCCAGCGCAGCCTGGAGCTGGATGCTGCCAACCAGGCCCTGAGCAAAAGCGAGGCGCGCCTGGCGCTGGCCTTGAAGGCCAGTGAACTGGGGCTGTGGGACTGGAACCTGCAAACCGACGAAGTCCATCACACTCATATTCAAGAGTTGTTCGGCCTGGAGCCGGAATTCGTGACGGCCATGCTGCGTCACCTCAAGCCGCGCCTGCATCCCGAGGACTTGCCGTCGCTGAGGCGCGCACTGGTCGAGCACCTGAAGGGCCGCAGCGAGGACTATCAGATCGAATACCGCGTGCGCCATGGCGATGGTCATTGGGTCTGGATCGAGGACCGCGGTCGAGCGGTGGAGCGCAGTGACGGCGGTCGGGTGATCCGCATGGTCGGCACCCGCCGCGACATCAGCGCCAGCAAGATGCTGGAAGCCCAGCAGCAACTGGCGGCGACGGTGTTCGAGGCCGCCAGCGAAGGCATCATGATTTTCGATCCGAATTACGCACTCATCGCGGTAAACCAGGCGTTCAGCCGCTTAACGGGCTACGACATCGACGACATGCTCGGGCGCAACGTCGTGGAGCTGCCGTGCAGTCGCGATGCCCGTCGCCACTACGGGGCGATTCATCAGGCGCTGGAGCAACACGGCAGCTGGCAGGGCGAGCTGGTGGAAACGCGCAAGAACGGCGAGCTGTATCCGCAATGGCTGCAATTGAACGCCGTACGCGATACGCGGGGAAATGTCAGCCATATCGTCGGCTTCTTCGCCGATCTCTCGGCGCGGCGCGAATCCGAAGAGCGCATGCGTTACCTGACTCACTACGATGAACTGACTGGCCTGGCCAACCGTTCATTGTTCCGCGAAAGGTTGCGTGAAGCCCATCAGCGCGTGCGCCAGGGCGGGCGCAGTCTGGCGTTGTTGCACATCAATCTTGATCGCTTCAAGTTGCTCAACGACAGCCTTGGCCATGAAATCGCCGATCAGTTGTTGCAGAAAATGGCCCGGCGGCTGGTCAACGCACTGCCGGAAGCAGACACCATCGCCCGATTGTCCGGCGATGAGTTCGCCGTGCTGTTCGACGCTTACGGCAACCTTTCGAGCCTGGCGCGGGTGGCGACTCGCCTGTCGGCCAAGCTGCGTTTGCCGGTGACCGTCGAGGGGCACGAGCTGGTGGTCAGCGCGTCCATGGGCATCAGCATGTTGCCGGACAACGCACGGGAAATCTCCGCGCTGGTGAGTCAGTCGAACATGGCCATGCAACATGCCAAACACTTGGGCGGCAACAATTTCCAGTTCTACACCGACAGTCTGCAAGCCAGCACGCTTGAGCGCTTGCAGCTGGAAAACCAGCTGCGTAAAGCCATCGAAGAAAATCAACTTAAAGTGTTTTACCAACCCAAGCTTTGCCTCGCCACAGGCCGGCTGAATGCCGCCGAGGCATTGGTGCGCTGGGATCACCCGACCATGGGTCGCGTGCCTCCGTCGGACTTCATCGGCCTGGCCGAGGAAACCGGGCTGATCGGCCCGATCGGCGAGTTCGTGTTGCGTCAGGCGTGCTGGCAAGCCTGCGAATGGCAACGTCAGGGGCTGGAGCCGATCCGGGTATCGGTCAATTTGTCGGTGCATCAATTGCGCCAGGGCAAGCTGGTCAGCCTGGTGCGTCAGGTATTGGAAGAAACCGGGCTGGCGCCGCACTACCTCGAACTGGAGCTTACCGAAAGCCAGTTGCTGGACAGCGTTGAGCACATCATCGCGACGTTCCAGCAGCTACGTGATCTTGGGGTGAAGCTGGCCATCGACGATTTCGGCACCGGCTATTCGTCCCTGAGCTACCTCAAGCGCATTCCGGTGGATTACGTGAAGATTGATCAGGCATTCATTCGCGGCCTGGGGGAGGGGAGCGTGGATGCGGCGATCACCCGGGCGATCATTGCGATGGCCCACGGGTTGTCGTTGAAGGTGGTGGCTGAAGGCGTGGAGCGGTCGGAGCAGCTTGAGTTTTTGCAGGCTGAGCGCTGCGATGAAGTGCAGGGGTATTTGATCAGTCGCCCGATAGAAGCGGGTGGGTTGGCGGACCTTCTGCGAGCGCAATCCGCCTACTGAAGGTGTGTCGCACAATCACACCTTCCCGCCACTAAAATGACGGGAAGGTGTTTATAGGCTTAGTTTGTAATCAGAACTTTATCGATGTGGTGAATTTTTTCACCTTTATAAAAGATGCTCACGCCGGAAACATTAGAGTCCCCCAGTGCTTTATATTCGACAACTTTGTCTGTTTCAACTTGCAGCGAAATTTCGTTGGAGTTTTCAAGAATCAACTCCAGTCGCAGATCAAAGGATTTATCCTGAAGATCGGTCATTACCAGCTTGGGGGTAATGCCTGTGTGTGCAACGGTTACGGTGCCGAAAGCGCGGAAAGAAGCTGCGCCAGGCATACGGTCAATTTGTGCGGTCCAGTCTTTGGTTTTAATGCTCATAGTGTGTAACTCCTTTAATTAGGTTTGATTGCTTCCTGCACGATCAAGGTAACTAGGTGAAGTTGTTTTTGGAAGAGGGTTGTTATTTGCATTTGTAAGTTTGAGTGTTTTGTTTTTTGCACTTGTAGCAACTAAGACCCTGCTACTTTGAGTGAGTCGATCAGGGAGGGTTGTTAGCCTAAGGGTGTGCTTCGGTTGCGCTGCGGCTCTGATAATGAGTGCTACATGAAGCGCGCACGCCTGAAAACGAGGGATTCGGTTGCGCAATGAGCAGGCAAAAAGCCAATTCATGTAGTATAACTACAAGCTTGCTACATCCCCGGCGCCTGCCAATAACAAAGAGTCCAGCCCCTTGAATCTGCTGCAACACATCGCCCAGTCACGCCACCTGTTACGCAAGTCGGAGCTCAAGGTCGCCGACCACGTGCTGCTTGACCCGGCGGCGGTGATGCACAGCTCCATGGCCGACCTGGCCCACAGCGTGGGCATCAGCGAGCCGACCATCGTGCGGTTCTGCCGCGCCATCGGTTGTTCCGGGTTTCAGGATCTGAAACTGAAGCTGGCGCAAAGCCTGGCGGCCGGTGCGAGCTTCGGCCAGTTCGCGATCCATGAAGACGATTCGGTCGCCGACTACAGCCTGAAGATTTTCGACACGACCCTGCACACCCTGATGGAGGTTCGCGAGAAGCTCGACCCGGTGGAGTTGCAGCGAGCGGTATCGCTGATGTCCCAGGCCCAGCGTGTCGAGTTTTATGGCTTTGGCGCGTCAGGTGCGGTGGCGGCGGATGCCCAGCACAAATTCTTCCGGTTGCTGCTGACGGCAGCCGCGTATTCCGACCCGCACATGCAGGCGATGTCGGCGGTCACCTTGAAGCCGACTGACGTGGCGATCTGCATTTCCCAGTCCGGGCGTTCCAAGGATCTGTTGATTACCGCGAATCTGGTGCGTGAAAGCGGTGCCTCGCTTATCACCTTGTGTCCGAGCCAGACACCGTTGGCCGAGCTGTCGACCGTCAACCTGGCCATCGACGTGCATGAAGACACCGAAATCTATACACCGCTGACCTCGCGCATCGCCCATTTGGTGGTGATCGACGTGTTGGCGATGGGCGTAGCCATGGCGCGCGGGCCGAGCCTGGTCAACCACCTCAAGAGCGTCAAGCGCAGCCTGCGCAGCTTGCGGTTGTCGCCCAAATCGGTGAAAGCCCTGGACGACTGATTCGTCTTGAGGGCGTCTTCGCGGGCAAGCCTCGCTCCTACAAACAATGCAAACCTGTAGGAGCGAGGCTTGCCCGCGAAGGCGTCCTCAAACATGACAACTTTCATCTGCCTGTAACGCGCAAGCCGCCAAACCGTCATCCCTCGCGCCCATCCTGTAACTCCCGTAATCGCCTTGGGAGACTCGAAATGGCCCAGCCCTACGAAGAACGCAACAGCGCCGTCAAAACCCGTCGTCAGCAAGAAGACCAGCGCCGCATGGAATTTCGCCGCGCTATCGAAGATCGCTGCGAACGCCGCCAGTTGCTGGCCGAGATCGGTGATTTTCCCGAGCTGGAACTCAACTACTGGCAGGCAGCTCCCGCAACTTCCCGTCGAAACGCTCAACCAGGGCGCTGATCTGCACCCGTTCGCTGCGGATAAACGCAAGGAATGCGTGAGCCACCGGCGACAGCCGTTTGGCCTTGGCCTGCACCAGGCACCAGCTGCGAAACAGTGGCAGTTCTTCGACCGGTAACTCGATCAGTCCGCCGGTCGCCAACTCCAGGTTCAGGGCGTGGCGCGTCAACAGCGCGACGCCCAGACCCGCCAGTACACATTCACGCTGAGCTTCGGCCGATGCGACCTCTTGGGTCTGGTTGAAATGCACGCGCTTCTCTTTGAAATACTCTTCGCACGCCAGTCGCGTCCCCGAGCCGGGTTCGCGCAGTAGCAGCGTGTAGGGTTCGAGGTCCTGCAAGCGCAACGGTCCCATATGGCACAGCGGATGATCCGGCGGCGCCACGGCCACGATCGGATTGTTGAGGAACGGCAGGAACTCCAGCCCCATGTCCTGCGGCACCATGGACATGATCACCAGGTCGTCGCGGTTGTCGGAGAGACGGCGGATCACTTGCCCACGGTTGACCACGGTCAGTTGCAGATTCACTTCCGGATGCTGGCGCTTGAACGCGGCAAACAGGTGCGGCACGAAATACTTGGCGCTGGATTCCACCGCCAGTTTCAGTTGCCCCTGCAGTGATCCCTGCATGTCCGACAGCTGCATGTCGAGGTTTTCCAGGCGCCCGAAAATATCCCGGCTGGCCCGCTGAAGCGCTTCAGCCGCTTCGGTCATGTAGAGTTTTTTGCCGACGTAATCGAACAAAGGCTGACCAATCAGCTCCTCAAGTTGACGAATCTGCAGGCTCACGGCAGGTTGTGTGAGCGACATTTCGTCCGCCGCACGGCTGTAAGACCGTAAATCACAGACCTCATTGAAGATCTGCAATTGACGCAATGTCATACGCATCAATGACTTACGCATTATCTGAAAGCTCCTGCCGCAGGCTGATACATCAACTATAAGTCTTTACTTATGCCTGACCCAATAATTAATCATTTTTGTTAATCCCTTGCGGGGGCTAGTGTGGGCCTGCGACTGAATTGAAACATTTGGTCACGCGTCGACCTGGTCTAGCAGGTCGTGGGTACCACCGGCTCAAGGGAAACTCCAAGTGATAACAAAGATCCTGATCGCCAACCGTGGTGAGATTGCCGTACGAATCGTGCGAGCCTGCGCCGAGATGGGCATTCGCTCGGTTGCGATCTATTCCGACGCCGACCGCCATGCCTTGCATGTGAAGCGTGCGGATGAAGCCCACAGCATCGGTGCCGAGCCACTGGCCGGTTACCTGAATGCGCGCAAGCTGGTGAATCTGGCAGTAGAAACCGGTTGTGATGCGTTGCATCCCGGCTACGGTTTCCTCTCGGAAAACGCTGAGCTGGCAGATATCTGCGCAGAACGCGGCATCAAGTTCATCGGTCCATCGGCTGAAGTGATTCGCCGCATGGGCGACAAGACTGAAGCCCGTCGCAGCATGATCAAGGCTGGCGTACCCGTCACCCCGGGTACCGAGGGCAACGTCGCGGACATCGCCGAAGCCTTGGTCGAAGGCGACCGCATCGGATATCCGGTGATGCTCAAGGCGACTTCTGGTGGTGGTGGCCGTGGTATCCGTCGCTGCGACAGCCGAGAAGAACTTGAACAAGCATTCCCTCGAGTCATTTCTGAAGCCACCAAGGCCTTCGGTTCGGCGGAAGTGTTCCTGGAAAAATGCATCGTCAACCCGAAACACATCGAAGCGCAGATCCTCGGCGACAGCTTTGGCAATGTGGTGCACCTGTTCGAACGTGACTGCTCGATCCAGCGCCGCAACCAGAAGCTCATCGAGATCGCGCCAAGCCCGCAACTGACCCCGGAACAGCGCGCCTACATCGGCGACCTGTCGGTGCGCGCAGCCAAGGCAGTGGGTTACGAGAACGCCGGCACCGTGGAGTTCCTGCTCGCCGAGGGCGAGGTGTACTTCATGGAGATGAACACCCGGGTGCAGGTTGAACACACCATCACCGAAGAAATCACCGGCATCGACATCGTGCGTGAGCAGATCCGCATCGCGTCCGGCCTGCCGCTTTCGGTGAAACAGGAAGACATCCAGCACCGCGGTTTCGCGCTGCAATTCCGGATCAACGCCGAAGACCCGAAAAACAACTTCCTGCCGAGCTTCGGCAAGATCACCCGTTACTACGCACCCGGCGGTCCTGGCGTGCGTACCGATACGGCGATCTACACCGGCTACACCATTCCGCCGTTCTACGACTCCATGTGTCTGAAACTGGTGGTGTGGGCGCTGACCTGGGAAGAGGCGATGGACCGTGGCTTGCGCGCCCTCGACGACATGCGTCTGCAAGGGGTCAAGACCACCGCCGCGTACTACCAGGAAATCCTGCGTAACCCGGAATTCCGTAGCGGCCAGTTCAATACCAGCTTCGTTGAAAGCCACCCTGAACTGACCAATTACTCGATCAAGCGCAAACCCGAAGAGCTGGCCCTGGCCATCGCCGCCGCCATCGCCGCCCACGCAGGCCTGTGAGGAATAGAACAATGAGCAAGCAAATCCACGTTACCGACACAATCCTGCGCGACGCCCACCAATCGCTGCTCGCCACCCGCATGCGCACCGAAGACATGCTGCCGATCTGCGACAAGCTCGACAAAGTCGGCTACTGGTCGCTGGAGTGCTGGGGCGGCGCGACGTTCGACGCCTGCGTACGCTTCCTCAAAGAAGACCCGTGGGAGCGTCTGCGCCAACTGCGCGCGGCGTTGCCTAACACCCGTTTGCAAATGCTGCTGCGTGGCCAGAACCTGCTGGGCTACCGCCATTACAGCGACGACGTGGTCAAGGCCTTCGTTGCCAAGGCGGCGGTCAACGGCATCGACGTGTTCCGCATCTTCGACGCCATGAACGACGTGCGTAACCTGCGCGTGGCCATCGAAGCGGTGAAAGCGGCGGGCAAACACGCCCAAGGCACCATCGCCTACACCACCAGCCCGGTGCACACCATCGAGGCATTCGTGAACCAGGCCAAGCAAATGGAAGCCATGGGTTGCGATTCGGTGGCAATCAAGGACATGGCCGGCCTGCTGACCCCATATGCCACAGGCGAACTGGTCAAGGCACTGAAAGCCGAGCAGTCGCTGCCTGTGTTCATTCACTCGCACGACACCGCTGGCCTGGCTGCGATGTGCCAGATGAAGGCCATCGAAAACGGTGCCGACCACATCGACACCGCGATCTCCAGCTTCGCCTGGGGCACCAGCCACCCTGGCACCGAGTCGATGGTCGCCGCCCTTAAAGGCAGCGAATTCGACACTGGCTTGAACCTGGAACTGCTGCAAGAGATCGGCCTGTACTTCTACGCCGTGCGCAAGAAGTACCACCAGTTCGAAAGCGAATTCACCGCCGTCGACACCCGCGTGCAAGTCAACCAGGTACCGGGCGGCATGATCTCCAACCTGGCCAACCAGCTCAAAGAGCAGGGCGCGCTGAACCGCATGAGCGAAGTGCTGGCCGAAATCCCGCGCGTTCGTGAAGACCTCGGTTTCCCGCCGCTGGTAACCCCGACCTCGCAGATCGTTGGCACCCAGGCGTTCTTCAACGTGCTGGCCGGCGAGCGCTACAAAACCATCACCAACGAAGTGAAGCTCTACCTGCAAGGCGGCTACGGCAAGGCGCCAGGCACCGTAAACGAAAAACTGCGTCGCCAGGCCATCGGCAGCGAAGAAGTGATCGACGTTCGTCCGGCTGACCTGCTCAAGCCGGAAATGACCAAGCTGCGTGCCGAAATCGGCGCCGTGGCCAAGTCTGAAGAAGACGTGCTGACCTACGCGATGTTCCCGGACATCGGTCGCAAATTCCTCGAGGAACGCGCTGCCGGCACCCTCACTCCAGAAGTGCTGTTGCCGATTCCGGAAGCGGGCGGCGTAGCCTCTGCCGGCGGCGAAGGCGTGCCGACCGAGTTCGTCATCGACGTCCACGGCGAAACCTACCGCGTCGACATCACCGGTGTCGGCGTCAAGGCTGAAGGCAAGCGTCACTTCTACCTGTCCATCGACGGCATGCCGGAAGAAGTGGTGTTCGAACCACTCAACGAATTCGTCAGCGGCGGCAGCAGCAAGCGCAAACAAGCCACGGCACCGGGCCACGTCAGCACCACCATGCCGGGCAACATCGTCGACGTGCTGGTCAAGGAAGGCGACGTTGTGAAAGCCGGCCAGGCCGTGCTGATCACCGAAGCGATGAAGATGGAAACCGAAGTGCAGGCGGCCATCGCCGGCAAAGTCACCGCCATCCACGTGGCCAAGGGCGACCGGGTCAACCCGGGCGAAATCCTGATCGAGATCGAAGGCTGAGTTAACAGCCTCGATACAACGCTTTAAACCTCGGGGGGGCATGTGCTCCCCTTTTTTTTCGCCCGGTATTTATGGGGTTTAGAAGGTCATTCGCCATTGGCCCGTGATGCCATGATTTCGGCTGTCGGTGCCGATCTCCCCGGTGACGCCAACGCCCAGCGTATGCCGCGCCGAAAGCGACAGGTCGAGCCCGGCATCGAGCATCACGCTGTTGCGATCCAGCGGCGCACCTTCCACGGTGAAACGCGTGCCTCCGGTCGCCAGTTTTTGCCGGGTGTGGCTTAAGACCTCTCCATAGGTATGTTTCCAGCCAGCGCTCAGATGTGGGGTCAACTTGATTCCGTTGTTCAGCGTGTTGAGCTTCGCCACGCGCAGACCGAAGGTGCTGTTGACGTTGTTCCGTGTTTGTCCCAAGACTTTCAGGGTCGCGTCCCCACCTTTTTCCGTATAGCCGTCGCGTTGATAGCGCTGATAGCCGAGGCTGGCGAACGGCTCGATGGTATAGACGTCGCGACCCACGTTGTAACCCACTTCCGCAAAGGCTTGCTGCGTATTGGCGTCGTATCGACCTTTGGGGTTGTCGCTGAATCCGTTGAAGGCTACTCGACGTTTGGTGCTGCCATCGTGGCTGTTATGGGAGAGCCCCATACGAAGCGACATCGGTCCATTCCGGCGCAGTGCATAGGCCCCCAAATGCCAGCTATCGAGGCGACCATCGAGTGTGCGGCTATCCAGGCGAGTGTCGGATTTGCCGCCGATCACACCCAGGCGCCATTCCTCATCAACTCTCCAATCAGCGCCCATTACCAGACCCTTGGTGGAATGTTGCAGAGCGTCAAAATCACGATCCACTTTTCCACCGTGCCCCAGTGCTTGCAGCCAGACTCTGCCTTCGTTTTCGCTACCGGCAGCCAGGCGAGGTGAGCTGCTTCGCCTGCCGGGTTTGCTATAGGCGTCATCCAACTGACGCATGGCCGAAAGCATGCTGGCGCTCACCGGAGCGTCGCTGTTCAGCGTTATCTTGGCGAGATTGGCGGTGCTGTAACCAGCGAGTTGATCGAGGGCATTGGCCGCAGTATCCACGGTCGAACCGAGCAGGGCAGTAATGGCGGCATTTGCCGAGGCGGCAGGCTCCACAACACTCAGGGCAAAGTTCTCACTGTTGTTGTCGAGGGCGAAGTCATCCAGTGGCAATTCGTTGCGAGTGTATTGCAGCATCACCTCGGTTTCGGACTGGAATAGTTTTGGAGTCAGGTACGCCAGATTACTGGTGACACGATCGAATTCACCGTCCACTTTGCTGGCTCGGAGCAGGGTGTATACGTTGCTGGTTGAATAGCTGCCCGGCAGTGCAGCGACATTCAGAGAGGCGTTCCAAAGGTCCGCAACACCGTCGACCACAAGGGTTGGCATTTGACCGGCAGCGGTTACTGCGTAAGACAGCGTGGCGTTTCGCGTAAGGATCAGGTCTCCTTTGACGTGTGGCGCCCCCAGCGCCTCAGTGACCATTAACGTGCCCCCTACGAACAAGTCGCGAACTTCACCGTGCCCACCGTAGGTGCCACCCTCGAAAACGTCGACATCACCCGCGATACTGCCCATGTTGAACAGCTTCGCACCGTTCAACACTTCTGCTCCTACGTCAAAGTCACCTTTGCCGGTCAAGGACCAGGCACCTCGGGCAACTCGCAACCCAAGGAAGTTACGGGTCTGGCCGAGTACGCCACCTTCGGGGGAGTCCAGGAGTATGCCGTTCACCCCGTCGCCGCCCTGTATTTCCCCTGAAAAGCTGGCGCCCTTGTTGATTATCAACAGGTCATTTGCGTCCCCTAGCGACAGTGAGACGCCGTCGATGCTTGTGTACCGCCCTGACGCAGTAGTGCGCTTGGTTGTGTCGGCTTTTGCAAAGTCCTCGAACGTGAGCGGGACGTCGTCGTTTACCGGTTCGGAAGGTGTGTCAGGTGTCTTGTGGGCCTGATTATGCTGTTCCGTCGCAGGGATCAATTTCCCGGTCGTTAACAGGTCATTGATGGCCGGTTCGGCGGCGATGCGCTCTGCGACTTTTTCGGGCAGGTTTGGTAAGAGTGAATCGTTGAGAGTTTCGGGAAACTCGTAGAGGTCTGCGTAAAGATCCACAGGTTCTGGAGCCGGTGGTGCGGATACCACCGGAATGGACGATTCTATCGGCTCAGGCGCAGCGGCGTTGGCGGCATGCGACATAGGGCCAATGAAATTTTTGATCGCCAGAAGGTCATCTCTTTTAGGCCAAGGCGTTGCACGAGCCTTCTTGGCGGGGGCTTCGATGACGGTATCGAGCTCTGCTTGCTGAGCCATGGACAACTCGATGCTGCCGAGTGTGAGGGCGACCGCCAACGCGATTCGGTGCGGGCGATGAGGGTAAGGCTTGGGCATTGAGTACGACCTCGTTTTTCAGGAGGTCGAACTTTAGGAGGCAGGCCCTGGCCTTGAATGCCGGGCGTTTCCGGCATTTTTGCAGGGTCTTGGACATTCGGTTGTAGCTAATATTTAACCCTGAAGTCTAATCGCGCAGTGGCCTTCATGAGCGAGCGTTTTTGCCTACAGCATTTCAGGACTGGTCTGTTTGTTACGACTTGGAAACTCGTCTACCCACAGCTCATCGCGTTGAGCCAAAGGCTGTGACGCCTCGATTCATTGCTCTGGAGGTACTTGTAGGAGCCCGGCTTGCCGGCGATGGCGTCCTTGAGATCGCCATCGCCGGCAAGCCGGCTCCTACAAGGGTTGCGCAGGTTCGAAAGCTGCAGTCCTTCGCTAACTACGACTCAAATACGCCTTCCCATAATGCCGCTCCATCCGCGCCTGAATCAGCTCCAACCCAATCGACATCACCCAGTAAATCACCGCCGCCGTCGTCAGCATCTCGATGTAGCGATAGCTCGAGCGCCCATACGACTGCGCCAGAAACATCACCTCCCAAACACCCATCACCGAGATCAGTGACGAGTCTTTGAGCATCGAGATGAATTGGTTGGTGGTCGGCGGGATGATGGTGCGCATGGCTTGCGGCAGGGTGACGCGCCAGAAGATCACGGTTTCGCGCATGCCCAGTGCCAGCGAGGCTTCACGCTGGCCGTGGGGGACGCCGAGGATGCCGGCGCGGAAGATTTCGCTCAGGTACGCGCCGTAGTTCAGCGACAGGGCGATGATGCCGGCGACGACGGCGCCCGGCACGATGCCGAGTTGCGGCAGGCCGAGGTAGATCAGCAGGATCTGGATCAGCAGCGGAGTGCCGCGAAAGAACGAGGCGTAGAAACTCGCAATCCCGAAGGCCACGGCGCTTTTCGACAGCCGTGCGAGGGCGGTGATGAAGCCCAGCAGCGACGACGCGACGATTGAGCACAGGCACAAAAACAGGGTCAGCGCCGCGCCTTGCAGAAAGCCGTTCGGCGCCAGGTGCAGGCCGATCAGGTTGGGCAGCTTGTCGAGGATGATCGAGAACTTCAGGTCGAAGCTCAGGAAGAAACTGGCGAACAGACCCAGCATTGCCGCCCAGGTCAGGTACAGCCGCGTGCGAAAACCGAAGATCCGTTGCAGCCGGGACTCAGCCACCGGTTGTGGCGGCTGAGGTGGGTTGGGAAAGGAAGTCATTTGCTGATGTCGGCGCCGATCCATTTTTGCGAGAGTTTGCTCAGGGTGCCGTCCTGTTTCAGTTGCGCGAAGACGTCACGCACCTTGGCGTCCCACTGTGCATCGCCTTTTTCGATGGCCACCGAGTTTGGCTCCGAGTACAGCGGTTCGCCGGCAAGCTTGAAGCGTTTGTCTTCGGTCAGGCGCGGCTGCGCGGTGACCAGGTTGGTGAGGACCGCATCCAGTCGCACGCCAGCGCCCAGCCCCAGGTCCTGGAACGCCACGTTGTCGGTGTCGTACGGGGCGATCTGCACGTTTTCAAACGGGTACTGCAACTGCGTGTCTTCGGCGCCTTCGATCACCAGGTTTTTGTTCAGGTAGCTTTCGTAGCTGGAAGCACTGGTGAGGCCGACTTTCTTGCCGCTCAGGTCCTTGGCGTTGTGGATGCTGTCGTCCTTGGCGTTGACCACGATCACCGCGGGTGAGGCGTAGTACTCGACCGGGAAATCAAAGACTTCGGCGCGGGCCTTGCTCGGGGTCATGGAGCAGATGCAAATGTCGTAGCGCCCGCTCCAGCGGCCGGCAGCGATCACGTCCCAGGAAGGTGTTTCGAGGCGCAATTTGACCCCGAGTTTATTGGCCACGGCTTTGGCCACATCAACGTCGAAGCCGTCGAGCTGGTTCTGGTCATTGAGGAACGAGAAGGGCGGATAGCTTTCCATCAGCACGCCGACCAGTTCTTTCTTTTGCTCGATGCGGTCCAGCGTGGCGCCGCCGAAGGCTTGGGTGGAGGCAGCCAGAATCGTCAGGCCCAGGGCCAGTAGTGGTTGAAGTTTCACAGTCGAGCCCTAAAAAAAAATGGTTGTTATTAACCGGATGGTGCGTATTAAATAGTTATAAGAACGACTCTGGTAGTGAGTTATTTTCATAAGCATATGAGTGAAAAGCATATGAGCGCAGCAAGCACAGTGATTCTGGATGGCGGCATGGGTCGTGAGTTGCAGCGCCGCGGTGCGCCGTTCAGACAGCCGGAATGGTCGGCGCTGGCCTTGAGCGAAGCGCCGCAGGCCGTCGAGGCGGTGCACGCGGCTTATATCGAAAGCGGCGCGAACGTGATCACCAGCAACAGCTATGCGGTGGTGCCTTTTCACATTGGCGAAGAACGTTTTGCGGCTGAGGGTCGAGCCCTCGCGGCGTTGGCCGGGGAGTTGGCCAGGCGTGCGGTGGACGCTGCGGGCAAACCGGTGCGTGTGGCGGGTTCATTGCCGCCGTTGTTCGGTTCCTATCGGCCGGATTTGTTCGACGCGACTCGGGTGACGGAATTGCTCGCGCCGCTGGTCGAGGGGCTGGCCCCGCATGTCGACCTGTGGCTGGCTGAAACCCAAAGCTCCATCGTGGAAGCGCGAGCGATTCACGCCGGTCTGCCGAAGGACGGCAAGCCGTTCTGGCTGTCGTTTACCCTGAAGGATGAGGACACGGACGAAGTCCCGCGTTTGCGTTCCGGCGAACCTGTGGCCGAAGCCGCTGCGGTGGCTGCGCAGCTGGGCGTCGAGACGTTGCTGTTCAACTGCAGCCAGCCGGAAGTGATCGGTGCGGCGATTGATGCGGCGCGGGCAACGTTCGAGCGTCTGGGGGTGAAGATTCACATCGGCGCGTACGCCAATGCCTTCCCGCCGCAACCGAAAGAGGCGACAGCCAATGATGGTCTGGACCCGTTGCGCGACGATCTGGACCCGCCGGGCTACCTGCATTGGGCGGCGGACTGGAAAGAGCGCGGTGCCAGCCATTTGGGTGGGTGCTGCGGGATTGGGCCGGAGCATATTGCGGTGCTTGCCCAGAAATTGGTGTGATGCCATTCGCGGGCAAGCCTCGCTCCTACAGGTTCGTATGATCCCGTAGGAGCGAGGCTTGCCCGCGAAGGCGTCCGTCCAGGCGCCGCTGATTTACCCGCGACACTCAGCCAGAGTTTTCACCTGCCCCGACCCCGTCTGATTCTCATCACTCAACCACCGCTCAAACCCCGCCCCAACCACCGGCCATTCCGAATCCAGAATCGAATACCAGGCCGTATCCCGGTTCTGCCCCTTCACCACCATGTGCTGGCGGAACACCCCTTCAAAACTGAACCCCAAGCGCTCAGCCGCGTACTTGGAGCGAGCGTTGCCGTTGTTGCATTTCCACTCCAGACGCCGGTAGCCCAGCGCGAACGACTCTTTGGCCAGCAGATACACAGCCTCGGTACTTTTCGGCGAACGCTGCATCGGCGCACCGAAGGTGACGTGGCCGATTTCAATACGGCCCTGAGACGGAACGATCGACATCAAGCTGAGAATGCCTTGCACATCGCCGCTGGCACGGTCGATCACGCTGAAGAAATACGGGTCGCTGTTGGCCGCGTGATTGTTCAGCCAGTCGTTGAAAACGCTGCGCTCCGGGAAAGGACCGTAAGGCAAATAATCCCAGAGTTTCGGGTCGGCACCGGGGCCTTGCAGGGCTTTGAACAAACCGTCGCCATGGCGTGCCGGGTCGAGTTTTTCCAGGCGGATGAAGCGCCCTTCGATGGTTTGCACCGTTGGCGCCGGGACGCCTTTCCAGTCTGCGAGTGAAGTCGTCATGTCGTTCTCCTTGAACCTTAAAGGGCTTTGCGGAACTGGATGAAACCAGGGCGCTCGGCGATGCGCTCGTAGAGCTGGATCGCGGTGGCGTTGGTTTCGTGGGTCAACCAGTGGACCTTGCAGCAGCCGTCCGCTTTGGCGGTCGCGTAGACAAATTCGATCAGTTTTCGGCCGACGCCGGTGCCGCGGGTTTCGGGTGTTACCAACAGGTCTTGCAGGTAGCAGGAGTTTTCGATGCTCCAGTTCGACCGATGGTAGATGAAGTTCACCATGCCGACCGCTTTGCCATCGCTCCACGCCAATGCCGAATGAGTCGGTTCATTCGAGTCGAGCAGGCGTTGCCATGTGCTGTCCGTGACCGCCTCAGGCAGTTCGGTGTTGTAGAAGCGCAGGTAGGCTTGCCACAACGGCAGCCACGCAGTGTGATCAGCAGCGGTGACCTGGCGGATTTCAATCTGACTCATGTTCAATCCTTAGCGCATCAAGTGGGCGAGGGCCTGGTCGTGCACGTTGGGGCTGGCGGCGAGCCCCTCGCGCACACCGGCGATGTCTGCGGTGCTGCGGTTCTGGCTGAGTTTGCGTTTGCCTTCCAGGCGCTGGATCGGCAGGGCAAACCCGACGATGGCCTTGAGCATGCCGTCGATGTAGTCGGCGGGTGCATCGGCAACCTTCCATGGTTGGTCGCGACCGGCTTCATGGCGATCGGTCAACGTACTGACCAGGTTGAGCAGGCGGTCGGCGTCGGTGAAAACCTCTGCGGTGCCGTAAGCGTGTACGGCGACGTAGTTCCAGGTCGGTACGACTTTGCCGTGCTCGGCTTTGCTCGGATAAAAGCCCGGGCTGATGTACGCGTCGGCACCGGCGAAAATGACCAGCGCTTCGGCACCGTTTTGCAGTGCCTTCCAGTGCGGGTTGGCCCGGGCGAAATGACCGTACAGGGTGCCATTCGGACCTTGGTCAGGGCTGAACAGCAACGGCAGGTGACTGGCTTGCAGGCCTTGCTCGTCGTGGGTAATCACCACGGCAAGACGCGTGTCGAGTATCTGCTGCTGCAGTTCATGCAAATCTTTGATGGCAAAGCCGCTGGGGTTGTACATGGAAAAATTCCTTGGCGAATGCATCCATCCTAGGCAGGCTATTGGTCTGTTGTAAGAGCCATTAACGACCAATTTCATAGGTCCATTGCCATGAGCGAAGCGCCGCTTTCCCTATCGTTCAACCCCGCCGGTATCGAACTTGATCGCCGTCAGGGGCTTAGTCGTCAGCTCTATCAGGCCTTGCGCCTGCGGGTGCTCGACGGGCGATTGGCCAGTGGCACTCGATTGCCGGCCAGCCGGGACTTGGCGGCGGCGTTGGCGATTTCCCGCAACAGCGTGGTTCGCGCCTACGATCAGCTCTACGCAGAAGGCTTCATCGAGGGACGTGTCGGGGACGGGACTTACGTCGCGCAATTGCCTCAAGCGGCGTTGCCCACGAAAAAACTATCCACAAAAGTATCCACAGGGTTGTCAACAGGGTTACCCACAGCCTTATCCACAAATTGGCTGGATTTACCTGTGGTTTCATCCAGTAAAGTTATCCACAGCGGAGCGCTGGGGCGCGTTGAAAAGAACCATTTGGCCACGCCGCCCAGCGGTCCGCCTCGGGCTTTTCGGGTGGGCGTTCCGGCGTTCGACCTGTTTCCCTTCGAGGTGTGGGCCAAGCTGAATGCGGCTTTCTGGCGTAAACCGGATTTGCAGCAGCTGTGTTATGGCGATCCGGCGGGCGATGCGCGCTTGCGCGGCCTGATCGCCGCTTATTTGCGCAGTTCGCGGGGGATGCAGTGCACGGCTGAGCAAATAGTGATCACCAGCGGCGCACAGCAGGGGATTAGCCTTTGTGCACAGCTGCTGGTGGAGCCGGGCGACGGGGTGGCGATTGAAAATCCGGGGTATCGGGCGGCAGGTCATGCGTTCGCCGTGGCCGGGGCGAAATTGCATGGGGTGGCGGTGGACGGCGAGGGCATCGACTGCACCGAACTGGCCCGGCTCAGCGATTGTCGACTGGCCTATGTCACGCCTTCGCATCAATACCCGACCGGCGTGGTAATGAGCCTGGCGCGGCGACTTGAATTACTCGCTTGGGCGGAGCGTAACCAAGGCTGGATCGTCGAGGACGACTACGATGGCGAATACCGTTACAGCGGCGCACCCCTGGCGCCGTTGGCGGCACTCGATCGGCAGGGCCGGGTCTTGTACGTCGGGACCTTTGGCAAAGTTGCATTCCCGGCGTTGCGCCTGGGTTATCTGGTGTTGCCGCCGGCTCTGGTGCAGGCGTTTTCTCAACGTCGAGCGGTGGACGTCCGGCATTCCGAAGTCAGCACCCAGGCGGTGATGGCCGAGTTCATGGCCGCCGGGCATTTCCAGCGGCACATCCGCCGCATGCGCCGTGCCGCCCTGAGTCGACGCAATACGTTGCTGGCGGGCTGGCCGCAGAACATCCCCGGCATCGGCAGCCTGCCGAGTGTCGCGGCAGGGCTGCATCTGACGGTGGCGGTCGACTCACAGGCGCGCGAGTACGAATTGATAGAAAAAGCCGCCAGCGTCGATGTCGAGATCAATGCGCTGAGCAGCTATTGGTTGCCGGATTCGCAGAAACCGGTTGACCAGCGTGCCGGGCTGGTCCTGGGTTTCGCGGCCGTGCCCGAGGTGGCCATCAGCACCGCACTCGGACGACTGGAAAAGGTCTGGCGGCGTTAAGCAGTCACGGCTCACCCCGACGCAAGACTTACGATTTTGAGGCCGACGGCAGCACCTTCGCGAAAAACAGTGCAGTCGCCAGTTGTGGGCTGATTTCGCTGCGATAGATCGCAATCGCGTGCAGGTCGTCATTTGCACTGCGCGCCTCGGATGCGCCGCCCAGCAGCCGTTGCTGCACGGTTTTCAGATGCGCCGCCGTGAACGTCTGGACAGGCGACGCGGGCTGCGCATAGTGAAAGTGTGCATACCACAGAACATTTTTGCCGGTGTGGTCACGGACCTCATATTCCTCGAGGTAGTCTTTTTTACGGCTTTTGAGCAAGCGTCGGCCGGGGTTTCTGACGATATCGACCTGACCTTCGCTTTGCAGCCACTGGACCCGCTCTGCCGTCGGCGGCTGCAGTTTTGTCATGCTGATTCGCGTTGCGCGTCCTTGGCTGTAGAGGCGGGTTGCTCCGTCATTCAGATGCTTGACCAGTGTCACGGCAGACCCCGGACCGTCATCGGTGGCGTTGCTGGAAATCAGCGCTTCGTCGATTGCCTTGGCGGCCTCCTGCAGTCGATGGGCCTGCTGATGGAACATTTCCTCGATTTCCACGGGAATTCGCCGCGCTCCTTTTGAATGGGCGTCCGTTCGACGGATGAATGCCTCCAGCCCGTCCAGCATTGCCTGACCTTGAACAACGCTTGTACCCAAATCAGGTTGGACGACGGCAGGGGAAACCGGTTTCGCGGCCACTCGTTCAACCCACACTCCTGGGGTTTTCTCATGAAAGGTCGAGATGACTTTGCCTGTCAGCGTCGAGGTTACGTCGACCAGTTCTGATCCGTCCGCCACGGCATCGGCGCGTAGTTGGCCGACCACCGTGCCGTTGTAACGGGTCTTGATGATGCGTTTGGCGGGCGCGGTCGGCAGACGGGAAGAGCCTGGTTGCGGTTCGAGCGCCTGGCGCTCGCGCAGCAGGTTCGCCAGGTGCTTCACAGTGCGCTGATGAAACGCGTCGATGCGTTGGCGCATCAGGTCGAGCGAGGGTTGCAGGAACTGACCGGGGAACTCGCCGGGCAGATCGATGATGCGCTGATCGGTGACCGTGAGTTGCTCCACCAGATCACTGAGCCCCTCTATTCGCTCCGGCAAGCGCAACACGTCTTCGTCAGCGGCCAGATCCAGTGAAGCCTGGATGGCGAGCGCTGCGTTTTCGACAACGCTCTCCAGCGCCGGGCGTGCTTCATGCGTGAGCGCAACCGAGGGTGCGAGGCACAACTCCTGGGCCAGCGTGATCTGGAACAGTTTGAGGTCCTGTAAATCGAACGTCGGTATGTTGGCCTTGACGTCGCGGATCACTTCCACGGCTTCTTTGCCGAGCAGGTTCAGTTGCTCGAAGCGCGATTGCGCGAATTCGATTTTGTTGATGTAGCCCTCGGTCAGATCGCTCATGTGTTGAAAGGTCTGTCGGGCGGCCTGCGTGTTTTCCGTTGGTTGTGTGTCGAGAAGATTGAGGGAGAGACGCATTTGATTGTCGAAAACAGGGCGCTGGTGGTCGAACCATTTCTCCAGCAGCGATAGCTGGAAATCCAGGCGGCTGATCATCGCTTTTCGGAAATTGGGAATGGCTTCGCGAGCATTGAACGCTTTCATCTGTTCAATGTTGGCGCTGATGAATGACATCTGCGCATCGAGCATTTCAAGGTACAAGCGGCGATGGGTGTCGGTGGCGCTCGCTGCCTTCGCGTTTTTTTCAGCTTCCTTGAGTTCTGTTTCCCGGCTTTTGACCTGGCTTTCGAACGCTGTCATTTGCTGTTTCAGTTCAGCCAGACGCACTTTGTTTTGCTGTTCCAGCCGCTGCCTCTCCCTGCCCCCGCCCCGCAGCCTCAGCCGTGTATCGATAAACCATTCGCCGCTGGCGTTCTTGATCAGCAACGGCCCGGTGCGCGTGGGGGACTGGCGTGAGTCAATGATTTGCACGTCGTTATTGTCGTTGAGGGTGACTTCGAACCATCGCTGGCCGACCTTCGCATACCATTTTCCGTTTAGTGAACTGAGGTGCTGGTGAGGGCCGGCCACGCTGGAGGCGACGGCCATTCCCTTGGGTTCGGCAATGGCCAGTTCATCCAGCAAGATGCCCAACGCTAGAGGCGGCAGCGTGGCGACGGCGTGCAAAGACGTCTCATGGTCGTGAGGCAGTTGATTAAGGTCGGGCAGGCGAGTGACCGTGATTTTCTGCGCAGGCTTGATGGGCGGTGTGACCGGTGGTGGCTCGAGTTTCTCGGCTAATCGCGAGACCGGTTTATGGCGAGCGGCAGCCCGATGAGCCAGTACCATGCCGAGCATCAACAGCAAATCGGTCACGGCAGACCAGGCAAGTTGGCTGTCTTCGCTTTCTGCGGCATCGGTGATTTCCTGCAAGTCGTCCATGATCTGCCAGATCCACGCGGCAACCCCGGCAGTGCGCCCGAGGAAGGGCAAGGCGACGTTGAACAGCATCCATGCACCGTGCTTGAACGTTTCCCAGCGAGCTTGTGCATTGGACACTGATTGACGGTCAGCCAACGTCATCATGGCGTTGGCATTGGCTTTGAACAGCGGCGCCAGTGAATCATCATCAAGGGCTGCTGCACTGAGCGACACCGCGCCCATCTTGCCCAGCGCCGAGGTGGGATCGACCAGCAATTGGGTCAGGGTCCAGACCGAAGGCAACTCACCGGAAAACACATACTGGGAATAGTTGAAGCGCACGTCGTCGGCCAGCCACGCCAGGACCGATTGGCGAAGGGTTTTTTCATGCTTGATCGCGTACAGCAGATTGGCTTCGTTCGGGTACTGCGTCAGCGAGGGCACGAGCAATGGCCGGTAGAGCAGGCACGGTCCCTGATCAGCGGATCGCGGACCGATGACGAACATATTGGCGACTTCGTCGCCCTTGTTGTCGGCGCTTTCACTGCTGATAAAAGCCAGCGGGCGAATGACAATCTCGTGCCCGTTCACTCGGCGGTCGGCCGTGCTTTGCTGCAGGGCTGCGTTGACGTATTGGTAGCCTCGTTCATCAATGCCGGCTTCGCCGCGCATCTTGTGTTGCAGCGCCTGCAAGGGCAACTGGGTGCGCAGATGACGCGTGTAGAGCGTTTGTCGGCGCAACGATTCTCGCGAGTCATCCAGCAACTTGCGCTTGATCAGCGCGGGGTAAACCGCGCCGATATCAACCTGGGTGACGAGGTTTTCCAGGTAGGCGGGTGTCATCCAGGCGGGCACAGGGTCGCCGTTTTTGTACTGCACCGTCTTGTTGCCCAACGGAACGGCTATCAGGTTTTGCAGTGCCAATTCGATCAGCGACAACGTAACGGTCTGCGTCTTGCCGGGGACCACGAAAGTGCCCAGCACGATGAGGCTGGTGATGCTGATTTGAATGTCTTTCAGATTCAGGTCCGCTGCTGTTGGATGATCTTTGATCATCTGCTCTCGCAGGGTTTGCAGGGTAAATTCCGGCAGTGAAGCGATGCCTTCGTCGAAGGTTTTTCCTGCGTCCTGCTCTCGCAACTGCGCCAGGTCCATCAGGTGTCGGCTGTAACGGGTCAGGTCCGCTGACGATGCGTTGTTCAGCCAGCCTGTCAGTAACCCCTGAACCTGGTTGAAGCGCGACGAAGGCAGGGCTTCAAACTCAGTGAAGCTCTTCGCCGCCGCGCTGATTTGCGGTGAAAGCCTGGTTGGCGTAGTGCTCTGGAATGTATTGAAGGCACCGATGGCTTCGGCTTCGAGTGCGATCAGCGCACACGCTTGATGATGGAAGAAGTTGCCCTCGGGTTCATACAGGCGCCATTGCAGGGTCTGCCCGGTGCTCGACGCCCCAGGGTTTGCAAACAATGTTTCGCCCAGCGCCGCAACAGAGTCGTAACGCCTGAACCCTTCGGTAATCGAGTGGGTCAGCACCAGGGTTCGACTGTCCAACGTACCCACAAACACGGCGATATCCAGAACCCGCAGATGTTTGCTCTGCGCGCTTTCAACGTGTTCGGTATCGATCAGGCAGGCCTTGGTCAGGTACTTGTCCTGTGAGCGCCGTGCTGCCTGATCCGGCTGAGTGAACACGGCAAGGGCCATTGCTTTTTGATCGGCATCCCAGTCGGTGGTCGCATCGAGGTTCCAGATGTCTTGCAGCGCCTGCGAGAGCTGATGCCAGCGTGGGGTCGAAGGGCTTGTCTGCTGATTCCAGTAATCCAGTTGCTGTTGCTGGTAGGCGATGAACAGCTGCGGTGCGAGCGTATTGATCAGCGAACCGATGGCCGTGATGTTCACGGGCAGTTGAGCCGGCGGTGCAACGCCCGGTTGCAGGGTCAGGAAATGCTCGCCATCGATGAACGTCACCGTCGAACCCGACAACCCGAGCCGCACCAACACATCGGTGAGCGATTCATACAGGTCATTGCCCGGCACGACATCGCTGCCGGTATTGACCCAGGTCGGAGTGACGACCGTGGCGAGCGTCGGATCTATCTTCAACTGCGGGTAGAGCGCGTTGAGTGCAGGCGCCAATGCAGTCGCTGCAACCTCTCTGATCGAGGGGCCGGTGACCAGTTGGGTCAGTACATTTTCTGCACTCGGGGAAGGGGTATCGGGCATGGTCGTCTCCTGATTGAGGGTGCGCTGTTGTTGATTGCGCAGCGCTGGATCAGGGGACGGTATCGGGCGGGCTCAGGTGTCTGGCGGTACATAAATATCGCAGGCAAAAAAAAAGACCCGCATCACGGCGGGTCTTCGTTTTTCAGAAAGGGGCTTCAGGTCCCTGACTTGATTTTGGTCCAGGCCCGCGTGCGCGCACGTTCGGCATCACGCGGCAGCGGTTGCAGGGTGTAAAGCGTGGCCATGGCCGTTTCGGTCGGGTACAGGTTCGGGTTGTTGCGGATCGCCGGGTCGACCAGTTCCGTGGCGTCCTTGTTCGGGTTCGGGTAACCGACGAAGTCACTGACCGGCGCGATCACCTGCGGTTGCAGCAGGTAGTTGATGAAGGTGTAGGCGTCCTCGGTGTTCTTCGCGCCCTTCGGAATCGCGAGCATGTCGAACCAGATCGGCGCACCTTCTTTCGGCAGGCGCATGTCGACGGTCACCCCGTTCTTTGCTTCCTTGGCGCGGTTGGCCGCCTGGGAGAAGCTGCCGGAATAACCGACCGCGACGCAGATGTCACCGTTGGCGATGTCGGCCATGTATTTGGAGGAGTGGAAATACGTGACGTACGGCCGGATCTTCATCAACAGCGCTTCAGCCTTTTCGTAGTCCGCCGGCTTCTTGCTGTTGGGGTCCAGGCCGAGGTGTTGCAGGGCCAGGGGCAGGATTTCCGACGGCGAATCGAGCAGGGCGACGCCGCACTGCTTGAGCTTGCTGATGTTCTCTTCCTTGAAGATCAGGTCCCAGCTGTCAACCGGCGCGTCGGCGCCCAGCGCTGCTTTGACCTTGTCCGGGTTGAAGCCGATCAGGATGGTCCCGTACATGTACGGCACGGCGAATTTGTTGCCGGGGTCGTTGGCTTCGATCAGCTTCATCAGCTTGGGATCGAGGTGGTTCCAGTTCGGCAGTTTGCTGCGGTCCAGCGGCTGGAAAACACCGGCCTCGATCTGCTTGGCGAGAAACACGTTGGACGGCACCACCGCGTCGTAACCGGAGTTGCCGGTCAGCAGCTTGGCTTCCAGCGCTTCGTTGGTGTCGAAGATGTCGTAGATCAGCTTGGTCTGGGTGTTCTGCGCCTTGAAGTCTTCCAGCGCTTTGGGGGTGATGTAGTCGAACCAGTTGTAGACGCGCAACGTGCGCTCTTCGGCGTGAGCGGCTCCGCTGAGCACCGTGGCGCAGAGCGCGGGCACGATGAAACGCTTGAGTGTGTTCATTGTTGTTATTTCCCTTGGGCGCTTTCAAAACCTTCAAGAACGTTCACGGCATTGATGCCGATTTCTTCGACCGCGTAACCGCCTTCCATCACGAACAGGGTTGGCACGCCCAGCTTGGCGATGCGCTCGCCCATCGCCAGGTAATCCGGGCTGTCGAGCTTGAACTGGGAGATTGGATCGTCCTTGAACGTATCGACGCCCAGGGACACGACGACGATCTCGGCACCGTACTTTTCGATCTCTTTGCAGGCTTGTTCCAGCGCTGCGCACCAGGTGTCCCAACCGCTGCCGGCGGGCAACGGGTAGTTGAAGTTGAAGCCTTCGCCCGCGCCTTCTCCGAGCTCGTCTTCATAACCGAGGAAGAACGGAAACTCGGCTTCCGGATGGCCGTGGATCGAAGTGAACAGCACATCGCTGCGCTCATAGAAAATCGATTGGGTGCCGTTGCCGTGGTGGTAATCGACGTCGAGGATCGCGACTTTCTTGTGGCCCTGATCGAGGAACGCCTGAGCGGCGATGGCGGCGTTGTTGAGGTAGCAATAACCGCCCATCAAGTCGCTGGCGGCATGGTGTCCCGGTGGACGGCACAACGCGAAGGCACTGCGCGCACCGCGCTGGATTTCCGCCTGGGCGGTGAGCGCCACTTGGGCTGCGCTGTACGCGGCTTGCCAGGTGCCGGCGGTGATCGGGGCGCCGCCGTCGAAGCTGTAATAACCCAGTTCGCCGTGCAGGCTGGTGGGTTTGATGCGGCGCAAGGTACGGGCCGGCCAGGTGTAAGGCAGCAAGTCGCCGTCGGTGTTGAACTCGGTCCAGCGTGCCCAGGCGCCTTTGAAGAAGTCGAGGTAGTCGCGGCTGTGGATGCGTGCGATCGGGTCGAGGCCGAAATCCTTCGGCGCTTCTACCGGGCCGAGCTTCTGGTTTTGCACCCGTGACAGCACATGGTCGGCGCGCGAGGGCATTTCGAAGCAGGGCTTGAGTTGCCCGTCTATCAATTCACAACGGCCGTGGTGCAGGTGGTGATCGTCCGAGTAGATCGTCAGCATTTCTTGTTCTCCGCAGGCTGATTCGGTTGAACACAGTCTTGCGGCGGATGGCGATTCGGAGAACGGCAGGAAAGGCCAAAAGGGGATCGATGTGGCCAAAATAGTTGACCGAAATTCGCCCCTTTTCGACACCGCAACGCCCCCAAACGACCCGATCCCTGTAGGAGCGAGGCTTGCCCGCGAAGCTTTTTGGCGTTCTCGAGGACGCCTTCGCGGGCAAGCCTCGCTCCTACAGGGATCGGCTCGTTTTCAAGGGCGGAACTGGCTGGGCGCCACGCCGCTCCAGCGCACAAAGGCATGGCGGAAGCTCGCGGTCTCGCTGAAGCCCAGCACTTCGGCGATCCGGTAGATCGGCATCTGGTCTTCGCAGAGCAGTTGCTTGGCCTGCTCGAATCGCAGCTCATCCAGCAACTCCTGATAACTGCACCCCAGGTCCTTGAGGTGGCGACGCAATGTCCGCGCCGAGCAATTCATCTGCTCGGCCAACCCTTCGAGCCCCGGTGCAGCGTTCAATTGCGCGCTGAGCAACTGACGAATCCGCCCCAGCCACGCCTGACGTCCGGTGAACTCGAGGTTCTGCTTGCGGCAGCGTTCGGCCATGGCCTGATGGGTGATGACATCCGCGAGCGGCAGGGGTTGGTCGAGCCAGCGCTTGTCGAAAGCAAAGGCGTTGTCCCGCGCTTCGAAGTGCAGCGGGCAGTTGAAGTGTGCGGCGTAGGTCGCTTGATAGTCCGGCGCGGCATGTTCGAAGCGTGCGGCGATCAACGGCAGCGGGTGACCGAGCAGGTCGTCGCAGGTGACTTTCAATGACACCAGGCAGAACTCGGCATTGAACACCGCCATCGCCGGGCTCTCCCGGTAGTCGGCGGCGACGAACCAGATGCGTTCGCCGTCGTCCTCCAGGCTCAGCTCGAAAAGTGTTCCCAACAGCGCCGGAAAACGTATCGCCAGGCGCAAAGCGTCACCGAAGGTGGCACTGGTGAGCAGCGCATAACCGAGCATCCCGTAGCAGGAAACGTGCATGCGCCGACCCAGCTCCAGGCCGATGTCACGCTTGAGCGCGACCGCGTTGGCGCAGACCTGCATTTCCTGGTTGGTGGTGATGCGCGTGTCGGCACGGTTCAAGTCCGCTGCGCTGATACCGCTCCCCGCGAGCAAGGCGTCGCTGGACAGGCCTTCGGCCTTGAAGGCGTTGAGCACCAGAGAGACAGCATTGAGGGTGGTGAGGTGGGAGTGCAGCATGAGCGGCTTCCAGCCTTGGGATGGCTGGAACGCAGCAAGTTATGTGCCGAGCACTTGTAGGAGCCGGCTTGCTGGCGATCCAGTCGACGCGGTTTTCCAGACACACCGCGTTGCATGAATCGCCAGCAAGCCGGCTCCTACAGGGTCAGGTGAGTTCGCCGCAGAGGTCGAGTTCGACCAGTCGCCGCACTTCAGCGGTGTCCAGACCTGCACCCAGCAACCCATGCAACTTGCCGAACGCCGCTTCACGAGTCATGCCGCCACCGGACAACACACCGACACCACGCAAGCGGCTGCCGGCCTCGTAAACGTCCAGCTCAACGCCACCTTCATGGCACTGCGTCACTGCAACGACCACCACGCCGTTGTCCCGTGCCCGCGAAAGCGCGGCGAGAAACTCGGGGTTGTCGCTCGGCCCGGTGCCGCTGCCGTAGCACTCAAGCACCAGGCCCTGGATGCCGCTGTTCAGCACGCCATCCAGTTGCTCGGCGCCAATGCCGGGGAACAGCGGCAACACAGCGACTTTCGCCAGTTGCTTGCTCTGGTTGTAGTTCAACGTTGCTGGCAGTGACGGGGCCTTCGCTCCGCCGCCTTGACGCTCCAGGCGCTTGAACGGATGCCGACCGAAACTGCGCACCTTCGCGCAGCGGGTTGGCGCCAGCAGCTCGCCGTGGAAGTACAGATGCACACCCGGCGCCAGACCTTGGCCCAAAGCAACCAGAGCACCGCCGAGGTTTTCCCAGGCATCGCTGTCGGTCACGCCGGCCGGCAACATCGAACCGGTGAAGCACACCCGCGCATTAAGGCCGAGCAATTGAAAGCTCATGGCCGCCGCGCTGTAGGCGAGGGTGTCGGTGCCGTGCAGGATCAACACGCTGTCGCAGCCCTGAACGTCGACGGCATCGACCACTGCTTCACGCAGTTGCTGCCAATAGGTCGGGGACATGTTGGCGCTGTCGATCAGCGGCGACATCTCGCGAAAGCGCCACTGCGGCACCACCAGCTCAGGCTGGCTGTGCAGGTATTCACGCATCCGCGCTTCGAAACCGGAGGCCGGAGCCAGGCCGTGTTCGCTGGCTTGCATGCCGATGGTGCCGCCGGTGTAGAGCACCATGACGTGCTGGGCGGCAGGGTAGGTCGAGGAATTCATGGAGATGCTCCGAGAACGATGAGTTCCCCTTGTAGGAGTGAGACCGGCTTGCCGGCGATAGCGGTCTATCAGCCAGCATTAATGTCGCCTGACACGCCCTCATCGCCGGCAAGCCGGTCTCACTCCTACAGGGTTTTTCGCACTTTAACCGATCAGCGTTGCGCTGCGGGTATGCCTTGCGCTTCAGCTTCAGCCTTGGTGGCAGCAGCTGGCGGGTTGGCTGGCCAGGCGTTCAGGTCCAGGTCCAGGTCCGGGAACTTGCTCGAATCGAACACCGGTGTCTTGATGCCGGCAGCGCGCTGGTCATCGTAGTCACGCAGGATGCGCATGCCGACCTTGAACAGCAGGAACAGCGCGATCAGGTTCACGAACGCGAGCAGGGTCATGGTGATGTCGGCAAACGCGAACACCGTGCCGAGGTTCTCGATCGCACCCCAGAAAATCAACACCAGTACCAGCGCGCGGTAGCCGATCAGCGCCTTGCGGTTTTCACCGATCAGGAAGCGCAGGTTGCTCTCGCCCAGGTAGTAGTTGTAGAGAATCGAGGTGAACACGAACAGCGCCAGTGCCACGGAGATGAACATCCGGCCCCAGTCACCCACCACAGCGGCGAGCGAGTTCTGGGTCAGGGCAATGCCGTCGCCTTCGAAGCCCGGGGTGTAGAAACCCGAAAGCAGGATCAGCAACGCGGTGCAGGTGCAGATTACAAAGGTATCGAGGAACACGCTGAACGCCTGAACCACGCCTTGTGAAACCGGGTGTTCAACCGACGCCACGGCCGCTACGTTTGGCGCACTGCCCAGGCCTGCTTCGTTGGCGAACACGCCACGCTTCACGCCCATGACGATGGCGCTGCCGATCAGGCCGCCGAAGGCCTGGTCCAGACCGAACGCGCTTTTGACGATGGTCATCAGCATCGCCGGTACGTGGTCGAATTGCAGCACGATCACGTAGATGGTCACGCCGATGTACACCAGGGTTTTCACCGGCACCAACAGGTCAGCGACCTTGGCGATGCGCTTGATCCCGCCGATGAACACCAGGCCCAGCAACACCGCCAGGGCCAGACCGGTCCAGGTGGTGTCGAAGCCGAACGCGTTGTTCAGCGAGTGAGTCACGGCGTGGGATTGCAGGCCGTTGAAGGCAAACCCGAAGGTGATCAGCAGCAGGAACGCCATGATCATGCCCAACCAGCGTTTCTGCAGGCCGTGCTGGATGTAATAGGACGGGCCGCCACGGTAAGTGCCGTCGGCATCGGCGCGTTTGTAGAGCTGGCCGAGGGAGCATTCGAAGAAGCTGCTGGACATGCCGACCAGCGCGGTCACCCACATCCAGAACACCGCACCTGGCCCGCCGAGGGTCACGGCAATGCCGACACCGGCGATGTTGCCCGCACCGACGCGGCCGGCGAGGCTGAGCATCAGGGCCTGGAAGGAGCTGAGTTGCCCGGCGCTGCTTTTGAGGCTGTCGCGGAACACCGCGAACATGTGGAAGAAGTGACGCAATTGAACGAAACGCGAGCGGATCGTGAAGTAGCTACCGAGCCCGACAATGAGCACGATCAGTACTTTCCCTGAGAGGAAGTCGTTAATGACTTCGAGCATGGATTATTCCTCGCTGTTTTTTTTGTGTAGGCAAATGCTGGACGGTCGGAAACATCGCGTTACACCGCTGTGCGCACGGCACAACAGGCGAGGCGAAGGTTCGTCCCGATTTCATATTGCGGGTTTGTTATTAGTTCGGGTTTCGCATGGGTTTGGGCCTCGTTACCGACGACCGCTCACGCGAAGAGGGGCGGCACTATACCGATGACAGTGCCGTCCGTCTGCACGATTGTGGTGCATTCGGTGAAGCGAAGCCTTTGAAACACCCGACGTTACCGGCGTCGGGCTCTTGTAGGAGCAAGCTTGCTCGCGATGCAGACGCTGCGGTCTTTCAGGTAAACCGCGTTGTCGTTCATCGCGGGCAAGCCCGCTCCCACAGGTTCTGGGTTGTTGCAAAAGAGTTAAAAAAAAGGGCCTGGGGAGTAAATCCCCAAGCCCTCAAAAGGTGAGAGGTGTCTAGTCCCTCGACCTGGTGAGCGGTGCTACAAGTAACGCGTCGGTTCAGGCTTTAAGCGGAACCAGACGCGGAGCAATCATGTTTTCCGGGCGCAGGATGTCGGCGAGCATTTCTTCGTCGAGCAAGCCTTCTTCGCGCACCAGTTCCAGCACGCCACGGCCGCTTTCAAGGGCGATACGGGCGATGCGGGTGGCGTTTTTGTAGCCGATGTACGGGTTCAGTGCGGTGACCAGCCCGATCGAGTGCTCGACCAGTTCACGGCAGCGCGCTTCGTTGGCGGTGATGCCGACGATGCAGTGCTCGCGCAGCATGTCCATGGCGCGTTGCAGCAGGCGGATCGAGTCGAGGATCTTGAAAGCGATCAGCGGCTCCATCACGTTCAGTTGCAGTTGGCCGCCTTCGGCTGCCATGGTCAGCGCCAGATCGTTACCGATGACCTGGAACGCAACCTGGTTCACGGCTTCCGGGATCACCGGGTTGACCTTGCCTGGCATGATCGAGCTGCCTGGCTGACGCGCCGGCAGGTTGATCTCGTTGATGCCGGTGCGTGGGCCGCTGGACAGCAGGCGCAGGTCGTTACAGATCTTCGACAGCTTGACCGCAGTGCGCTTGAGCATGCCGGAGAACAGCACGAAGGCGCCCATGTCGGAGGTGGCTTCGATCAGGTCGGCGGCTGGAACCAGCGGTTGACCGCTGATCAGCGCCAGACGCTGTACGGCCAGAGCCTGATAACGCGGGTCGGCGTTGATGCCGGTGCCGATCGCGGTGCCGCCCAGGTTGACTTCGGTCAGCAGTTCCGGGGCCAGCGTCTTCAGACGGGCCAGGTCTTCGCCCATCGTGGTGGCGAAAGCACGGAACTCTTGACCCAGGGTCATCGGCACGGCGTCTTGCAGCTGGGTACGACCCATCTTCAGGACGTGGTTGAATTCTTGACCCTTGGCCGCGAATGCCTGAATCAGGCTGTCGAGGCTGGCCAGCAGAGCGTCATGACCCAGCAGCAGACCCAGGCGGATCGCGGTCGGGTAGGCGTCGTTGGTCGACTGCGCCATGTTCACGTCGTCGTTCGGGTGCAGGTACTGGTATTCGCCTTTCTGGTGACCCATGGCCTCCAGCGCGATGTTGGCGATGACTTCGTTGGCATTCATGTTGGTCGAAGTGCCAGCGCCGCCTTGAATCATGTCCACCACGAACTCTTCGTGGAAGTCGCCGCGGATCAAACGTGCACAGGCTTCGCTGATGGCAGCGTGCTTGGCTTCGCTCAGGTGACCCAACTCACGGTTGGCGTCAGCAGCGGCCTGTTTAACCATGGCCAGGCCGACAACCAGTTTCGGGTAGTGCGAAATCGGAACGCCCGAAAGGCGGAAGTTATTCACCGCTCGCAGGGTCTGGATACCGTAATACGCTTGAGCCGGTACTTCGAGAGCGCCAAGCAGGTCATTTTCTGTGCGGAATGATGCAGCGGAGGACATGATAGAAATCATCTCAATATGGACCCGGTCTGTGCCGGAACACCGCAAATGCTAGGCTTGTAGAGAATTTTCGGCCAATGCTGTTAAACACTGGCCTATGCATATTCGGCATAATGCCCGTGTGACGCCGTGTCTGTGGCGAACGTGTGACCTAATTTGGTGCGTGTCCGGGAGGACTTGATGAATCTGGAAAGCAAATGGCTTGAGGACTTTAGTGCTCTGGCCGCCACCCGCAGCTTCTCCCAGGCTGCCGAACGCCGCTTCGTGACGCAGCCGGCGTTCAGCCGACGGATCCGCAGCCTTGAGGCCGCGCTGGGGCTGCAACTGGTCAATCGTTCGCGCACGCCGATCGAGCTGACGGCGGCGGGGCAGTTGTTCCTCGTCACCGCGCGGACCGTGGTCGAACAGCTCGGCGAAGTGCTGCGTCATCTTCATCATCTGGAAGGCGGGCAGGGCGAAGTGATGCAAGTCGCGGCGGCTCACTCCTTGGCTTTGGGTTTCTTTCCGCGTTGGATCGCGCAATTGCGCAACGAAGGGCTGAACATCGCCACGCGGTTGGTGGCGACCAACGTTGGCGACGCGGTGCATGCCTTGCGCGAAGGCGGTTGCGACTTGATGCTGGCGTTCTACGACCCGGACGCCGCGATGCAGATGGACCCGGAAATTTTCCCGTCGCTGCACCTTGGGCACACGGAAATGTTGCCGGTGTGCGCAGCAGATGCCGACGGCAAGCCGCTGTTCGATCTGGAAGGCGAAGCCAGCGTTCCGTTGCTCGCCTACAGCGCCGGCGCCTTTCTCGGGCGTTCGGTGAACGGCTTGCTGCGCCAGCGTGCGCTGCGGTTTACCACGGTGTATGAAACCGCCATGGCCGACAGCCTGAAAAGCATGGCGCTGGAAGGCCTGGGCATCGCCTGGGTGCCGCAACTGAGTGTGCGTGCCGAACTGGCGCGCGGTGAACTGGTGGTCTGCGGCGGCCCGCAATGGCATGTGCCGCTGGAAATTCGTTTGTACCGCTGCGCGTTGGTGCGCAAGGCCAACGTACGGTTGTTGTGGCGCAAACTCGAAGGCGGCGCCGCCCAGACCCCCACCGGACTGTAGGAGCCGGCTTGCCGGCGATCCAGGCAACGCGGTGTGTCAGTAAAAACCGCGTCGCATTGATCGCCAGCAAGCTGGCTCCTACAAGGGATTGGGGATTGACCTTCAGGTCAATAAACCCGGGGTTTTGCGCCGTATGACAGATGGTCGCATCGGGGGCTGTTTATCTGCTTCATTGAGGTATACTGCGCGGCCTTCGGCCGGTTCGTCCGGCCATTTTTCGTACAATCAAGCCACGCATTTTGCGTGGCTTGTTGTTTTTTGACGCGCCTGCGGGCGCCCAGAGAGAAGAGGCACGACGATGAGTGCACTGGTTGGCGTGATCATGGGCTCCAAGTCCGATTGGTCCACCCTTAGCCACACCGCCGATATGCTGGAAAAGCTCGGCATCCCTTACGAGGTGAAAGTGGTCTCTGCCCACCGCACCCCGGACCTGCTGTTCCAGTACGCCGAAGAGGCCGAGGCGCGTGGCATCGAGGTGATCATCGCCGGTGCCGGTGGCGCGGCCCACTTGCCAGGCATGTGTGCGGCCAAGACCCACCTGCCGGTGCTGGGCGTGCCGGTGCAGTCGGCGATGCTCTCGGGCGTCGATTCGCTGCTGTCTATCGTGCAAATGCCAGCAGGCATTCCGGTTGCCACTTTGGCCATCGGCAAGGCCGGCGCGATCAATGCCGCGCTGCTGTCGGCGAGCATCCTCGGCGCCAAGCACCCGCAGTTCCACGAAGTGCTGAAGACTTTCCGCGCTGAGCAGACAGACAGCGTCCTGGACAATCCAGACCCACGCATCGCCTGAGGTTGTTGACGATGAAGATCGGTGTAATCGGTGGCGGCCAGTTGGGTCGCATGTTGGCGCTGGCGGGCACTCCGCTGGGCATGAACTTCGCTTTCCTGGACCCCGCGCCGGATGCTTGCGCAGCCGCGTTGGGCGAGCACCTGCGGGCCGATTACGGCGATCAGGATCACCTGCGCCAACTGGCCGATGAAGTCGATCTGGTGACCTTCGAGTTCGAGAGCGTCCCGGCTGAAACCGTGGCGTTCCTGTCGCAATTCGTTCCGGTCTACCCGAGCGCCGAAGCCCTGCGCATCGCTCGTGATCGCTGGTTCGAGAAGAGCATGTTCAAGGACCTGGGGATTCCGACCCCGGCGTTCGCCGACATCCAGTCGCAAGCCGATCTGGACGCCGCCGTGGCCTCCATCGGTCTGCCGGCCGTGCTGAAAACCCGCACCCTGGGTTACGACGGCAAGGGCCAGAAAGTCCTGCGCACCGCTGAAGACGTGGTGGGCACCTTCGCTGAACTGGGCAGCGTTGCCTGCCTGCTGGAAGGCTTCGTGCCGTTCACCGGTGAAGTGTCGCTGATTGCCGTGCGCGCCCGCGATGGCGAAACGAAGTTCTACCCGCTGGTTCACAACACCCACGACAGCGGCATCCTCAAGCTGTCCGTGGCCAGCACAGACCACCCGCTGCAAGCCTTGGCCGAAGACTACTCCAGCCGCGTGCTCAAGCAGTTGAACTACGTTGGCGTGATGGCGTTCGAGTTCTTTGAAGTCGACGGTGGCCTCAAGGCCAACGAGATCGCCCCGCGCGTGCACAACTCCGGGCACTGGACCACTGAAGGCGCCGAGTGCAGCCAGTTCGAAAACCACCTGCGCGCCGTAGCCGGCCTGCCGTTGGGTTCGACCGCCAAGGTCGGCGAGAGCGCGATGCTCAACTTCATCGGTAAAGTGCCGGACACCGAGAAAGTCCTGGCCATCGCCGATTGCCATCTGCACCACTACGGCAAGGCGTTCAAGGTCGGCCGCAAGGTTGGTCACGCCAACCTGCGTTGCGCGGACCGCGAGACGCTGGCGGCACAGATCCTCAAGGTCGAAGCCCTCATCGCCGAATAAATAGTTTCATGTGGCAGCGGCGGAACCATTCAGGGGCCGCCGTTCTCTCATGGCAGGATGCCAAAGTCTGACTAGGCTTTGGCATAGCCATCCAATCAGAGGGAAATGCCATGGGAATTATCGGAACCATCTTTATCGGCTTGATCGTCGGCCTGCTGGCGCGGTTCCTGAAACCGGGCGATGACAGCATGGGCTGGATCATGACCATCCTGCTCGGTATCGGCGGTTCGCTGGCGGCCACTTACGGCGGTCAGGCCCTGGGCATCTACCAGGCCGGTCAAGGCGCGGGCTTCATCGGTGCGCTGGTCGGCGCCGTGGTGTTGCTGGTGATCTACGGCTTGATCAAAAAGAACTGATTCAGGCGACAAAGTCCTCTCGGCTGCGCAGTCCGGGAGGACTAGAATGCTCGGCGACTTATCGTCCTTCCTTTACCGAGCACCTCCATGCGCCGTCTTCTATTGACTGTCCTTTTACTGGGTTCGGGCCTTGCCCATGCCGGCGAACTGCCGGAAACCGACTGGCTCGAACTGATGCCCAAGTCGGACCAGAAAGCCCTCGAGGCCATGCCCGAAATCGATCACAACTCCCCCGAAGCCAATGGCACCTTTACCGAAAAGGGTGGCATGAAGCAGAGCAAGGGCTTGCCGGCGGTGATGTACTCGACCAAGACCGTGGCGTCGATGAACGACAAGAACATCCGCATCGGTGGTTATCCGGTGCCGCTGGAGTCCGACGCCAAGGGCCGCAGCACGCTGTTCTTCCTCGTGCCGTATCCGGGCGCCTGCATCCACGTGCCGCCACCGCCGCCTAACCAGTTGGTGCTGGTGCGATATCCGAAAGGGTTGAAGCTCAATGATATCTACACGCCGCTGTGGGTGACCGGCACGTTGAAGATCGAGAAGGTCAACAACGACCTGGCCGATGCAGCGTATGCGCTGGATGCGGCGCAAGTGCGGGTGGTGAAGGAATCGGATCTGTAGGCGGTCAAAACTGTGGGAGCGAGCCTGCTCGCGAAAGCGGTGTGTCAGTTAACATCAATGGTGTCTGACACGACGCATTCGCGAGCAGGCTCGCTCCCACATTTGGTTTTGCGGTGTTGCTTATAGCGGTGTGCTGGCGATGCTTACGCCGAGGGTATGGCTCGCACCCGGCGCCAGCGTCACCACATTATCCATCACATTCGCCGTCTCGATGCACAGCATCCGTTGCCAGCCATCATCAGCCATGTCGCTGAACGCCGCTGCGCGATCAATCCACGGGTTCCAGATCACCGCCGAGCGCGAACCACTGCTGGTCAGCTCGATACGCCGTTCCCAGGCCGGGTCGACAATGCTCAGCTTCGCCGGGGTATTGAGGTAGATGCGATCGGTCTCGCCGGCAAAACGCAGGTCGCCGGTCTGAGTCTTGGTTTTCCAGTCTTCCAGCGTCTCGATGTACTTCAAGCCATCCAGCCCATCAACATGCACATTGCGCACATCGCTGACCGCGAAATAGCTGTGCAGCGCCTGGCTGATCGTGACTTTTTCCGAGCCCTGGTTGTGGCTGGTCAGGCTGATGTGCAGTTGCTCATCCAGACGAATGCTCAACTTCAAATCCACCTGATGCGGCCAGCCGGGGAAGCCGCCATCGGGGTAGGGCAGGACGAATTCCACCTTCAGGCTTTCACCTTCGGTTTCGATGCCGCCCAGTTCCCAGTCCATCGCCCGTACAAAACCGTGGGCGCTCGGCGGTTCGTTGCTGACGCGCATCGCCTGAACGCTCTGCGGGTTGCGCGAAAGGTTGCCGAACCACGGCCAGCACACCGGCACGCCGGCGCGGATGTTCTTGCCGGTCTTGAACACAGCCTCGTCGTTGAGCCAGATCAGCGGCGGTTGGCCGGCCAATTGATAACTGAGGATGTGCGCACCTTGCTGGGCGACCAGCAATTCGGCCTGACCGTGGCGGATGCGCCAGCAGTTCAGTTCATCCAGTTTCACGGCTTCAACGTTGGGCGTGCTCATGGGGCAATTCTCGATCAGGAACAATGACTGCAATGGACCGCAAAACGCTCGCCGTGTTTAACGTGCGCGTGGCGGAACCGAACGGGTGCGACCGCTGCCGTCGATGGCCACGAACACAAACACGGCTTCAGTCACTTTACGCCACTCGCTGGACAGTGGATCGTCGCTCCAGACCTCGACCATCATCTGAATCGAGCTGCGGCCGATTTCCAGTGCCTGGGTATAGAAGGAGAGCTGAGCGCCCACCGCCACCGGAACCAGGAACGCCATACGGTCGATCGCCACAGTCGCCACGCGTCCGCCCGCGACTTTGCTGGCCATTGCGGTGCCGGCCAAATCCATCTGCGCCACCAGCCAGCCGCCGAAAATATCGCCGAAACCGTTGGTTTCACGCGGAAGCGCGGTGATTTGCAGGGCCAGGTCGCCTTGCGGGATTGGATCTTCTTGTTCGAGCTCTATCATTCCGGGGGTGCCTCTGACCCGTGACTCTTCATTGGTACTTCAGGTGAATAGCCGTCTCAGAAAAAACGATTCAGCCCCGAACATACTACGTTCGTCACGTTTTTCGTAAGGCGCCTAAAGGGAAACTCTGCGAAATCGACTGGTAGGCCAGCAGCGTCTTCGCACAGCAACCCTTTCAAACTGTTGCAAGATCCCGAGTATATCGGTCGGTAGACTCCGAGACGACCGTCCGGTTCTCATTTTGACCGTCAAATACGCACCTCTATGTGCTTTTTCGAACAATTTGCTATCGTGCCGGACCTGCCCAAGCCTCCGCCAGCGTTGTTGAGGTTGCAGATCCGACTATAAGAGAAGCCTTGCCATGACCACAGCGCCCTCGAGCATCGCGCAGCCGACCCAGCCCGCACGTCCGTTGACCCGCAATGACTACAAGACTTTATCGCTGTCCGCCCTTGGCGGTGCGCTGGAGTTCTACGACTTCATCATCTTCGTGTTTTTCGCCACGGTGGTCGGCAAGCTGTTCTTCCCGGCCGACATGCCCGAGTGGCTGCGCCTGATGCAGACCTTCGGCATCTTCGCCGCCGGTTACCTGGCGCGTCCGCTGGGCGGTATTGTGATGGCGCACTTCGGCGACCTGCTGGGTCGCAAGAAGATGTTCACCCTGAGTATTTTCATGATGGCGGTGCCGACCCTGATCATGGGTTTGCTGCCGACGTACGCGCAGATCGGCATGTGGGCGCCGATCCTGTTGCTGCTGATGCGCGTGATTCAGGGCGCAGCGATTGGCGGTGAAGTGCCCGGCGCGTGGGTCTTCGTTTCCGAACACGTGCCACAACGGCATATCGGCTACGCCTGCGGCACCCTGACGAGCGGTCTGACGGCGGGGATCCTTTTGGGGTCGCTGGTCGCCACCGCGATCAACAGCATTTACACCCCGGTGGAAGTGTCGGATTACGCCTGGCGGATCCCGTTCCTGCTCGGTGGCGTGTTTGGCCTGTTCTCGGTTTACCTTCGCCGCTGGCTGCACGAAACCCCTGTTTTCGCTGAGCTGCAACTGCGCAAGGCCCTGGCCGAAGAAGTGCCGCTGCGTGCCGTATTGCGCGACCATCGTGGCGCGATCGCGATTTCCATGCTGCTGACCTGGTTGCTGTCCGCCGGCATTATCGTGGTCATCCTGATGACCCCGACCGTGCTGCAGACGGTTTACCACTTCGCACCGACCACCGCGTTGCAGGCCAACAGCCTGGCGATTGTGTTCCTGAGCCTCGGTTGTGTGGCTTCCGGCGCGTTGGCCGACCGCTTCGGCGCGGGCCGGGTGTTCGTGTTCGGCAGTGCCGCGCTGCTGATCAGTTCGTGGACCTTCTATCACAGCCTGTTCAACCACCCGGACTGGCTGTTCCCGATGTATTCCCTGACCGGTCTGTTGGTCGGCACCATTGGTGCGGTGCCGTACGTGATGGTCAAAGCCTTTCCGGCAGTGGTGCGCTTCAGCGGGCTGTCGTTCTCCTACAACCTGGCTTATGCGATTTTTGGTGGCCTGACGCCGATGGTGGTGACGTTGCTGCTGAAGGAGAGCCCGATGGGGCCTGCGTATTACGTGGCGATCATTTGTGGCGTCGGGATTGTGGTCGGCGGTTATCTCTGGAAGAAGGGGCGCTAGTACAGGCCTCATCGCCGGCAAGCCGGCTCCTACAGTTGATCGTTGTCGTTACAACAACCCTTGTAGGAGCCGGCTTGCCGGCGATGAACGATAACGCGGAATCACTTTGAAACACGGAATACTGGCCTTTCATCCAATTGTCATATTTCAGCCATAGAGTGTTCACACGGCCTGCTGATACTTGGCCCCGACTAACACACTCTATCTGCTAGGAGTAAGGCATGAAACTGAAGCGTTTGATGGCGGCAATGACTTTTGTCGCTGCTGGCGTTGCGACTGCCAACGCGTTCGCCGCTGTTGACCCTGCTATCCCGAGCTACACCAAGACCACTGGTGTGTCGGGCAACCTGTCCAGCGTCGGCTCCGATACCCTGGCCAACCTCATGACCCTGTGGGCTGAGAACTACAAAAAAGAATACCCGAACGTAAACATCCAGATTCAGGCCGCTGGCTCCGCCACTGCGCCACCTGCGCTGACTGAAGGCACCTCCAACCTGGGCCCGATGAGCCGCAAGATGAAGGACACCGAACTGGCTGCCTTCGAGCAGAAGTACGGCTACAAGCCAACCGCTATCCCGGTTGCCGTGGACGCCCTGGCTGTCTTCGTTCACAAGGACAACCCGATCCAGCACCTGACCATGGAACAAGTCGACGCGATCTTCTCGTCCACTCGTCTGTGCGGCGCTAAAACCGACGTGAAAACCTGGGGCGACCTGGGTGTGACCGGCGACCTGGCCAACAAGCCGGTTCAACTGTTCGGTCGTAACTCGGTATCCGGCACCTACGGCTACTTCAAAGAAGAAGCCCTGTGCAAAGGCGACTACAAGCCAAACGTCAACGAACAACCAGGCTCGGCTTCGGTCGTGCAGTCGATCAGCTCCTCGCTGAACGGCATCGGTTACTCGGGCATCGGCTACAAGACCGCTAGCGTGAAGACTGTGGCCCTGGCCAAGAAAGGCAGCCAGGACTTCATCGAAGACACCGAAGAAAACGCCCTGAACGGCAAATACCCGCTGTCGCGTTTCCTCTACGTTTACGTCAACAAAGCCCCGAACAAGCCTCTGGCCCCGCTGGAAGCCGAGTTCGTGAAACTGGTTCTGTCCAAACAGGGCCAGGAAGTTGTAGTGAAAGACGGCTACATCCCACTGCCGGCCAAAGTTGCTGCAAAAGCACTGGCTGACCTGGGTCTGCAAGAAGGCGGCGCTGAAGTCGCAAAAAAGTAAAACCCTAGGTCCGGGTTGATCCCGGACCTGTAGGAGCAAAGCTTGCTCGCGAACGCGGTGGGTCAGTCGACATTGATACTGAATGTTACGACCCATTCGCGGGCAAGCCTCGCTCCTACAAGGCTCAGGGTTGCCATTTCCGGCAGCCCGGCCTCCCCAAATTTTTGATCCACTGCCAGTTCCCGCTGGCGGCGGATTTGTTGCGTCACTGCATTGTCATCTTTCTGTCATACAGGATCGCTAGGGTGTGCGCATGAATGATCTGGCCAATTCCACCATGACTACAAATCCCCCCAAGCGAATTGATTTCAATACGCCTGAGTTGCAACGCAAGCGCCGCATCCGCGCGCTCAAAGATCGCCTGACCCGCTGGTACGTCCTCGTTGGCGGCCTTGCCGTTCTCGGCGCGATCACGCTGATCTTCTTCTTCCTTGCCTACGTCGTCCTGCCCCTGTTCCAGGGTGCCGACCTGACCGCCAAGGAATCCATCACGCCCGCCTGGATGCAGGACGCCGGCAAGCCGCTGATGATCTCCCTGGAAGAGCAGAACCAGGTCGCCATGCGGGTTTCCGACAAAGGGCAGGCACTGTTTTTCGACATCGACAGTGGCGCCGAACTCAAGCGCGTCGATCTGCCGGTTCCGGCCGGCGCTACCGTGACCTCCATCGGCGAAGACCAACCGGGCCATCCATTGGTGGCGGTGGGCTTCTCCAATGGCCAGGCGCTGGTGTTCCGTCACACCTATAAAGTCAGCTACCCGGACGGCAAGAAGACCATCTCGCCGGCCGTCGAATATCCGTACGGCGAAACCCCGATTGCGCTGAACGAGGCGGGCGGTGCGCTGGAACACGTCAGCCTCAACGCCACCGATTCGACCCTGATGCTGGTCGGTTCCACCGGTTCGCAACTCAATGTTCTGTCGCTGACCAGCGAAGAGAACATGATGACCGGCGAAATCACCAACGAGCAGAAACGCATCGATCTGCCGCAGATGACCGAGCCGGTGAAGAACATCTTCGTCGACCCGCGCCAGCAGTGGCTGTATGTGATTAACGGTCGTGCGCAAGCCGACGTGTTCAGCCTGCGCGACAAGAGCCTCAACGGTCGCTACAAGCTGCTCGAAAACGGCGAAGCCGAGATCACCGCCAGCACCCAACTGGTGGGCGGTATCTCACTGATCCTCGGCGACTCCAAAGGTGGCCTGGCCCAGTGGTTCATGGCTCGCGACCCGGATGGCGAACTGCGCCTGAAGCAGATCCGCACCTTCCAGATGGGCACCACGCCAATCGTTGAAATCACTGCCGAAGAGCGTCGCAAAGGCTTCATCGCCCTGGACGCTTCCGGCAAGCTCGGCGTATTCCACAGCACCGCGCACCGCACCTTGCTGGTGGACCAGGTCGTGGAAGGCCAGGGCCTGTTCGGTCTGTCGCCACGGGCCAACCGCGTGATCGTGGAGGCCGGCGGCAAGATTCAACCGCTGCTGCTCGACAACCCGCACCCGGAAGTGTCGTGGAGCGCGCTGTGGAGCAAGGTCTGGTACGAGAACTACGACGAGCCTAAATACGTTTGGCAATCGACCGCCGCCAACACCGATTTCGAACCGAAGCTGAGCTTGTCTCCGCTGACCTTCGGCACCCTGAAAGCCGCGTTCTACGCCATGCTGCTGGCCGCGCCACTGGCCGTCGCTGCGGCGATCTATACCGCGTACTTCATGGCCCCGGGCATGCGCCGCAAGGTCAAGCCGGTGATCGAGCTGATGGAAGCGATGCCGACGGTGATCCTCGGTTTCTTCGCCGGTCTGTTCCTCGCACCGTATGTAGAAGGGCATTTGCCGGGCATCTTCAGCCTGCTGATGCTCTTGCCGATCGGCATTCTGGTGGCCGGCTTCGTCTTCAGTCGCCTGCCTGAGTCCATCCGCCTGAAAGTGCCGGACGGTTGGGAAAGCGCGATTCTGATCCCGGTGATCCTGTTCGTGGGCTGGCTCTCGCTGTACATGAGCCCGTTCATGGAGAACTGGTTCTTCGGCGGCGACATGCGCATGTGGATCTCCCACGACCTGGGCATCACCTACGACCAGCGCAACGCACTGGTGGTCGGGCTGGCCATGGGCTTCGCGGTGATCCCGAACATCTACTCCATCGCCGAAGACGCCGTGTTCAGCGTGCCGCGTGGCCTGACCCTCGGTTCCCTGGCCCTCGGTGCCACGCCGTGGCAGACCATGACCCGCGTGGTAATCCTCACCGCCAGCCCGGGCATCTTCTCGGCGCTGATGATCGGCATGGGCCGCGCGGTCGGTGAAACCATGATCGTGCTGATGGCCACCGGTAACACCCCGGTCATGGAAATGAACCTGTTCGAAGGTCTGCGCACCCTGGCGGCCAACGTCGCGGTGGAAATGCCCGAATCGGAAGTCGGCGGCAGCCACTACCGCGTGCTGTTCCTCTCGGCGCTGGTGCTGCTGTTGTTCACCTTCGTCATGAACACCCTCGCAGAACTGATTCGTCAGCGTCTGCGCAAGAAATACTCGTCGCTTTAAGAAAGGTAGAAGTCTGTGAAACAGAACTCCCTGAATGGATGGTTCAAGAGCGGCGCCCCCGGCGTCTGGATCAGCGGTGGCGCGGTGTCCATCGCGGTCATCATGACCATTGGCCTGCTGGCGGTGATTGCCGTGCGCGGTCTGGGTCACTTCTGGCCGGCGGATTTGATTCACGCCAGCTACGACGTGCCGGGCCAGGCCAATCACCTGGTCATCGGCGAAGTGGTGCAGAAAGAAGAAGTGCCGCGTGCGCGCCTGAAAAGCGCCGGGCTGCCGGTGCCTGACGAAGGCCCGGAGTTCATGACCCGCGAGCTGATCAAGGTCGGCAACCGTGACTTGAACGGCAACGACTTCACCTGGATCGTCGGCGAGTGGCTGACCAACCAGAAGACGCCGCCTGAGCTGATGGCCATCGAGCGTCGCGAGTGGGGCAATTTCTACGGCTACCTGGTCAACGTCAAGCAGGACGGCAAGGTCATCGCTGAAGGCGAAGCCGCGTGGCCTGAGTTGCAGGCCCGTGTTGCCCGCGTCAATCAGCTCGCCTCTCAGCTCAAGACCCTGGAAAAAGTCGACATCGGCGCGATCAACTCAGGTCTCGAACGCATCCGTCTGCACGGTCGCAAACTGGAACTGGCCGGCAAGCTCGATGCCACCGCACAAGCGGACATGGAATCCGAGCGCGCCGAGCTGAACGCACGTTATCAGGACATCGAAGCACGCCTGAACGACCTGCACGCCCAGTTCAATCGCGACAGCCTGACGGCACGCGACGCCAACGGCAAAGAGATTGAAATCGGCATCGGCAAAGTGGTTCACGCCTATCAGCCGAACGCCATGGGCACGATGACCAAGATCGGTTTCTACTTCAGCAAGGTCTGGGAATTCCTCAGCGACGACCCGCGTGAAGCGAACACCGAAGGCGGGATTTTCCCGGCCATCTTCGGCACCGTGATGATGACCCTGATCATGGCAATGATCGTGACTCCGTTCGGCGTACTGGCGGCGGTTTACCTGCGTGAATACGCCAAGCAGAACACGCTGACGCGGATTATCCGCATCGCTGTGAACAACCTGGCGGGCGTTCCGGCGATCGTTTACGGCGTGTTTGGCCTGGGCTTCTTCGTTTACGTGCTGGGCGGCTCGGTCGACCGGTTGTTCTTCCCTGAAGCGCTGCCGGCACCGACCTTCGGTACACCGGGTCTGCTCTGGGCTTCGTTGACCCTGGCGCTGCTGGCGGTGCCGGTGGTGATCGTGGCCACCGAAGAAGGTCTGGCGCGGATTCCTCGCACCGTGCGTGAAGGCTCGTTGGCCCTCGGCGCGACCAAGGCGGAAACCTTGTGGAAGATCGTGCTGCCGATGGCCAGCCCGGCGATGATGACCGGCATGATCCTCGCCGTGGCTCGCGCCGCCGGTGAAGTGGCGCCGCTGATGCTGGTGGGTGTGGTGAAACTGGCGCCGTCGCTGCCGCTGGATGGCAACTACCCGTACCTGCACCTTGACCAGAAGATCATGCACTTGGGCTTCCATATTTATGACGTCGGTTTCCAGAGCCCGAACGTCGAAGCCGCACGACCGCTGGTGTACGCCACAGCGTTGCTGCTGGTGCTGGTGATCGCGACATTGAACCTGTCGGCCGTTTATATCCGTAACCACCTGCGCGAGAAATACAAAGCGCTGGATAGCTGATTTAGCGCCGCTCCCTGTAGGAGCCAGGCTTGCCGGCGAAGGCGATTTCAAGGACGCCTTCGCGGGCAAGCCTCGCTCCTACAGGACGGCAACACCGCTGGCCCATTATGTGAGGCCAGCGGACAACCGAACCGAATTTGTCAGCACAGGGAGCTTCCCATGCAGCACGAAACACATACCCACGGCATCAACATGTCTGCCCTGGGCCGCGACAAACAGAGCCTGAGCCTTGCGCAGGAAACCGTGGCCATTGAAGTGCCGGGCCTGAGCCTGTTCTACGGCGACAAACAAGCGCTGTACGACGTCAGCATGAACATCCCGAAACAGCGCGTGACCGCCTTCATCGGCCCGTCCGGCTGCGGCAAGTCCACGCTGCTGCGCACCTTCAACCGCATGAACGACCTGGTCGATGGCTGCCGCGTAGAAGGTGAAATCAACCTCTACGGCAACAACATCTACCGCAAGGGCGAAGACGTGGCCGAGCTGCGTCGTCGTGTCGGCATGGTGTTCCAGAAGCCGAACCCGTTCCCGAAAACCATTTATGAAAACGTGGTTTACGGCCTGCGCATCCAGGGCATCAACAAAAAGCGCGTCCTCGACGAAGCCGTCGAGTGGGCGTTGAAAGGCGCGGCACTGTGGGACGAAGTCAAAGACCGTCTGCATGAATCGGCACTCGGCCTGTCCGGTGGTCAACAGCAACGTCTGGTGATCGCGCGCACCATCGCCGTGGAACCGGAAGTGCTGCTGCTCGACGAACCGTGCTCGGCACTCGACCCGATCTCGACGCTGAAAGTCGAAGAGCTGATCTACGAACTGAAATCGAAATTCACCATCGTCATCGTGACCCACAACATGCAACAGGCCGCTCGGGTTTCCGATTACACGGCGTTCATGTACATGGGCAAACTGGTGGAATTCGGCGATACCGACACCTTGTTCACCAATCCGGCGAAGAAGCAGACCGAAGACTACATCACTGGTCGCTACGGCTAGGAAGCTGTTGTTGCTCACTGAACTGACGCTGCGGTCCACCGCACCTTACCGGACGCTCCAAGGACGCCAACATGATTAGCAAAGAAGGCCTTACCCATCACATCTCCCAGCAGTTCAACGCTGAGCTCGAGGAAGTGCGCAGCCACCTCCTGGCCATGGGCGGGCTGGTCGAGAAACAGGTCAACGACGCGGTCACCGCGCTGATCGAGGCCGACTCTGGCCTGGCCCAGCAAGTGCGCGAGATCGACGACCAGATCAACCAGATGGAGCGCAACATCGACGAAGAATGCCTGCGCATTCTGGCCCGTCGTCAGCCGGCCGCGTCCGACTTGCGTCTGATCATCAGCATCTCCAAGTCGGTGATCGACCTTGAGCGCATCGGCGACGAAGCAACCAAGATCGCCCGTCGCGCCATCCAGTTGTGTGAAGAAGGCGAAGCCCCGCGCGGCTATGTCGAGGTGCGCCACATCGGCGACCAGGTGCGCAACATGGTTCGCGATGCACTGGACGCGTTTGCCCGTTTCGACGCCGACCTGGCGTTGTCGGTGGCGCAGTACGACAAGATCATCGACCGCGAATACAAGACCGCCCTGCGCGAGCTCGCCACCTACATGATGGAAGACCCGCGCTCTATCTCGCGGGTCTTGAGCATCATCTGGGTGCTGCGTTCGCTGGAGCGCATCGGCGACCACGCGCGCAATATTTCCGAGCTGGTGATTTATCTGGTGCGCGGCACCGACGTGCGTCACTTGGGCCTCAAGCGCATGAAAGAAGAAGTTGAAGGCACAAGTGGTGAAACCGCTAATGTTCCGGGCAAAGTTGACGATAAGTAAGATTGCCCAAGTAAAGCGCCCGGCCTTTTGGCCGGGCGTTTTTGTTTACGGGTTTGTGAATTTGAATGCAGCACCCGCGAACGAAAAGTCCCGGCGTGACTGAAGGTTTATGGCGATGCGCCATCAGTAAAGCGGTATGCTTGCCGGGATTTTTTAAAGGGGTGATGGATGAGTAAGGTCAGTGTATTGGTCGTGGATGATGCGTCGTTCATTCGTGACCTGGTGAAGAAGTGCCTGCGCAACTACTTCCCGGGGATCCGGATCGAAGACGCGGTCAACGGCAAGAAGGCTCAGGCCTTGCTGGCGCGGGAAGCGTTCGACCTGGTCCTGTGCGACTGGGAAATGCCGGAAATGTCCGGCCTGGAACTGCTGACCTGGTGCCGCGAGCAGGACAACCTCAAGACCATGCCCTTTGTCATGGTGACCAGCCGTGGCGACAAAGAGAACGTTGTCCAGGCGATTCAGGCCGGTGTATCCGGCTACGTCAGCAAGCCGTTCACCAACGAACAACTGCTGACCAAGGTCAAGCAGGCGCTGAACAAGGTCGGCAAGCTCGACACCTTGATGAACAGCGCACCGACCAAAATGAACTCGGCGTTCGGCAATGATTCCTTGAGCGCGTTGACCGGCGGCAAGCCTGCCATGGCCAGCGTTGCACCTGCTGCTGCACCGATTGCCCGACCTGCCGCCGCTGCACCAGCGCCAGCACCCGCGGCGGCTGCCCCGTCCCGTGGCCTGCTCAACAGCCCGCCGGTAAAAGCACCGGCGGCGTCTGCAGCACCTACCGGTGGTCGTGGCCAAGGCCAATTGCGCCTGCCCAATGGCATTCAGCAATGCGTGATCAAGGCGTTGAGCCTCAAGGAAGCGCTGCTGGTGGTCAAACGCAGCGAAGCCCTGCCGCAAGTGCTCGACAGCGCCGTGCTCGATCTGGAGCAGGGCGACAACGCTGAAGTCGCCCGCCTGAACGGTTACCTGCACGCCATCGTCGCCCACGAGCAGAAACCCGACAGCGAATGGCTGCAACTGACGTTCCGCTTTGTCGACCAGGATGCGCAGAAGCTGGATTACATCTCCCGTTTGATAGCACGTGGTACGGCGCAGAAGCATTTCGTTCCAGGCGCATAACCTTCGTCGCCTGACAGTCCGCCATCGCTAGCAGGCTAGCTCCCACATTGGAATGCATTTCCCTGTGGGAGCTAGCCTGCTAGCGATGGGGCCATCACATACACCGCACATCTGCGCAACAGCCAATTTTGAAACATCTGCCGACTACCCGGGTCCATTGCAGCTGCTAGGCTCATCCCCAGGCCTTACTCGACAGAATCCTGCCCATGCTCGCGCGCCTGCTGTTTTGCTGTGGTCTGTTCATGGCGTCCTCTACGGCCATGGCCATGACCATCTACAAATCCACCGATGCCAATGGCGTGGTCTCCTACAGCGACCGCCCCACGAAAGGCGCCAAGGTGTTCACTTTTCGTGATCGCATGGTCGAGCACCTTGAGCGTCAGGTGTACCTCGTCATCACCAAGAAAAAAGGCGTGGACAGCGTGTACGTGCGCAACGACCTGTATGCGCCGGTACAGATCGAGTTGAGCTTTGCCGGGCTGCAGAACGTCAGCGGTGCGCCGAGCCGACCGATTCGCCGGGTCATGCCGGCGCGCAGCAGCATTCGTCTGGCGCTGCTCACGGCGACGCGGGCCGAAAGGCCGCTCGCGTACACCCCCAGATTTGAATACTTCCTGGGTGATCCCTCAGGGGCCGCCATGGCCTATCGATACCCGTTCCCCTGGCGCGGTGGACCGTTTCGGCTGAGCCAGGGGGCCAATGGCCAATACAGCCACTTCGGCCCCAAGAATCGCTACGCCATGGATATCGCGATGCCTGAGGGCACGCCGATCATTGCTGCGCGGGGCGGGGTAGTGGTGAAAACCGAGAATGCCCAGACCGGGCGCGGCAACGATCCGTCAGGCAATTTCGTGCGGGTGCTGCACGATGACGGGACGATGGGCGTGTACTTGCACCTCAAGCGGGGTTCGGTGAGTGTTCGCGAGGGGCAGCGGGTGTCGGTGGGCAGTCCGCTGGCGCTGTCGGGCAACACCGGCAACAGCAGCGGGCCGCACCTGCATTTCGTGGTGCAGCGCAATACGGGGATGGGGCTGGTGTCGATTCCGTACCAGTTCAATCAACCGGTGGGCAACCTGCCGAACTTTGCGCTCGGCAAGCAATGATTTGTAGTCCGGACTGACGCTTTCGCGAGCAGGCTCGCTCCCACATTGGAATGCGTTTCCCTGTGGGAGCGAGCCTGCTCGCGATGGGATCGATGCGGTTCCGGATCAGCCGATCAATCCAGCATCAACACCTTGGCCAAAATAATCTTCGGCCCTTTCATCTTCTTGATGATGATCCGCAAACCTTCAACTTCCAGCACTTCTTCCTCTTCCGGCACCCGTTTCAGGGATTCATACACCAGACCGGCGAGGGTTTCGGCTTCGACGTGGTCCAGGTCAATGCCCAGCAGACGCTCGACCTTGAACAGCGGCGTATCACCACGAACCAACAACTTGCCCGGCTGGTACGCGAGAATCCCGCGCTCAGCCTTGCGGTGTTCGTCCTGAATGTCGCCGACCAGCACTTCCAGCACGTCTTCCATGGTCAGGTAGCCGATGACGTTGCCATCGGCCTCTTCGACCAGTGCGAAGTGCGAGCCGCCTTTGCGGAACTGTTCCAGCAACTGCGACAGCGGCATGTGGCGCGACACGCGTTCCAGCGGTCGGGTCAGCTCAGCCAGGTTGAACGACTCGGGAATGTGGTCCAGCGCGGCCAGTTCCAGCAGCAGGTCCTTGATGTGCAGCAGGCCGACGAACTCCTGGCGATCGCTGTCGTACACCGGATAACGGCTGAACTTGTGGCGACGGAACATCGCCAGGATTTCCTTGAGTGGCGCATTGAACTCCAGCGTCACCAGGTCTTCGCGGGAGTTGGCCCAGTCGACCACTTCCAGCTCGCCCATTTCCACCGCCGAGGCCAATACGCGCATGCCTTGGTCGCTCGGGTCCTGGCCACGGCTGGAGTGCAGGATCAGTTTCAGTTCTTCACGGCTGTAATGGTGCTCGTGATGGGGGCCGGGTTCACCCTGGCCAGCAATGCGCAGGATGGTGTTGGCGCTGGCGTTGAGCAGGTAAATCGCCGGGTACATCGCCCAATAGAACAAGTACAGCGGCACGGCGGTCCACAGCGACAGCAATTCGGGTTTGCGGATGGCCCAGGATTTCGGCGCCAGTTCACCCACCACGATGTGCAGGTACGAGATGACAAAGAACGCGGCGAAGAACGACACGGCCTTGATCACTTCGGCCGACTGCACGCCGACGGCTTCCAGCAGCGGTTCGAGGATGTGCGCGAACGCCGGTTCACCGACCCAGCCAAGGCCCAGGGAGGCGAGGGTGATACCCAATTGGCAGGCCGACAGGTAGGCATCGAGCTGACTGTGAACGGTGCGCAGGATGTGCCCGCGCCAGCCGTTTTTATCAGCGATGGCCTCGACCCGGGTCGAGCGCAGTTTGACCATGGCAAATTCCGCCGCAACGAAAAATCCGTTGAGCAACACCAGGATCAGAGCAAAAAGAATCATGCCGAAGTCGGCAAAGAGTGTCGCGAGGGTCAAGCCAGGGGAAGGGTCCATGATGGAGTTTTGCGGGTTCCGTGTATTCGAAAAGGGGGTCAATGCGGTGCCTGAAGGGCAGGCACAAGTCAGCCAATGTAGCGGCTGACCGGGTGCTTGCCTAGTGGCGAATGCTGGCCGGTATCAGTCGGCCGTGCTGATGACTCGGGATTTGGTGACCTGGGCGGGCGCGAAATGGCAGGTAAACGTACTGCCGTGCCCCGGCACGCTGCTGATTTCCATCCGTGCGCGGTGGCGCAGCAGCACATGTTTGACGATTGCCAGCCCAAGCCCGGTGCCGCCGGTGTTGGAGTTGCGGCTGGAATCGACGCGGTAGAACCGTTCGGTCAGGCGCGGCAGGTGTTTGCTGTCAATGCCGATCCCGGAATCCTGCACGCTCAGGTGCGCGCCTTGCTCGTCGCCCCACCAGCGTATGCGGATATTGCCTTCGGCCGGGGTGTATTTCACCGCGTTGAACACCAGGTTGGAAAACGCACTGCGCAATTCGGCTTCGCTGCCCTTGAGCAGAATCGTCGGATCGGCTTCCAGGGTGATGCGCTGGTTTTTCTGCCCGGACAGTTGCTGAGCGTCGCCCTTGATCGATTGCAGCAAGCCATCGATGGCCACGGGCTGGTTGTCCGACGGGTAATCGGTGGCTTCCAGCTTGGCCAGCAGCAGCAAGTCGTTGAGCAACGTCTGCATGCGCCCGCCTTGCTGCTGCATTTGCTGCAGGGCACGGGTCCAGCGCGGGTTCACGTCATCGACGTTGTCGAGCAGGGTTTCCAGATACCCGCAGATCACCGTCAGCGGCGTGCGCAGTTCGTGGGAAACGTTGGCGATAAAGTCTTTGCGCATCTGTTCCAGCTGATGGATGCGTGTCACGTCGCGCACCAGCATCAAGTGTTCATTGTTGCCGTAGCGGGTGATGTACAGCTGAATGCGCAGTCGATCATTGATCGGTGACGGGATTTCCAGCGGCTCGGCGTAGCTGTCCTGCTCGAAGTATTCCTTGAAGCGCGGGTGGCGCACCAGGTTGGTCACCGGCTGGCCGCTGTCCTGCGGCGTCTTGAGACCGAGCAGGGTTTCCGCGGCGCGGTTCCACCATTCGAGGTTGCCGTCGGTGTCGAGCATGATCACCGCGTCTTTCAACGCGGCGGTGGATTCCTGGACCCGGTCGATCACCGCTTGCAGGCGTCCGCGCACGCGTTGGTCGCGGCGTTGCAGGTGATAGATGCTGTCGAACACTTCGCCCCACAGGCCATAGCCATCGGGCGGCGCTTCATCGGGTTTGTGCAGGCGCAGCCACTCGTGCAGACGCAGCAATTGCTTGAGGGTCCAGGCCAGGTAAAGGCCCAGGCCCGCAGCGAGGCTCCAGCCGTAGTAGCCGGTAATCAGGCCGATCACCAGGCAGGCGGTGACCAGTAGCAGCATGTGGCGAATCAGGGTGCCATGCCAGTTTTGGTTCACTTGAACGCGCGTCCTTGTCAGCTTGTCGGGCGGGAAAGGGCTGAATCAGGCTTTGGTGGAAAACCGGTAGCCGGTGCCGCGCACGGTTTGTACGAGATTTTCATAGGCATCACCGAGGGCTTTGCGCAGGCGACGGATGTGCACGTCGACGGTGCGCTCCTCGACATACACATTGCCGCCCCACACCTGATCCAGCAACTGGCCACGGGTGTAGGCGCGTTCCTGGTGGGTCATGAAGAATTGCAGCAAGCGGTATTCGGTCGGGCCCATCTCGGCGGGTTTGCCGTCGATGGTCACGCGGTGGCTGATCGGGTCCAGCAGCAGGCCGCCGACTTCAATCGGTGCCTCGCCATCGGTAGGGCCGGCGCGGCGCAGCACGGCTTTGAGGCGCGCAACCAGCTCACGAGGGGAAAACGGTTTGGTGATGTAGTCGTCGGCGCCGACTTCCAGGCCCTGGATCTTGTTGTCCTCTTCGCCCTTGGCGGTGAGCATGATGATCGGGATGTCCCCGGTCAGCTCATCGCGCTTGAGGCGGCGGGCCAGTTCGATACCGGAGGTGCCGGGCAGCATCCAGTCGAGCAGGATCAGGTCCGGTTTGCGGTCGACGATGATCGCGTGGGCCTGTTGCGAGTTTTCGGCCTCCAGGCAGTCATAGCCGGCCATTTCCAACGCAACGGCGATCATTTCGCGAATGGGCGCTTCGTCGTCGACGATCAGAATGCTCCTGCCAACCATGCCTTTAATCCTCTTGTCATTTAACTGTCTTGCGCCGCATTAGATAACGGAATTATTGCAGTCGTGTGACAGTATTTTAGTCGCCCGGCGATTGTCGCGAACCTGAACTAAGCTCTAAGTCCGAATCCTGACAACCACAAAAGGAAGGTTTCCATGAAGAAATACTCGCATTCCTTCAAGGCTTTGATGCTGACCGCAGCCCTGGCGTTGCCGGCAATGGCCTTCGCGGCTGAGCCTGTGATGATGAAAGACGGTGTGATGGCGGACCACAAGGGCATGACCCTGTACACGTTCGACAAGGACACCACCGCTGGCAAGTCGGTGTGCACTGGTGAATGTGCAGAGTACTGGCCACCGTTCAAGGCGGAAGCGGGCGCCAAGGCCGAAGGTGACTGGACAATCGTCACGCGTGACGATGGCACGATGCAGTGGGCCTACAAGGGCAAACCGCTGTACTACTTCAAGAAGGACGCGAAACCGGGTGACAAAACGGGCGACAAAGTGAAGGACGTCTGGCACGTGCTCCAAGGGCCGAAGATGTAAGCCCGATCCGAAACGGCGGCCTCGTTTCCGTAGGAGCGAGGCTTGCCCGCGAAGGCGTCAGCCGCCTCACCGCACCGCGTAATCCAAGACAATCCCCACAAAAATCGCCAACCCCGCCCAATGGTTGTGCAAGAACGCCTTGAAGCAACGCATCCGGTCCTTGTCACGGGTGTACCAGAACTCCCACGCAAAACAGCCCGCCGCCGCCAGCAATCCCAGGTGAAACCAGCCACCGAGCTCGAATTTCGACCCGGCCAGCAGCAAGCAACCCAACGCCAACCCCTGCAAGGTCAGGATGATCACCCGGTCCGCCTCGCCAAACAGAATCGCCGTGGATTTCACGCCGATCTTCAAGTCGTCGTCGCGATCAGTCATCGCGTAATAGGTGTCATAACCCACCGTCCACAGCAGGTTGGCGATCCACAGCAACCACGCCGCCGCCGGCAGTTCGCCGGTTTCGGCGGTGAACGCCATCGGCATCCCCCAGGAAAACGCCGCGCCCAGCACCACTTGCGGGTAATAGGTGTAGCGCTTCATGAACGGGTAAGTGAAGGCCAGCGCCAAACCGCCGAACGACAACCACACCGTTGGCGCATTGGTGCACAACACCAGCAGGAAACTCACGCCCATCAGCAATGCGAAGAACACCAGCGCTTCTTTGGAGCTGATCTTGCCGCTCGGCAGCGGGCGTTGTTCGGTGCGTTTCACATGGCCATCGACCTTGCGGTCCGCCCAGTCGTTGATCACGCAACCGCCGGCGCGGGTCAGCACCACGCCGAGCACGAAGATCACCACGTTGGCCAGCGACGGCGAACCTTTACCGGCAATCCACAGCGCCCACAGCGTCGGCCACAGCAGCAGGTAAATGCCGATGGGTTTGTCCATGCGCGTCAGCTGAATGAAATCCCAGGCCCGAGGGTTCAAGCGGTTCAGGGACTTGAGCAGGCTCTGGTACATCAGCAGTTCTCCGGATGGGCGCGGGTGGCGTGCCACAAGGTCGGCAGGAAAATCTCGGCCACCAGCACGCTCAAGGCGCCACGGTCGAAGCGCGAGCGACGGCCCCACAATTCAGGTGCCCGGCACTCCACCGGCAGCCACTCCTGAGGATAGTGACAAACCTCGATGGCGCGACGCTGAAACGCCTGATCGCAAAACAGCAACTCGCCCAGCGAGCGGCTGCCCAACTCGTCCATGTGCAACCCGTCGCCCTGCAACGCGCTGCGTGCCGCCACACTGCGGGCGAACACCCAGGCTTCACCGTGGCCGCGCAGATACACCTCGCGCACCCAGCCTTCACTGTCTTCGGCCAGGTCCAGTGCCGCGCATTCGTCCGCGCGCAGCGGTTGCCAGCCTTCGAAAAGCGGCGTGACGCTGAAGCGGTCATTCGACAGACGGGTCAGCCGTCGGGTCAGCGAACCTTCGTCGAACAACCAGTCGAGGGTAGACGTGTCGGGGAGCGGCGAAAGTCGGCTTTGGGGAAGCCAGAAAGGAGGTTTTGAGTGCGGCACAGTGAGTCATTATTGGCAGCAAATGAGGCGGCGAGCTTACCATGTCGGTCGGTGATTTTGATTGATCCGGCGCCCCATTGCGTCGAACAGGCTTGCATCTGCCGGGCCCGATCAGTACAAAACGCCCTGAGCCGGACGGCAGCGCTGCAACCATCGACCGTTCGCGCCGGCAATAAGCCTGAATCCTGAGGATGTACCTGAATGAAAAAGTGGCAATGTGTGGTCTGCGGCCTGATCTACAACGAAGCCGACGGCTGGCCGGATGACGGCATTGCGCCGGGCACCCTGTGGCAAGACGTGCCGGAAGACTGGCTGTGCCCGGACTGCGGCGTCGGCAAGATGGATTTCGAAATGATCGAAATCAACTAAGACATTTAGAGGAGTAAGGAATGAACGCACCTGTCGTGATCGTCGGCACCGGGCTGGCTGGCTACAACCTTGCCCGGGAGTTTCGCAAACTCGATAGCGAAACCCCGCTGCTGCTGATTACCGCCGATGACGGGCGCTCCTACTCCAAGCCGATGCTCTCCACGGGCTTCGGCAAAAACAAAGACGCCGACGGCCTGAGCATGGCCGAACCCGGCGCCATGGCCGAACAGCTGAAGGCCGAAGTGCGCACCCACACGCGCATCAGCGGCATCGACCCGGGCCACAAGCGCCTGTGGATCGGCGAAGAATCGGTGATCTACCGCGACCTGATCCTGGCCTGGGGCGCCGAAACCGTGCGCGTGCCCATCGAAGGTGATGCGGCGGACGCCGTGTTCCCGATCAACGACCTTGAAGACTACGCGCGCTTTCGTGCGGCAGCGGCCGGCAAACGTCGGGTGCTGTTGCTCGGTGCCGGCCTGATCGGCTGTGAATTCGCCAACGACCTGATCCTTGGCGGTTACGAGGTGCAACTGGTTGCACCGTGCGAACAGGTCATGCCGACCTTGCTGCACCCGGCGGCAGCCGCTGCGGTCCAGGCCGGGCTGGAAAGCCTCGGCGCACGTTTCCACCTCGGGCCGGTGCTCAACCGCTTGCAGCGTGTTGAAGAGGGTTTGGAAGCGCATCTGTCGGACGGCCAGGTCATCCCGTGTGACGTGGTGGTCTCCGCCATCGGCCTGCGTCCGCGCATCGACCTGGCGGCCGCCGCCGGTGTGCAGGTCAATCGCGGCGTAGTGGTCGACCGTCACCTGAAAACCTCTCACGCCAACATCTACGCCCTGGGCGACTGCGCCGAAGTCGACGGGCTGAATTTGCTGTACGTGATGCCCCTCATGAGCTGTGCGAGAGCGCTGGCACAAACCCTCGCCGGCAACCCGACAGCCGTGAGCTACGGCGCGATGCCGATCACCGTCAAAACGCCGGTTTGCCCGTTGGTGGTTTCGCCGCCGCCACGGGGTTTGGAGGGCGTCTGGACCGTCGAAGGGCAGGGCGCTGACATCAAGGTTTTATGCCGCGATGCCGCCGGAAAACTGCTCGGTTATGCCCTGACAGGCACGGCGGTAATGGAAAAACTCGCACTGAACAAAGAACTTCCAGCGCTGCTGGCGTAAATACCGGTCGTTCTGTCGGAATCACCCCGCTTTTGCCCCTACAAACGTCGCGCCGAGACTGGCGCGGCTCTTCCGTGCGTGCCATTCTCACTCCCGTCTGCCGCAGAGTAGAGCACCTGCGGCGCTTTGGGCGCTGTTCCAACGAGAACAGCACGGACATAACAACAAAAAACCGTCAAAGGGGCTTCACTAATGCGTAAACCAGAACTCGCCGCCGCCATCGCGGAAAAAGCAGATCTCACCAAAGAACAGGCCAACCGCGTTCTCAACGCCGTTCTCGAAGAAATCACCGGCGCCCTGCACCGCAAGGACAGCGTGACGCTGGTCGGCTTCGGCACCTTCCTGCAACGCCACCGCGGCGCCCGCACCGGCAAAAACCCGCAAACCGGTGAGCCCGTCAAAATCAAGGCCAGCAACACCGTTGCGTTCAAGCCAGGCAAATCGTTGAAAGACAGCGTTAATCCGTAACACGCACCGACGCCCGCATAGCGGGTGAGCGGAACAAAAAATGGGCACGCCAACCAGGTTGGGTGCCCATTTTTTATGGCCACGAGTTTCATGCCGGGCGCCCACGGATGAGACAACACAAAACCCTTGTAGGAGCCGGCTTGCTGGCGATAGCGGTGGATCAATCAACATCAATGTTGCCTGACACACCGCCATCGCCAGCAAGCTGGCTCCTACAGTTTTGCGTGCCGGGTGAATCCCCCGGCTTCCCGCGCGGCGAGGCCGCGACATAAAAATGGGCATGCCAACGGAATGTCGGACGACAACACTCACTGTAGGAGCCGGCTTGCCGGCGATAGCGCCCTATCAACCAACATCAATGTCGCCTGACACACCGCCATCGCCAGCAAGCCGGCTCCTACAGGTATACGTGCGAGACGGATCAACCGCCCCGACTTTGTTGCTTGGCAAAAACCGCCGCCATCTCGGGCTCATCCAGATGATCCAGCGCTCGCTCCACCAACAAGTGCACCCCGTCGGCCATGCGGCTGAGCGCCAGGGCTACGGAGCGGCGTGAACCGTCCACATCGTCGGCGAGGTCGGCGGCGATAGCGCTGATGGACAGCAGATCTTCCGAGGCGTTGGCGAGGAGGGCTTCGGTGTTGATGCCGGGGCAGACGCTGAAGAGCTGGCCGTTGCGTTTCGGTGGTTTGGGTTCGGCTGGCGGGAAGTGATGGTCGAGGGCGCGTTCGGCGGCTTCGTTGAGTTTGTTTGAGTCGGGGCTTTCGTATGGGGAAACCGGATCGGTTTCCGGTGGGTTTGGTGTGACCTTGAACATGGTTACTTTCCTTTAGTCGGGCCGTGACCATTTCGCGACTAAACGAAAAGGAGGCGGCTGTGCGCAAGTTAGTCGACCGGTAAAGTCACCAAAAACCCGGCGCGCCCAAGGGCGCCATGCGCACAGCCACCATCAAGTGCAGGCAAACACCTGACTGGATGACACTTGTGCAACCGTAGATGACTAGCCGGGCGACTAAACCCGATCACTGATGAGCAGTGACACGAACCAAGTTACCGACCGCCCCCAAGGCGCACAAGCCGGCGGATTCTGGCGTAGCCGTAGGCAACGACGCAAGGTGTTGTAGCTCTCAGGAAGTAACTTACAAGGCTTTTAAACAAGCTCGGTCAAGTGGTGTTTAAGTGGCAGCGACACTGCCACTTTTTTTCTTTCGGGCAAGCGCTACACAATCGAATCAATATCCAAATGGAAGGGTTTGCCCACCGCATGCCCGCCCGTAATTGCCGCAATAGCCGCGCCATTGTCTTCCGGGGGTGACGGAATCATCGCCAGTGGATCGTGGGCAGTATTTTTCGGATGGGCTCTCCAACGTAGCAGGATTTCTTGCACCCACTCGGGCTGGTCGGCATGGCTGCCATAAACATCGGCCACGGTAACTGTGTGCTTGTGCGGCGCTTCCAGGCGAGCTTGGGTCATCCGGAGATTTTCGACTTCTTTTTCAAGATCCCTGATGTCTTGGGCATCTCGCTGAGGATTGGCATAAGCGCGAGACTGCCTTTCGATTTTCGTGCTCAATGCTTTCAGTTGCCCTCTGACGTTTTCCAGATTGGCGTTGACCCGTTCGAATTCCGTCAACGTCACCCGCGAACGTCTTTTTACCTGCGCTTCCTGCCAGCGGCGCAGGGTGGCCCAGCAGCCGGGAATGTAGCTGCCAACCATCGAGTGATGGCCGCCGTCTATTATCTGCCGCAGGAATGAACCACGCTTGGGCAAGCCATTGGTCTGTCGCAGCGCCTCGGCGTAGCCATGGTCGTTGATCGTACTGCAACCCGGTTCCCAGAGAATGGAGGATTTACGTCCATCGCCGAAGTCCACCGGCATGAAGTGACGTAATTTGCCGTGATGCCCATAGGGGTCACCCGTAAAGTTGATGATCCCGCCGATGAAGAAAGCCAAACCACCGACCGGGTGGAAGGCAAGTACCGCTCCATGGGTGGCATATACCGGAACGCGGTTGGACGGCGTGTTCATCCAGGTGGAAGGAACGCTCGGTACGGGGTCGTTGTGGAAGACGACGCGGTGGTGATGCAGCGGTTGTGCAGCCTCGATAAAGGTAGAGTCGGCGGCGCGGGGGGCGCCGTAGGTGTAAAGCACGATGTCTGGCGAGTATTGGGTGTCGCGTCGCAACATCTCCGCCAGTATCAGCGCCACTGCACCACCAAGACTGTGCCCGCAAATTACCAGCTTTTGTCCGCTGTAGAATTTTTCCAAATACTTCACGGCAAACTTGTAGGCCACTTTCGCGGCCCGATAAAAACCGTTGTGCACCTTGCCATCCCCTTCCTCGAAGGGTACTTGGTGGGCATCCGCATCAAGCCAAGCGTCGGGCCATTTCTCACTGGTTCCCCTGACACTGATCAATATCAACTCGTCGTGATGGCTGATAAAGGCCTGAGTGTCCGAGCTTTCCTCTAGTTCGCGATCATCAAGGAAGTGCAGCTTCGTCGGGTGTTCCTGCTCCGCACCCAACTCAGGGTCGTTGACCTCTGGATACAACTGCGGGTCGAACGGCACCACTTCCAGACGTTTGGAGTAAGGCACCTCTTCATACAGGGGGTAGAACTTCTCAGTCTGTGAGTTATCGACTTGCCATAACTCTTCAAATTGCGGCAAGGCATGACCCAACCAGTTGCCGCTGCTGGGCCGTAATGGAAATGACACGTTGTCGGTGGTTACGGGCTGGGTGTTCGGCTCTTGACCAAAATCGGTGTAACTCAACGTCGACATCAGTGCCAGTTGATAGAGGTTGAGTGCGCAAAACTCGTTGCTGGTCGACAACATCGGCCGCAGCGCCCTCATCGGGCGTACTTCCAACACATGATGTTTGTTCGGCAGTAAAGCGATGCCTTTTGGCTTGGGCGTCGGCGGGACGAACCCCAGTTCGGACATGCCCATGTCTGCCGGGGTCATGACAGCGCCCATTCCTCCATCCGTGGCACCTTTATTCTGAAGCGTGAATGATCTGGTTTTTGCGGGCTGGCGGAACAGCGTGTGTAGCACCGTGTTGGGTGGGGCGCTGCGCGAGGTCAAGGGCGGCAAATGCGCAACATGCTTGACCAGTTCGCTCACTTCAACCTGGTAATAGGCTTCGGGATCCGCGAGGTCTTTTGCTGGATTTGCGAGAGTGCGTACGCCTGATTTGTCGAAAAAACGTGTTTTTTCGGCACGTACTTGTAGTTCGGTGATGGGGAGTGGGTAGTTCGGTCTTTCACGTAAAAACGAGTATGTTTTTTCACTCCCTTGATATGGCTGATTCAGCTTGAGCAATACCGGGCCACAGAAGTGGTTGTCTACCTTTCCGGCCCCGGTTGCATCGAGCTTTCCGGTGTAAACGGCATCCTCGTAATCAGTAATCTCGTAGGGTAAACCGGCATAAGGCTTGCCATCACCGAACTCGTCCACTAATTGAAAGCTCGTCGAATGACCTCGCAGTGGGCAAGCGTGGATATTGCCCCCCATAAATGGCACATCACTTACCGCTAAAGATTCAATACTCATGGGGTTTGTTCCTTGTTTTCCGTGCATCCCGGGTAAATGGTGCAAGTCCGTTCATCCACCAACCTGAAGGTGCTGAAATCCTCGTGATTACCGAAGCAAAACGCGTATTGGTCTTCGAAGTTGTCGCCCATGCAGCGTTTCCATCCACCGGGCACTTTTACCCAAGTATCACCAATCGCAGGTAGTTCTTCCTCGGCCAACTTGATCTTCAGCCTCACGGTTTTGCCAGGTAGCTGGTTTAGGGTGTAAGCCGTGAAAGGGCGACCTCGGGCGACATTTCCCTGTTCATCCATTCTTTTGCAAGTAAGCAGTTTTATCAGGTAGCGCTTGGGGCCGACTGTGCGAAAAGCCCACTGGCACTCACCAAAGAACTCACCTACGCCGTCAGTGTTGAAAGTGCCCATTTGTCGCTCTAACAACTCTGGGCGCACAGCAATAACGGCATCGTCATAGCTCCGGTTGCCCCGTCCAGGGCCAAAGATGCCCATGACCTCGACCTCCACACGGTTCAACGCCAGCGGACAGCCGCTCACGGTTCTGTAAAGCGGGATCTCGGAAGTCGCTTCGTATTCCATGTAGACCTTGTTGAAACCGAGCTGAGTACCTTTCCCGCCCGGCACGGTGCACGTCTGCCCTTGGGCGGGCACGTAGTTGGCCGTCAGTTCGTACTTGAAGTCAGGCGGGAAATCGGGGACGAAGGTAAATGTCTCTCGCTTTCCAACAGCAGTACAACCCAAAGTAAGGGAAAGAGCAGCGGAGAGGGTTAAGCTTTGAATAACCCGTTTCACGTGCAAAGCAGCTCCACAGCACCCCAGCGCTTTTTGATGCTTCATAGGTTTTCATCCTTGTTTTCCGTGCAGCCAAAGTAAAAAGGGGGAAGTGTTGCGATCAGCCGGTATGTAGAAGGTCAGTTCCCTTCTGCGCTTACCTTTGATTACCCGGGGAATTTTCCACACAAAGCGTTCCCTTTGTAGCTATGAACTAAAGGTCCTAGAAACATAAGAGGGCCGCAGGCATAAAAATCAGAGTTGAATTTTTGGTCTTTGTACACCTTGCATACAGGCAGCATTAATGGGATTGGTAAAATTAGAGCCCATAGCGTAATCCCACACCACTCACGGGTTGTTTTGTCTCCGCTGCGTGTATAAGGATCAGGTGTTTTTAGGGTGTAACCAATGCAGCCAGTTAAAGAGGTCGTAATCAAAATTACGATAATTCTGTTTGCTGCTAATTTAATTATTTTCATATTGTCGTTTTTAAAGTTCGCATTGATTGGGTGATTTCGTACCTTTTTAAGGTGCTGACGACGCGCTTTATATGTCCGCATCTCCCTGCCAATACAGCACTTGCTGATACACCCGCTCAAAATGCGCCGCCGAGTCCTCTTCCGGCTTCGGTTGCCATGTCCTGGGCGGTAAGTACCCCGGTGCCTTCAAGCACTGAGTCAACAAAAAATGCACCTGCTCGGGTTGCTGCCAATTCCATAAATGGGCCAGTTGAATCAGGCCCCACAACCAGTCATCCACGTTCCGCTCTGCGGCGAGCCGAGCCAGGACTTCGGTGTGCTCACGGACCAAATAGCGGCGCGTGTTATCGAACTGAACATTCGCGTAGACAATCTCCGGCGTCGGGGTTTTCAGCCACGCCGGCTCAAGGGGCAGCGGATGTTTGCCGGGGTCAGGGTTGTCCGTGACCGTCCATTGCTCGGCGTGCCAATAACAAACGCTGGCAATCGGCCCCAGATAATCGGCGTACTGCTCAGGTTTCAGATAGCTGAGGGCGCGCCCCAGTACGCGATTATCGTGGAAGCGATACAGCGCCAGATTCGGGCGCTCACCGACCACCAGCCGGTCGCGCCAGTGAGCGACCAAAGCATCAAGGTCCGTGAGAGCGGCGCTTGCCAGCCAGCCCCAATGACACTCTGGCGTATCGAGCAGCGCCTGAATGACCGGATGTTTGACGGTCCCCAGCTGAAAAAGAACTGGGCCTGCTTGCGCCATTGAATTCGCCGCCGTACCTATATACAGATTGCGGTACCGCTCGGCGCCCAGTTCCTTGGTTAACGCGTTGCGCTCGTCGAGATGACCGTCTGAGTCGAGCACCAGATAGAGTTCCCGTGCGGACCGGGATTGATCGAACAGCCATTGTTCAAGGGTATTCATGCGACTTCTCCGATGCTGCATTGGCCAGCAAGACAGGCCTCGCAAAGCGGGCAGTAGTCCGCCGCCTGCTGTCGGGCGCTGGCGACGATGGACATTGGGTTGGCGATAGCGGCATTCGCAGTGCGAGCCGGAGCTTGTAGCGCCTGTAACGGCTGAATACCCGCCAGTGGCGCACCGCCCTCGACGATGGCCACGCTGCTGAAAATCCCGCCCGCGTTGATGACAATGTGGTGACCTCCCGCCGTGAGCGTCAGGCTCATGCCCGCATCGATCACTACGTTGGTGGCAGTGACATGAGCCTGTTGACCAGCCTGAATCACCAGCGAACCCGCGGACGTGGTGCTGCTGTTGCCGCTGATAGTGATCAACTCGTCACTGCCGATCACCGTGCTGCGCGCGCCTTGGGTGGTGTGTAATTCCTTGCCCCTGATCAGGCTGGTGCTGTTGTTGTCCACCTGTTCGAAGCGGTCGTTGTTGATCAGACTGTGGCTGTCGTTGAGGATCAGTTGCTCGATGTCGCGTTGTGCGCGTAGGTAGATTTTTTCCCGCCCGGCGCGGTCTTCAATCGACAATTCGTTGTAGCCGCCATTGCGCGGTAAGCTCTGGCTGCGCAGCACCGTTCTGGTTTTGTGCTCGGGCAGTGGATGCGCGACGGACATGACCTTGTTGGTCACACAACCGGTGATCAACGGTTGATCCGGATCGCCTTCCTGAAAAGTCACGACCACTTCCATCCCGACGCGCGGGATCGTCACCGCGCCAAATCCCTCGCCTGCCCAGCTAGACGCAACTCGTAGCCAGCAACTGCTTTTTTCGCTGTTGAGTTCTGTTCGATCCCAAGGCATTTCGACGCGAACCCGGCCGTATTCGTCGCAAAAAATATCCTCTCCGGGCGGACCTGTGACACGAGCGGTCTGGCAGACCAACACAGGTTTTCGGGGGGGCAGAGGAGGGCGGTAGAGCACGTCTGACGGAATAGCGTTGAAGCCGTTGCGGTAGCCTTGAGTGAAACCGTCCGCGGGTGGGGCGTCGCTGATGAATGCCTCTTCCAGAGATTGCGGTTGTTTCCCTTCGTGACGAAGGCTCATCAGCAACCACAAGCCGTTGCAGGTTGTGCGCGGGTGTTCAGTCAGGTCGAACAAGTAACCGCTACGCAGTGTCGGCTGATTGCTTGCTCCCACGACCAACTGATAGTCGCTGCGGTGTCGCTCCAGTGCTTGGCGGACTAGCTGTTTGCCATGTTTCTCAGACTTCATCAGCAGCGGATAGCGGTAGTCTTCAAGCTCGGGGGTGAATTCCGCGGTGAAGCTACTTTCCAGCAACAGGCTCGGGCGTTTCAGGTCATAGTCGCGGCGTGTGACCGTGCTGGTGCGGGTGCTGAAACCCATGGCAAACCGGTGGACGACCGGATGCTCGGCGACCATGCCGGCGCCTTGCCGATAGGGGGTTGCGCCGAGAGTCGGTAAAAAGACCTGGTCGTCGGTGAACACCAGCAAATGACTTTCAGGCGAATGCTGGTGATGCCATGCAATACCGTCTTCAGCGCACAGACGCTGGACGAATTCGAAGTCACTTTCCCCATATTGGGTGCAAAACTCGCGCTTGACGCTGGTGCTGACATGGAAGGTAAACACATCCGTCTGCATGCCATGTTTTTGGAGAACCTGAGTGATGATTTGTGGCACGGTCAGATTCTGGAAAATCCGTTGGTTGTGGCTGAACTTTAAGTAGTAGAGGCTGGGGACCAGTGTCAGCTGATAGCGGGTCAGGCGCTTTCCGGATTCGCCCGCAACCACATTTTCGATATGGCCATGAATGCCTTCGCCGTTGAGGCCGAATTGGAGAAAGGCGGGTTGGTTGAGCAAGCTTTCCAGATCGAAATCCGGATGCTCGCTGACCAGGTCAACCTGGATCGAATACAAGGCGCTGATGGTTTCCGTGCCTTCGAAGGCCAGCACTTTGAAGTCGTTGCGAATCGTCGGGATCAGAAGGGTGAAGTGAGCAACGTTGGCCGATGCAAGCATGCGCTTTTCCTTTTGCTACGTAGTCGCTCGTCCTTAAGCGGAAAGAAAAAATCGGCGAAACCGAGCCATACGTGCCCGGATTAAGTCGCCAAAATGCCGGGCACGCTAACAAGGCATGCAAAGTATTGATGTAGGAAGGATCTTGAAGAGTGGTGTGATATTTCCCAGATACCCGAAGTTCCATTTTGGAACTTTGTTTTAAATTCAAAGTGGCCATCATAGTGATGGCACTTTTCTTATCGGCAGTTGTCACTCGTCGCTTTATTCATCGATGCCGTAACATTTCGGAATGCTCCTACATTTATATTTTTTAGTTTTTGGCATGCTGCGCGCCTGCCAAAGGGAGCAATCGGCAATGAATATGCGATTAATTCAGGTGAAAGAAGCGGAGGCCTCTACCTCAAGGGTTTCAGGGCGTTGGGTCGAGCGCTGAATTATTAAACTGACATCAGGGATCCCCTTGCTACATATAGGGAGATCTCCTACGAGTGATAAACGCGCTTCGTCTTATTGTTTAATCGGGTGCTTGCTAGTGGCCATCATCGTGAGTACGATGCGCCCACTTTGAAAGAGCACGATCTCAATTGGATGAGACATTTCGCAGCTCTTTGATTCTGTCTCACGCCGTTGGAACTCCAATGAGCGTATGACCGTAATCCAAACTAAAGGCCATGGATGTCCTACTCAAGCAAACTTTCTGCTCATTACCTCGATCTCGCAAAAGCCTCTGTTTCCAAAGAGAATTTCGCGGGCGAGGATGTTCGCTTTTCGAGCGAATATGAGTCACTGGAAAGCGAGCTGGCCAAAGCCTCGTCCATGCACGAAAGCGGTCAGATCGACTGGCTGAAAATCCGTGAAAACAGCGAAAACCTGCTGCGCACCCAGTCCAAGGATTTGCGCGTCGGCGCCTGGCTGACCTGGGCCCTGTACCAGCGCGAATCCTTCCAAGGCCTGCTCGCCGGCCTCGGTTTGCTGCACTACCTGTGCGAAAGCCACTGGGCCGAAGTCCACCCGAACAAGGCGCGTACGCGCTCCGCTGCGATCAGTTGGCTGGTGCCGCGTCTTGAGCAGGTGCTGACCGAAAACGTCGCGATCAAAGAGCAGTTGCCGATGTTCCGCCGTCTGGTGGAACACCTGGAAGGCCTCGACGCTGCGTGCACCGAGCACCTGGGTGACGACGCGCCGTTGCTGCTGCCAATCTCCCGCCGCCTGAAAAACATGGTGCAACGCGCCGCCGACAACCAGCCGGAACCAGGCGTGGTCGGTGCGGCCGTGGCTCAGGTCAAACAAGTCGCGACGCAACTGCTGACGCCCGGCGCGCCGATCGACAACGAAAAAGAAGCCCACAAAGCCCTGCGCGCGCAGCAAGAAAGCTCCCGGCCATTGTGCGCCTGGTGGCTCAAGCAGAAAGCCACCGACCTGCGTGCCCTGCGCCTCAATCGCACGCTGTTGTGGTTGCCCATCGACGCTGTCCCCGAACGTAATGCCGAGCAGATCACCGTGCTGCGCGGCTTGCCGGCGGACAAGCTCAAGGCCTATCAGGACCGTTACGACCAAGGCAAATACGCTGACCTGTTGGTGGAACTGGAGGCGAGCCTGGCGAAGGCGCCGTTCTGGTTCGATGGCCAGCGAATGGTCTGGGAATGCCTCCAGGCACTCAACGCAGAAATGGCGATGCGCGAAGTGGAAATCCACTTCGCGCTTTTGGTTCAGCGCCTGCCCGGCATCGTCGAATTGCGCTTCCATGACGGCGCGCCGTTTGCCGATCCGGCCACCCGCGCCTGGATCAGCGCCAACGTCATGCCACACCTGCAAAGCGCCAGTGCGCCGCGCAAAGTCGAAGTCGCCGACACCCAGCCCGCCTGGGAACTGGCCCTCGAAGAGGTCCTGCCGATTCTGCGCAAGGACGGCCTCAAGGCCGCTGTGCAAATCCTCAAGCAGGGCCTGCAAAGCGCCAACGGCGGGCGCGTGCGGTTCTTCTGGCAGTTCGCCCTCGCGCGGCTGTGCTTCATGGCCAAGAAATACGAACTGGCCAAGACCCAACTCGAAACCCTCGACCAAACATTACAGGACTCAGGCCTGCACGCCTGGGAGCCCGATCTTGCGCTGGAAGTGCTGCATTTACTGCATAGCTGCTGCGAGTTGTTGCCGCAGAACCATGCCGTACGTGAACGCAAGGAAGAGATTTATCGCAGGCTGTGCCACCTCGATCTCGAAGTGGTACTCGAATAGGCCCCAGGGCCACAACCGCAAGGAGAAAAGCCATGGCCAAAGAAGGCTCGGTAGCCCCCAAGGAACGCATCAACGTCACGTTCAAACCTGCCACCGGTGGTGCCCAGGAAGAGATCGAACTGCCGTTGAAACTACTGGCAATCGGTGACTACACCCACCGCAAGGACGAACGCAAAGTCGAAGATCGCAAGCCGATCAGCATCGACAAGATGACCTTCGACGAGGTGCTGGCCAAGCAAGAGCTGCAGCTGACACTGAGCGTACCGAACCGTCTTCAGGAAGAAAGCGACACTGAAGAACTGGCCGTGAAACTGCGCGTCAACTCGATGAAGGACTTCAACCCGGCCAGCCTGGTCGAGCAAGTGCCTGAGCTGAAAAAACTGATGGAACTGCGCGACGCGCTGGTGGCCCTCAAAGGCCCGCTGGGTAACGCGCCTGCGTTCCGCAAAGCCATCGAAGGCGTTCTCGCCGACGACGAATCCCGCGGTCGCGTACTGGGTGAGCTGGGCCTGAACGCCGCAGCCCAGGACGCCTGAGTCTCCATCAGCCAAGGAAGCCAACATGAGCACGAGTGCAGCGCAGCAAAAGAGTAACGAGAACGGCGAATACAGCATTCTCGACAGCATCATCGCCGAAACCCGCCTGACGCCGGACGACGAAGCCTACGACATCGCCAAGCGCGGTGTGTCGGCCTTCATCGAAGAGCTGCTCAAGCCGCAGAACAACGGTGAGCCGGTCAAGAAAGCCATGGTTGACCGCATGATCGCCGAGATCGATGCCAAGCTCAGCCGTCAGATGGACGAGATCCTCCACCACCCGGACTTCCAGTCCCTGGAATCGTCGTGGCGTGGCCTGCAGTTGCTGGTCGACCGCACCAACTTCCGCGAAAACATCAAGATCGAAATCCTCAACGTCTCCAAAGAAGACCTGTTGGACGATTTCGAAGATTCGCCGGAAGTGATGCAGGCTGGCCTGTACAAGCACATCTACACCGCTGAATACGGCCAGTTCGGTGGTCAGCCGGTAGGCGCTATCATCGCTAACTACTTCATGTCCCCAAGCTCGCCGGACGTGAAACTGATGCAGTACGTGTCCAGCGTTGCGTGCATGTCCCACGCGCCGTTCATTGCCGCCGCCGGCCCGAAATTCTTCGGCCTGGAAAGCTTCACCGGCCTGCCGGACCTGAAGGATCTGAAAGATCACTTCGAAGGTCCGCAATTCGCCAAATGGCAGAGCTTCCGCCAGTCGGAAGACTCCCGTTACATTGGCCTGACCGTGCCGCGTTTCCTGCTGCGCAACCCGTACGACCCGGAAGAAAACCCGGTCAAATCGTTCGTGTACAAAGAAACCGTCGCCAACAGCCACGAGCACTACCTGTGGGGCAACACCGCCTACGCGTTCGGCACCAAGCTGACCGACAGCTTCGCCAAATTCCGCTGGTGCCCGAACATCATCGGCCCACAGAGCGGTGGCGCGGTTGAAGACCTGCCGTTGCACCACTTCGAAAGCATGGGCGAAATCGAAACCAAGATCCCTACCGAGGTATTGGTCAGCGACCGTCGTGAATACGAACTGGCCGAGGAAGGCTTCATCTCCCTGACCATGCGCAAAGGCTCCGACAACGCGGCGTTCTTCTCCGCAAGCTCGGTGCAGAAGCCGAAGTTCTTCGGCATCAGCGCAGAAGGCAAGGCGGCAGAGCTGAACTACAAGCTCGGCACCCAACTGCCGTACATGATGATCGTCAACCGCCTGGCTCACTACTTGAAAGTGCTGCAGCGCGAGCAACTCGGTTCGTGGAAAGAGCGCACCGACCTCGAGCTGGAACTGAACAAGTGGATCCGCCAGTACGTGGCCGACCAGGAAAACCCGAGCGCCGAAGTTCGTGGCCGTCGTCCACTGCGCGCTGCCCAGATCATCGTCAGCGATGTCGAAGGCGAGCCTGGTTGGTACCGCGTCAGCCTGAACGTGCGCCCGCACTTCAAGTACATGGGTGCCGATTTCACCCTGTCGCTGGTTGGCAAGCTGGACAAAGAGTAAGCGGAGCTAACTCATGACTGGATACGGCAGCCTTTTCGAACGCCTGGGTGGCGACGCGGACAAACGCGTCGGCTGGAGCCGCGAGGTCTCCGCCATGGCGTCCGTGGCTGCCCATCTGGCCAAGATGCTCAGCACCCGTGCGGGCAGCGTGCAAACGCTGTCCGATTACGGGCTACCCGATCTCAATGACATGCGCCTGAGCCTGCACGACTCCCTGAGTCAGGCCCGCCTGGCCATCGAAAGCTTCATCGAAGCCTACGAACCGCGCCTGAGCAACGTGCGTGTCATCTCCCTGCCGCGTGACAACGATCAGCTTCGCCTGTCCTTCAGCATCGAAGGCCTGCTGGAAGTTGATGGTTTCAAGCGCCAGGTCAGTTTCGCCGCGCGCCTGGATGGCAGCGGTCAAGTCAAGGTCACTTAAGGAGATTCGTATGTCCGGCAAACCAGCAGCACGCGTATCCGACCCCACCGCTTGCCCGCTCCCCGGCCACGGCACCAACCCGATCGCCGCCGGTTCCGGCGACGTCTTCTTCGACGGCCTCGCGGCCGCCCGCCAAGGCGATGCCTCGGCGTGTGGTGGTGCGATGTCGGGCGGGTTGGCGACGACGGTTTTGATTAACGGGAAACCGGCTGCGACGGTGGATTCCGTTGGGACGCATGGCAACAAGGTTACGGCCGGTTCCGGGACGGTGATTATCGGGAATTCGCATTCGCCGGTGCCGTTTGTTCCGCCGTTGCCTCTGAACATTTTTGGTTTCGACGTTCGGGTTCAACTGATGGATCAAGCATCTGGAGCGCCGCTCAAGAATGTCTCTTACATCGCCACGCTTGAAGATGGCACAGAGGTTCACGGTAAGACCGATGCAGCTGGATTTTCGAAAGCACTAGGCAAAAAAGCTCAATCACAAAACGTCCAGATTTCGGTGAAACCGAACTGGCTGCTAAAAGGGGAGTGAGATGCCGCAAGCCGTCCAGGTGGCAACTGTCGCCACCACACCTGCCGCCGACGTTTCACCAATTCAGGTTTACTTGACTGCGGATAACGACTTTCTCATCCCTCTGGTTTTCCCCCAATTCGAAATCCATGTACTGGATGACTATAAAGACACTTGGTTTGGTCAAAAAATCAAAATCGAGTTTCCAAAAGCACCTTTGCTTGGTCATGCAGGTGTTCTGCTAATTAACGGCAAAACGGGTGTGTCTAAATACTATGAGTACGGTCGATACAAAGGACCAGGTCCGGCTGGACGAGTACAAAAAGGCAGTATTCCTGACGTAAAAATAGTCGCCGGGCATATTACTGAATCGTCGTTGAAAAAGACGCTAAGGCAGATCTCCATAGGTCACGGCCAATCAGGGAATATTAAAGGCGTCGTGCTGAGAGGAGCCGTTTACGCAAACGCGTTGGCATGGTTAGACGGGAAGTTTGCTGAAAACAATGACAAGACGCGAAAGGCCTACGATTTAGGTAACCATAACTGCGTAACGTTCGCTGCGGACTTGGCAGAGAATGTGGGGTTTTCCCCTCCATTTCGTTCTCGTACAGTGGCTCCAACTCTATATATGACACAATTTCAATTGTCTGAAATAGACCTTGATTACAATTTTGCTGATGACAAATTGGAAATAGACGAATGAAGACTCTGAAAAGACTAGCCATCTCACTCGCTATTATCTTTGTTCTGCTCGTAGTGGCGGTGTTTGCTCTGCTGGAGCGTGATGACGGAAAGGGGCCTGCATTGAAAGATCATCCAAATGCTTTTTGGAGCGGCGCGGAAGACGGTGGCTCCTTCTTTGAAATTACAAAGTCGAGCCCCCCAAGCTACTACGTTGAAATACGCCATGAAAGCGGTGATATCTGGTCCAAAGGCTGGGTGACACATGTGAAGAAGGACGGGAGCCAGCTTTCTAACGAAGATTTTATGGGTTACGACGGAGGTGATGAAGTTTACTTGCAGGACGAAACTGCATTGAAGTTGAACCCGGCGTTGGTGAAGTAACATGACAGCATGCGCTTTCCTTAACCTTACGGAAAAGGGGACTGTCCCGAATGTTTACTCTGAAAACTTTGAGCTGGTGCTCGAGAAAAGAGCTATGAGCGGTCAAAGATTCGGGATCGGCGGTGCGACAGTCGCAAGTACAGTGCTCAAACCAGCCTCTAATGTAAGGCTCAAGACGTCGATTGACGCAGGCCTGTTTGCGAAATACAAAACATGGGAAGCGTGATTTTGAAAGCTCTCGTTGGTGCCGTTATTTACCTGCTTGTCGGCGTTTTGTATTTCTATGTGCACGATATTGGTGTTGTTTATTACAAGTCGCATGTGGGCTTTACAGACAGGGGGGCTGCAATAGGTGGCACCGCAGAGCTGACATTTTATTTTTTTATTTTTGCCAACCTTATAGTTTTCTTTATGCCAAAGGTCATGTTGAAGTTGCTGGTGATAGCAGTAATGCTGAGTGTTGTGTTGTTTTATTTCCTGCCAGACAACCCGGTGCGAGCATTTGCCTATGGTGGTCTCACTACCAGTATGAGCGTATTGGCGTTTGTGCTGCGTTTGACAATCGACCGATGGCTCTCTCGAAACTCTTACGGAAGAGTCACGAGATGACCCGCCTCTTGCGTCCCCATCCGTTCGCCCGGACTGTGTCGAAATGATCTGGTTACAGCGCTTCCTCATGGCAATGGGTGTGCTCGCCAGCGTGGTGTTGGTGGTGATCGTTTCCTACATGGACTTTTCGAAAGATGAGCCTCGCGTTTTGAGCGAGTACCCGAATGCGAAATGGCGTGGTGGTGCCGATGGTGGCCAGTTCGTAGAAATCAGCAAATCTGAACCACCCTATTATTTCGTGCAGGTCCGCAATGATGACGGGTCATTGTGGGATCAGGGTTGGCTGAAGTTCGGAGATGAAAACAGCCAGCCATTGACTGCCGACAGTGTGATGTTCTTCGCCGGCGAAGGCGTTATTTACCTTCAGCAAAGCCAGGTCCTGAGCGCCGATAAAGCCTTGGCTGGAGTTGCACATGAATAGCCGTCGCATCATCGGTCTGGCCGTGCATGAGCGCTAAAAGGGACTGTCCCCAGTTTTCTCGTTTTCACTCCCTCGGCTCGAACCCCAAGGATGGCTGTAAATGAACGGTGTTTATTTTTTTGTTTGCTCAGCATTTTGGTTGATGACATTCACCGAGCCCAAAAGCCAATGGCCGGTCAACGGCGGATTTTTTGGATTGGAAACAGAGGCGGATGCTCATGTTGGGTTGTTTGTTTTTTGCACCTTTCTTTTTGTTCCTCTGATGGTTGTCGCTTTCTGTTATTTCGTGAAATCGATCGTGATGTCTGCCAAATCCAAAAGCTTACGTGTCGGAATTCCTTCCTTGATGGCCTCGATGTTTGGGGTGGCTGCGCTTTATCGATTCAATCAATGGGTGTTCCGTGAGGTTTTCTAATGGTACGGACCCTATGGAGGAAGGGCAGGGCATTGCGATGCCTGATCGCAATGCTGAGTTCCGTCCAATGATCAGGTCGGACATCGAGCGTAATCCACAGGACAGTTTTTTCATGAGATCCACCACCAGGAAGGTACCCCGTGTCCTTTAACCACTACTACCAAAGCGAACTCACCGCACTTCGCCAGTTAGGTCGTCGATTCGCCGAGCGTAGCCCGGCGTTGGCGCCTTTCCTTGGGCAGGCCGGCCGAGATCCAGACGTGGAGCGGTTGCTGGAGGGTTTCGCGTTCCTGACCGGCCGCCTGCGCCAGAAGCTCGACGACGAACTGCCGGAGCTCAGCCATTCCCTGATGCACCTGCTGTGGCCCAACTACATGCGGCCGCTGCCGGCGTTCAGCATTTTGCAGTTCGATCCGTTGAAGCGTTCGGGGCCTGCGTTGAGGGTCGAGCGCGACACGCCGATCGAGAGCGTGCCAATCGATGACGTGCGCTGCCGCTTCCGCACCTGCTACCCAACCGAGGTGTTGCCGCTGGATCTGGCCGCGCTGAATTACTCGGTGAAGGGCGACGGTTCTCTGTTGAGCCTGCGTCTGGAGATGAGTGCTGACGGTCACCTCGGTGAGTTGGAACTGAGCCGCCTGCGTCTGCACTTCGCCGGTGAGCGCTACATCAGCCAGATGCTGTACCTGAGCCTGCTGCGCAATCTGGAAGGCATCGAGCTGATCCCGCTGGACGGCGCCGGCAAGCCCATCAACGGTGTCAACGGCACGCCGATGGCGTTCAAGATGCCCGGCGACCGTGTGCAGCCGGTGGGTTTTGCCGAAGAAGAAGCGTTGATCCCGTATCCGCTGAACACCTTCCGTGGCTACCGCTACTTGCAGGAATACTTCGCCTTCCAGGACAAATTCCTCTTCGTTGATATCAACGGTCTGGACCTGCTCAAAGCCCTGCCGGAAGACACGCTCAAGCAGATGCGCGGCCTCGAATTGCGCTTCGACATTCGCAAGAGCGGCATCATGCGCATGCGTCCGACGCTGGATAACGTGAAGCTCTATTGCACGCCCATCGTCAACCTGTTCAAGCACGACGCCTTGCCGATCCGCCTCGACGGCAAGCAGGACGAATACCTGCTGCTGCCCGCCGAATTCGATCTGCAAAATTGCGGCGTGTTCTCGGTGGAAACCGTGACCGGCTGGAAGCCCGGCGGCCTCGGTTATCAGGAGTACGTGCCGTTCGAATCCTTCGAGCACGACCCGAGTTTCGACGTGCCCAACAGCCGTCCCCATTACAGCATTCGCCAGCGTTCCTCCTTGCTGCACGACGGCCTCGACACCTACCTGAGCTTCGGCATCCGCCACACCGAAGCCCATGAAACCCTGTCGATCGAGCTGATGTGCACCAACCAGAACCTGCCGCGCAAGCTCAAGCTCGGCGACATCTGCATGGCCTGTGAAGAGACGCCGGAGTTTTTGAGCTTCCGCAACATCACCCCGGCCACGTCGAGTTTCGCGCCGCCGCTGAACCGCGACTTCCTCTGGAAGTTGATCAGCAACATGTCGCTTAACTATTTGTCCCTGGCCGACGTCAATGCGTTGAAGGTGATTCTCGAAACTTACGATTTGCCGCGCTACTACGACCAACACGCGGAAAAAGTCAGCAAGCGCCTGCTCGGCGGGCTCAAGTCGATCAAGCACCACCACGTCGACCGGTTGCACCGAGGGTTGCCGGTTCGCGGGTTGCGCACCGAGCTGACCATCGACCCGGAAGGGTATATCGGTGAGGGCGACTTGTTCGTTTTCGCTTCGGTTCTCAACGAGTTTTTCGCGCTTTACGCCAGTCTCAATTCGTACCACGAGCTGCGGGTAAAAAGCACACAGGGAGAGGTGTACCAATGGACACCACGTATGGGCCTGCAGCCGCTTCTTTAAGCGGACTGACCCGAGGAATACGCGAGTACTCGCTGTTTCAGGCCGTGCTGCTGGTGATTGACCGGCTGCGCGAGGCCCACCCGCACCTGAGCGAAGACGACCTGTACGACCAGCTGGAGTTCCAGGCCAACCCGAGCCTGGGTTTCCCTGGCAGCGACGTTGATCGCGTGGAGTTTTTCAATGAGCACGGGCACATGCGTGCGCGCCTGCGGTTCAACCTGATCGGCCTGGTCGGTTCCGGTTCGCCGCTGCCGGCGTTCTACGGCGAACAGGCGCTGGGCGACAGCGAAGACGGCAACCCGACCCGCAATTTTCTCGACCTGTTTCACCATCGCCTGCAACGGCTGATGCTGCCGATCTGGCGCAAATACCGCTACCGCGCAAGCTTCCAGAGCGGCGCGCTCGACCCGTTCTCGGCGCAGCTGTTTGCCTTGATCGGCCTTGGCGGCGAAGAGATCCGCAAGGCCCAGGAACTGAACTGGAAACGTCTGCTGCCGTACCTCGGTTTGCTCAGCTTGCGGGCGCACTCGGCGGCGCTGATCGAAGCGGTGCTGCGTTACTACTTCAAGCACGCCGAGCTGACCATCGAGCAATGCATCGAGCGCCGCGTGGAAATTCTCGACGAGCAGCGCAACCGTCTGGGTCGCGCCAACAGCCTGCTCGGCGAAGACCTGGTGCTGGGCGAACACGTGCGCGACCGCAGCGGCAAATTCCGCATTCACATCCGCGAACTCGACTGGCAACGCTTTCACGAGTTCCTGCCAATCGGTTTCGGCTACCAGCCGTTGTGCGCGCTGGTGCGGTTCACCCTGCGTGACCCGCTCGACTACGACATTCGCCTGGTGTTGCGCCAGGAAGAAATCCGCGAACTGCGCATCGGTGAGCAGAACGCCTGTCGCCTGGGATGGACCAGTTGGCTGGGCCGCGAAAAAGCGGACGGCGTGGTGACCCTGGGCAGCAAAATTCATTAAGGACAGATGACCAATGATCAACGTAGACCTGCAACAACTTATCCAGGCGCTGGACGCCGAAACCCGTCGTGATCTGGAAAGTTCTGCCGAGCGTTGCGTCGCCCGTGGCGGCAGCAAGATCCTCGTCGAAGACTTGCTGCTGGGCCTGCTGGAGCGCCCGCAAGGCCTGCTCGCACGTGCGCTGCAAGACGCCGAAGTGGATGCCGGCGAGCTGAGCGCCGCGTTGCAATCGCGGGTCGAGCACAGCGCCTCGCGCAACCCGGTGTTCGCCCCGGAACTGGTGCAGTGGCTGCAAGACGCGTTGCTGGTGGCCAACCTTGAACTGGGCCAGAGCCAGGTCGAGCAAGCCGCGTTGATCCTCGCACTGCTGCGCAACCCGATGCGCTACGCCGGCAGCCGCTACCAGTCGTTGCTGGCCAAGCTGAACATTGAGCGCCTGAAAGAATTCGCCCTGTCGCAGAAAGAGCAACCGGCCACCGGCAAGCCTGCCGTGCCGGGTGAATCACTGCTGCAGCGCTTCACCCACAACCTGACCCAACAGGCCCGCGACGGCAAACTCGACCCGGTGCTGTGCCGCGATGGCGCGATCCGGCAGATGGTCGACATTCTCGCCCGTCGCCGCAAAAACAACCCGATTGTGGTTGGCGAAGCTGGTGTTGGTAAAACCGCCATCGTCGAAGGTCTGGCTTCGCGCATTGCCGCCGGTGAAGTGCCACAAGTGTTGAAAGGCGTGGAGCTGCTGTCGCTGGACATGGGCCTGTTGCAGGCCGGCGCCAGCGTCAAAGGTGAGTTCGAGCGTCGCCTCAAAGGCGTGATCGACGAAGTCAAAGCCTCGCCGAAACCGATCATCCTGTTCATCGACGAAGCCCACACGTTGATCGGCGCGGGCGGCAATGCCGGTGGTTCCGATGCGGCCAACTTGCTCAAACCAGCCTTGGCCCGTGGCGAGTTGCGCACCATCGCCGCCACCACGTGGGCGGAGTACAAGAAGTACTTCGAAAAAGACCCGGCGCTGGCCCGTCGTTTCCAACCGGTGCAACTGCACGAACCGACCGTGAGCGAAGCGGTGACCATCCTCCGTGGTTTGGCGCAGGTCTACGAGAAGAGCCACGGCATCTACCTGCGCGATGACGCGGTGGTGGCGGCGGCTGAGTTGTCCGCGCGCTATCTGGCGGGCCGTCAGCTGCCGGACAAAGCCGTCGATGTGCTCGACACCGCCTGCGCCCGCGTGCGCATCAGCCTCGCCGCCGCCCCTGAAAGCCTTGAGCGCCTGCGTGGCGAACTGGCTGAAGGTGGCCGTCAGCGTCAGGCGCTGCGTCGTGATGCTGAAGCCGGTTTGTTGATTGATCACGAAGCGCTCGACGCGCTGGAAGATCGTCTGGCCGCCGCCGAAGACGAAATGGTCGCGCTGGAAACGCTGTGGACCGAGCAGAAAGAGCTGGCCGAGCGCCTGTTGGATCTGCGTCAGCAACTGGCCAAGGCTCGCGAAGCGGCTGCCGTCGAACCGACCGTCACGGTTGAGGAAGACGCCGAAGGCACCGTGATCGAAACCCTCGAAACAGTGAATGACGTCGCGTCCCTCGAAACCGCGCTCAACGAAACTCACAAAGCCCTGACCGATGCTCAGGTCAAAGAACGCCTGGTGAGCTTCGAAGTCTGCCCGCGTCTGGTCGCCGAAGTCATCAGCGCCTGGACCGGCGTGCCGCTGGCGCAACTGGCCCGCGAACACAACGCCAAGGTCGCCAGTTTTGCCACCGATTTGCGCACGCGCATCCGTGGTCAGGAACAAGCCGTTCACGCACTGGACCGCTCGATGCGCGCCACTGCTGCCGGCCTGAACAAACCGGACGCACCGGTGGGCGTGTTCCTGCTGGTCGGCCCGAGCGGCGTCGGCAAGACCGAAACCGCGCTGGCCCTCGCCGATTTGCTGTACGGCGGTGATCGTTTCATCACCACCATCAACATGTCCGAGTTCCAGGAGAAGCACACGGTCTCGCGCTTGATCGGTGCGCCGCCGGGCTACGTCGGTTACGGCGAGGGCGGCATGCTCACCGAAGCCGTGCGGCAGAAGCCGTACTCCGTTGTGCTGCTCGATGAAGTCGAAAAGGCTGACCCGGACGTGCTCAACCTGTTCTACCAAATCTTCGACAAAGGCGTGGCCAACGACGGCGAAGGGCGTGAGATCGATTTCCGTAACACGCTGATCCTGATGACTTCGAACTTGGGCAGCGACCGCATCAGCGACCTTTGCGAAAACGGTGCACGGCCAACTGCCGAAGTGCTCGAAGAAACCATCCGGCCGGTGCTCAGCAAACACTTCAAACCGGCGCTGCTGGCGCGGATGCGCGTGGTGCCTTACTACCCGGTCGGCGGCCCGGTACTGCGCGAGCTGATCGAAATCAAACTCGGTCGTCTGGGCGAACGCCTGAACCGTCGTCAGCTGGATTTCAGCTACTCGCAAGACCTCGTCGATCACCTGGCCGAGCGCTGCACCCAAAGCGACAGCGGCGCGCGTCTGATCGACCACTTGCTGGACCTGCACGTACTGCCGCTGGTGGCTGATCGCTTGCTCGACGCGATGGCAACCGGTGAAAGCCTCAAGCGCGTCCACGCGACGCTCGACGGCGGCGCCAGCGTGACCTGCGAGTTCGCCTGAGGTGGGTGTGATGTTCACTCAAGTGCCGCAGCCGCTGGTGTATGCCGAAGCGTTGCTGGCGCAGTTCGCCAGCCTGTCGCGCGCGGCGGATGGCGCTGCGCTGCTGGGTGACTTCGTGCGCGGCGTGGCGGAACTCAGCGGTTGCGAGCTGACGCAGCTGTACCTGCTGGACGCGACCCACACGTGCCTGGGGATGAACGCCGAGTGCCTCAACGGCATTCTGCAGCCGCGCGAATCGGCGAGCCTGCCGGCGGATTACAACGGTGAACAACTGCTGCAATTCGCCCTGTGCCAGAACCGTGTGGTGAGCCTCGGCGAACTGAGCGGCAGCCTGCACGAAACCAGCTTCCTGCCGCCGCAAGCCACGCCGTGGCAGTCGCTGCTGTGCGTGCCGCTGGTCAATCAGCAGAAGGCGGTCGAAGGTTTGCTGCTGTGCGCCAGCCGCCGACACATGGACCTGCAAGGCTTTGCCGATTCCCTCGGGCAACTGGGGTCGTTTGTGCTCGGCCAACTGCATCTGCTGCAACGTCTGCGTCAGCCGGTCGGTGATGCACGGCCATTGAAGGCCAGCGTCCCGAGTGCCAGTGGTTACGGCTTGATCGGCAAGAGCAAGGCCATGCGCGAAACCTATTCGCTGATCAGCAAAGTCCTGCACAGCCCGTACACCGTGCTGCTGCGAGGCGAGACCGGCACCGGCAAGGAAGTGGTCGCACGCGCCATTCACGACTGCGGCCCGCGCCGTTCCCAGGCGTTCATCGTGCAGAACTGCGCGGCGTTCCCCGAGAACCTGCTGGAAAGCGAACTGTTCGGCTACCGCAAAGGCGCCTTCACCGGCGCGGATCGCGACCGTGCCGGGCTGTTCGACGCGGCCAATGGCGGCACCTTGTTACTCGATGAAATCGGCGACATGCCGTTGTCGCTGCAAGCCAAGTTGCTGCGCGTGTTGCAGGAAGGCGAGATTCGTCCGCTGGGCTCCAACGACACCCACAAAATCGATGTACGCATCATCGCCGCGACGCACCGGGATTTGTCGGTGCTGGTGAGCGAAGGCAAATTCCGCGAGGACTTGTACTACCGCCTCGCGCAATTCCCGATCGAGTTGCCGGCCCTGCGTCAGCGCGAAGGCGACATCCTCGACCTGGCCCGGCACTTCGCCGACAAGGCCTGCTCGTTCTTGCAACGCGATGCGGTGCGTTGGTCCGATGCGGCGCTGGATCACCTGTCCGGTTATGCGTTCCCCGGCAACGTGCGCGAACTCAAAGGCCTGGTCGAGCGTGCGGTGTTGCTGTGCGAGGGCGGCGAGTTGCTGGCCGAGCATTTCTCCCTGCGCATGGAAGCCGTGCCGGAAGACAACAGCCTGAACCTGCGTGAACGCCTGGAGCAGGTCGAACGCAGCCTGCTGCTCGATTGTCTGCGCAAAAACGACGGCAACCAGACCCTCGCGGCCCGCGAACTCGGGCTGCCGCGTCGCACGCTGCTGTACCGCCTCGGGCGCCTGAACATCAATCTCGGTGACTTCGATGGCTAGGCAAATGACCGTCGATTTCACCTCATTCGCTTCTGATAGCGCCGCCCGAACGGGCCGGCGCTTTGTGCTTTGTCTACCCCTGGAGACCCTCTGATGTCTGTTCGTCACTGGCAAGCCGTCCTGCTGACCCTCGTCGTTCTATGCGGCCTTGGCGGCTGCAGCGGCAATTACAAATTCAACGACAACACCTATCGCCCATTGGGTGATCCGCAGGCGGTCAATCGCGGCAAGTGACCGCAAGGAGTATCACCATGGAATTGGTTTTCGAAATGCTGAACACCAAGCAGTTCGTGCCCACGGAGCTGTGCCAGAAGACCTTCAAGCAGGCCGGCGGCGTGATTGGCCGGGGCGAGGATTGCGACTGGATCATCCCGGACCGCAAGCGTCACCTGTCCAATCACCATGTGGACATCAGCTTTCGCGAAGGGACGTTTTTCCTGACCGACACCAGCAGCAACGGTGTCCAGGATGGCGGGAGCGGCGCACGCCTGCGCAAGGGCGAACCGATGCGCATCGAGCATGGCAGCACCTACGTGCTGGGTGATTTCGAGATCCGTGCGCGGCTGGTGCGCGACCCGGCGACCTTCGACGTCGAAGTCGGTCGCCCACAAGCAGCGGGCAGCATCATCCCGGATGACGCGTTCCTTGACCTCGATCCGCTGAACGCCCTTGATCAACAAGAGCGCGTGTACTCGGAAATCGAAGAGTTGATCACCCCGAGCACCACGATCGAGGACACCCGTCAGCGCGCCGATTATGCGCGCATCGACATGGAAAGCCTGATGGTGCCGGAGTTGATCAACGCCCCCGCCGAACCTGCGCCAAGCCCTGTCGCAAAAGCGCCTGAGCGCCAGAGCGAAGGTTTCTGGGAGCACTTCGGTGCGGCGCTGGGCGTGGACCTCAAAGGCCTCGACCACGACGCCCGCGAAGCCCTGGCGCTGAACGCTGCACGCCTGCTCAAGCAAAGCGTCGGCGGTTTGCAGCAGAGCCTGCGCACCCGCAGCGAACTGAAAAACGAACTGCGTCTGGCCCAGACCACCGTGCAAGGCACGAACAAGAACCCGCTGAAATTCGCCGTCGATGCCGGTGAGGCGCTGGGCATTCTGTTGCAGCCGAACAAGCCGGGCCAATTGCCGGCCGAGCAGTCGATCTCCCGTGCGTTCCGCGATTTGCAGGCGCATCAGGTGGCCTTGCTGACCGCCAGCCGCGCCGCCGTTCGCGGCACCCTGGAACACTTCTCGCCGCAGCAACTGACCCTGCGTTTCGAGCGCGACAACAAGCCGTTGCTGGCCACGTCTGGCAGCCGCTGGAGGGCGTACGGTCGTTATCACCAGGCCTTGCGTCAGGACGATGACTGGAGTGAGCGCCTGCTGGCCCGCGACTTCGCTCAGGCCTACGAAGAACAGATCCGCCTGATTTCCACCCTTCACACCGACCACCAAGGATGATGCGCATGTCTCGCTGCTCGACCGCTTTTTTCAAGATGCTGACTGCGTTCGCGGTGCTGGTGCTGCTGGCCGGTTGTTCGTCGCTGTCGCCGTATTCCAAAGTGACCAAGGTCAACCTGAAGCTCACCGGCAGCGATCAGCTGAACCCGGACCTCAACGGGCGCCCGTCGCCGGTTGTCGTGCGTCTGTTCGAGCTCAAGCACCCGGTGACGTTCGAGAATGCCGACTTCTTCAGCCTGTACGAGCGCGCCAAGGAATCCCTGGCCCCGGACCTGGTGGCCAGCGAAGAACTCGAACTGCGCCCGGGCGAAACCATTGAGCTGAAACTCAGTGTGGAGGAGGGCAGCCGTTACGTCGGGATCCTCGCGGCCTACCGCGACCTGCCGGAAACCAAATGGCGCTACACGGTGCAAGTCACCCCGCTGGAAGTCACCGAGGCTGACCTGACCCTCGACCAGGCCGGTATTCGCAACAGCAACGAAAAGCTCGCCAAGGCGGATGACTGATCATGAATTCCCATAAAGTCATTTGGCAGGAAGGCATGCTGCTGCGTCCGCAGCACTTCCAGCACAACGATCGCTACTACGACCACCAGATGAAAACCCGCACGCAGTTGTTGGGCAGTTACACCTGGGGTTTCCTCAATCTCGACATCGATTTGCAGTTCCTCAACATGGGCAAACTGGTGATCAGCCAGGCCTCGGGGATTCTGCCGGATGGCAGCCTGTTCGAACTCGGCGGCAACACCGAGCCGCTGGCGCTGGACGTGCCGCCGAACACCGGCAACACGCCGATTTACCTGGCGCTGCCGCTGGTCACCGGTAACCACATCGAGTCGCGCCGCCCGGAGCAATCCGACGTGCTGGCGCGCTACACCGCGTACGAAGCGGAAGTGGCCGACTCCAACGCCGGCGACGACTCCGCCAGCCAGGTCAGCTGCGGTCGCCCGGACTTCAAACTGTTGCTCGGCGAGCAGCAGAGCGATCAGGCCTACGTGAAGCTGAAGATCTGCGACGTGCTCGACACCACGCCCGACGGCGTGATCAGCCTCGATCCGGATTTCGTGCCGACCTACATTCAGGCGCATTCCTCCAGCTATTTGCTGTCGTGCCTGAAAGAAGTGATCAGCATGCTCGGTCACCGGGGCGACACCATCGCCGAGCGCATCCGCTCCAACGGCAAGGTCGGTGGCGCGGAAGTCGGCGACTTCATGATGCTGCAACTGATCAACCGCACCGAGCTGCTGCTGCGTCACTACCTCGGTCTGGAACAGGTTCACCCGGAAGAGTTGTACCGCACGCTGCTGACCATGCTCGGTGATCTGGCGACCTTCTCCAGCGACAGCAAACGCCCGCGTCTGGACAGCCGTTACCAGCACAGCGATCAGGGCGCGAGCTTTCGCAAACTGATGGAAGCGATTCGTCAGGTGCTGTCGATGGTGCTCGAACAGCACGCCATCGAACTGGTCCTGCAAGCACGTCAGTACGGGATCATCGTCTCGCCGTTGCACGACCACAAACTGCTGGGCTCGGCGTCGTTCGTGCTCGCGGCCAGTGCCAACTGCGATTCCGAAGAACTGCGCCACCGCTTGCCGGCGCACCTCAAGGTCGGCCCGGTGGAACGCATCCGCCAACTGGTCAACCTGCACCTGCCGGGCATCAAGGTCAAACCGTTGCCGGTGGCCCCACGGCAGATCGCGTTCCACTCCAACAAAACCTATTTCATCCTCGAACTCAGTTCCGAAGACCTGGCACAACTGGAGCGCTCCGGCGGCTTCGCGTTCCACGTGTCCGGCGAATTCGCCGAGCTTGAATTGAAATTCTGGGCCATCAGGAACTGACCGACATGATCAAGGACATGGAACACCATCAGGACGATAAAACCGTCTTGCTCGACCGCCAGGGCCACGGCCCGGCGCAAAGTCCGCTGACCGACTTCGCCGCACCGCCGCGTTTCGAACAACTCGAAGAGCGGATGATCTACGCCGCCCGCCTGCGCCCGGCAGAGACCTTCAACATCAGCCTCAATTCGCTGGTGGCCGCCGGTTCCGACCTGTTGTCGGAAGTGGTTCGCCTCAAGCACAGCGACAGCCGCGAAGACATGTACGCGCTCAACGAGCGCCTGACCGCCGGGCTGAAACTGTTTGAAGTGCGTGCGCTGCACAACGGCGCCGAAAGCAGCCAGGTGATGGCTGCGCGTTACGTGCTCTGCACCGTGGTCGACGAAGCCGTCGTGACCACGCCGTGGGGCAACGAAAGCGAGTGGTCGCAGATGAGCCTGCTCAGCAGCTTCCACAACGAAACCTTCGGTGGCGAGAAGTTCTTCCAGCTGCTGGATCGCCTGTCGAAAAACCCGGTCAAGCACCTGCCGATGCTGGAGCTGATGTACCTGTGCCTGTCCCTCGGTTTCGAAGGCAAGTACCGCGTGCAAGCGCGCGGCATGCTCGAACTCGAAGGCATCCGCGACGCCTTGTATCGGCAGATTCGTCAGCTGCGCGGCGACGTGCCGCGTGAACTGTCGCCGCATTGGGAAGGCTTGAACGACCAGCGTCGCAGCCTGGTGCGCATCGTGCCGGCGTGGATGGTGGTGCTGTTCACCGTGGTCTGCCTGGTGGTGATGTATTCGGGCTTCGCCTGGGTCTTGGGCGAGCAGCGCGACACCGTTCTGCAACCTTATCAGCCGCTGGATTCCGCCGCGGCCCAGCCGCTGTCGCAGCCGTAAACAGGGACGTGTGATGAAAAAGTTTTTCAAGAAAGTCGGCGCGTTCGTGCGCCAGACCTGGGTCTGGACCTTGCTGCTGGTGCTGTTCGTCGCACTGCTGGTCTGGTTTGTCGGGCCGCTGTTGGCCGTCGATGACTACAAGTTCTGGGAAGGTTCGACCTCCCGCCTGCTGACCATCAGTGTGCTGTTCCTGATCTGGGGCCTGACCATGGTCTTCGTCAGCTGGCGTGCCGGTGTACGCAAGAAAGCGGTCGAAGAGACTGAGGATGGTCAGGATCGTATCCGCCGTGAAGAGTTGATCGACGAAGAGCAGAAGGAGTTGAAGGAGCGTTTCAAGGACGCCCTGAAAACCCTGAAGACCTCGAGCCTCTATCGCGGCCGCAGCGAGCGCTGGCGCAGCGATTTGCCGTGGTACTTGCTGATCGGTCCGCAGGGCAGCGGCAAGACCAGCCTGCTGGACTTCTCGGGCCTTGAGTTTCCGATCAACAAGATCGACCGCAAACTGACCCGCGACACCCTCGGCACCCGGCATTGCGACTGGTATTTCGCCGACCACGGTGTGCTGATCGACACCGCCGGACGTTACCTGACCCAGGCGGATGCCGAAGTCGACGGCAGCGCCTGGAGCACTTTGCTCGACCTGCTGCGCAAGCGTCGTCGCAACCGTCCGTTGAACGGCGTGCTGGTGACCATTCCCGTGGAATTGCTGCTGGGCGCTAACGAGCAGGATCTGGAGACGCTGGCGCGTCAGGTGCGTGCGCGCCTGCAAGACGTGCATCAGAAACTGCACGTCGATGTGCCGATCTATCTGGTCCTCAGCAAGGCTGACCAGTTGCTCGGTTTCGACGAGTTCTTCGACCAGCTGACCCGCGAAGAGAGCGATCAGGTGCTCGGCACCAGCTTCCGCAAAGAGCAGAGCGGCACCGACGTCACCGTGCTGCGCGCCGAGTTCGAAGAGCTGCTGCGCCGCCTGAACAGCCAGGTGATCATGCGCATGCACCAGGAGCGCGACACCCAGCGCCGTGGCCGCATCCTCGACTTCCCGCATCAACTGGGGCAGATCGGCGAGCGCCTGTGCCTGTTCGTCGACATGGCGTTCACCGGCAACCGTTACCAGCGTGTCAGCCAGTTGCGCGGTTTCTACCTGACCAGCGCACCGCACCTGACCCAGGAAATGGACCAGACCACCGCCGGCATCGGCGCCAATCTGGGGATCAATTCCGGCGTATTGCCGACCCTGCGCAGCGGCCGTTCGCGGTTCATTCACCATTTGCTCAGCCGGGTGATTTTCCCTGAGGCCGATCTGGCCGGTCTGGACAAGCGTGAACGCAGCCGCATCCATTGGGGCCAGCGTGCGTTGTACGTCGGTGCATTGGCGGCGTTGGGCCTGTTCGGCCTGCTGTGGGCGAGCGGTTTCTCGGCCAACTATGAGCGCCTGGAAAACCTGCGCAACCTGGCACAAACCTGGACGCAACAGCGCTCGGCCCTGACCGCCCGTGATGATTCGATGGCGGTACTGAAGACCCTCGACACCAGCTACGCAGCGACCCAGGTGTTCCCGAAAAAGGGTGACGTGGGTTACCACGAGCGTGGCGGTCTGTATCAGGGCGAAGACGTCAACCCGGTGGTCAAGGCGGCTTACGAGCGCGAGCTCGAAAAGCAATTGCTGCCGAAGGTCGCGACCCTGCTGGAAGGGCAGATCCGCGCCAACATGAAGGACCGCGAACGCCTGCTCAACAGCTTGCGCGCGTACCTGATGCTGAACATGAAAGATCGCCGCGATGCGGTGTGGCTCAAGGATTGGGTCGCGACTGACTGGTCCCTGCGTTACGCCGGCAACACGGCGGTGCAGAACGGCCTGAACACGCACTTCGAGCGCTTGCTCAAGCTTCCGTTTATCTACCCGCTGAACGATCAACTGGTGGCTCAGGCGCGTCAGGTATTGCGCAGCGAGTCGCTGGCCAACGTGGTTTACCGGATGCTGCGCGAGCAGGCCCGAGACCTGCCGGAATACCGTTTGAGCCAACACCTGGGCCCGCAAGGTGCGCTGTTTGTCGGCACCGATTACGTGATCCCGGGCTTCTACACCCAGCAGGGTTATCAGCAGTATTTCTCGGTGCAGGGCAGTGCGCTGGTCACCGACATCCTGCGTGACAACTGGGTGCTGGGCGAAGGTTCAGGCATCAGCGGCATGGACTTGCGTCGCCTGATGGTCGAACTGGAGCAGCTGTATTTCCGCGACTACGCCAACTTCTGGAGCGAAGCCGTGGGCCAGGTTGCACTGCCTCCGATCAGCGATTTCAGTGAGGGCGCCGAGCAACTGGCGGGCCTGACCTCGGCCAACTCGCCGGTGCTGCAACTGCTGGTGGAAGTGCGCGAGAACACCCGGTTCCCGGCAGAAGCCGAGGCGGTCGATCAAGCGGCTGATGCCGCTGCCGCACTGGGCGAGCAGAAAGGCAAATTGGGCAAGCTGGGCAAACTGGCGTCTGCCGCCGCGGACAAAGCCTCGGACATGGCGGCGATCAAAAACCTGCCGGACACCGCGAAGAAATCCCTGCAACGCCGCTTCGAACCGCTGCACCGTTTGCTGGATGACAACAACGGCCCGGCCGCTGATTTGACCCCGGCGCTGACGGCGCTCAACGACCTGCAAATGCAACTGTCGAGCCTTGCGCGCGCCAGTGCGCCGGAGCAGGCCGCGTTCGAAATGGCCAAGACCCGCATGAGCGGCCAGCGTGATGCGCTGAGCAACCTGCGCAGTGCCTCGAACCGTCTGCCGCGCCCGGTCAGTGTGTGGTTCAACGTGCTGGCTGAAGACACCTGGCGTCTGGTGCTCAACGATTCCTACCAGTACCTGAACCAGCGTTATCAAAGCGAGCTGTACAGCTTCTACGGCAAGGCAATCAACAAGCGCTACCCGTTCAGCGCCCACAGCACCAGCGACGTGGCGATCAGCGACTTCCGCGAGTTCTTCAAGGCGCAGGGCATTGCCGATCGCTTCTTTGATACCTACATGCGTCCGTTCGTGAGTGGCGATCCGGGCAACTACCGTCTGCGCAGCATTGACGGTCACAGCATGCCGATCTCCAAGGTCTACCTCGACCAGATGGCCGCGGCCCAAGTGATCCGCCAGAGCTTCTTCTCGATCAACCCGGCGGAACCGCAAGTGCAGTTCAAACTGGAGCCGTACACCCTCGACCCGGCCGTCAGCCGTTCCGAGTTCAAGTTCGGCGACAAGACCATCGAGTACCGTCACGGCCCGATTGTGCCGGTGTCGTTCAAATGGCCGACTGACGCTGAAGACGGGCGCACCAGCCTGGTGATGGACAAGATGGCGGGCCGCCCGATCGGCATCGAGAAGAACTCCGGCCCGTGGTCGCTGTTCCGTCTGTTCGACCTGATGCAGACCGAGTACCTCAGCGGTCGTGACGTGCTGGTGCTGAAGGCGGACGTCGGTGGCCTGCGCGCCAACTACTTGCTGACCAGCCAGCGCACGCCGAACCCGTTCGACATGGGCGTGCTGCGCACCTTCCGCATGCCGGTGCAGCTCTGATGCTGGTTGCCAGTCCCTGGCGCAGCGCTGCGCGTACCGATGCCGGCAAGGTTCGGGCGCGCAACGAAGATGCTTTCCTCGACTGTCCGCAGCAGGGGCTGTGGGTGGTCGCGGACGGCATGGGCGGTCATCAGGGCGGCGACGTTGCCAGCCAGTTGATCGTCGCCAGCCTGGCGGAATTGCCGGCGCAGGATGACTTCGACGAACGACTCAAAGGCATTCGCCAGTGTCTGCACTGGCTGAACCGCCGCTTGGGTCAGGAGTTGACCGTCACCGCCGGGCGCCACGACAGCATCATGGGCAGCACCGTCGTGGCGCTGCTGGTGGAAGGCAATCGCGCGGCCTGCATCTGGGCCGGCGACAGCCGTTGTTACCTGTGGCGCGGCCAGCGTTTGTACCAGCTGTCCAAGGACCATTCGCTGCAACAGCAACTCATCGACGAGCAGCAGATGAGCGTCGAAGACGCCAGTGCCCATCCCGCCGCGCATGCCTTGACCCGTGCGGTCGGGGCGGCCGAGCAGCTGACGCTGGACGTGCTCGAACTCGAGGTTTACCCCGGCGATGCGTTTCTGTTGTGCAGCGATGGTTTGTACAACGGGCTGAGCAGCGATGCCTTGGGTAGCGCCCTGAGCCTGACCGCGCCGCATGTCGCGCTTGAGCGTCTGTTTGACGGCGCGCTACGTGGCTCGGCCCGGGACAACCTGACTGCCGTGGTGATCCGCCAATGACCCAACTCATGCCGCCGCTCGACGACCTGCTGATGAGCGAAGAGCAAGCCAATAACCTGACTTACTTTGCGTTTGCCAAGTCGCATCAAGCGGAACCCGCGTTGGCGCCGACAAGGGCCAGCGTCGGTGAACTGCCGGACGTGCTGGCAGGCCGTTACCGCATCGAGCGCCTGCTCGGTGCCGGCGGCATGGGCGCGGTTTACCGTGCACGGGACTTGCTGAGCGAACAGTTCGGCGATCCCGACCCTTACATCGCGCTGAAAATCCTCAGCGAAGAATTTGCAGAATCGCCGGATGCCAGCGCCTTGCTCTACAGCGAGTTCGCCCTGACCCGACGCCTGCGCCATAACAATGTGTTGCGACCGCACACCTTTGAAGTGGACACCGATTGCCAGCGTGCCTTCATCACCATGGAACTCATGCGTGGGCTGACCCTGGACAAACTGCTCTGCGAGCGGCCACTTGGCCTGCCGTGGAACGAACTGCGCGACATCGCGCTGCCGCTGCTCGACGCACTGGCCTACGCCCACGCGCGCGGCGTGCTGCACGGCGACATGAAGCCAAGCAACGTGATGCTCAGCGAAGAAGGCGTGCGCCTGTTCGACTTCGGTCTGGGCCAGGCCGAGGAGGGCATCCTTCCAGGCCTGCCACACCTGAGCCGCGACCGCTTCAACGCCTGGACACCGGGCTACGCCGCACCGGAACTGCTCGAAGGCCAGCCGCTGTCCGCCAGCGCCGACGTCTACGGCGTGGCCTGCGTGCTTTACGAATTGGCGGGCGGCAAACACCCGTTCCGCCGCTTGCCCTCGACCCAGGCCCGTGACGAACACCTGGAACGCGAGCTGCACGCCCCGAAAAATCTACCGAAACACTGCTGGCCAGCCCTGCGAACGGCGCTGGCATTCGATGCGGCCGATCGAACGATCACCGCCGCACAACTGCGTGACGCCATGGGCGCCACTTCGTCTTTGCTGCAACGTCTGCGACTTCGGGCGTAACGGATGACTACCGAACAGGGAGCAAGCAATGTTCAACCCAGCTAACGAAACGCACTTCAGCCTGACTGTCGAAGACTATGTGGGCGACCTGCAAGTGCTGTCGTTCACCGGCACCGAAGGCATCAGCCAGCCGTATCGTTTCGACCTCGAACTGGTCAGCGAAAACCCCGATCTGGACCTGGAAAAACTCCTGCACAAACAGGCATTCCTCGCGTTCGATCCGCAGGGTAGCGGCATCCACGGCCAGATCTACCGCGTCGCCCAAGGTGATGCCGGCAAGCGCCTGACCCGCTACAAAGTCTCCCTGGTGCCGCACCTGCAATACCTGCATCACCGCACCAACCAGCGCATCTACCAGCAGATGTCCGCGCCGAAAATCATCGCGCTGATCCTCGAAGAACACGGCATCAAGGGCAACGCCTACAACTTCCAGCTCAGCCAGCCATGCCCGGACCGCGACTACTGCGTGCAGTACGACGAAACCGACCTGCATTTCGTCCAGCGCCTGTGCGAAGAGGAAGGCATTCACTACCACTTCCAGCACAGCGAAAAAGCTCACTTGCTGGTATTCGGTGATGATCAGACCGTATTCCCCAAACTCGGCCAGCCAACCGCGTACGTGCAAGGCAGCGGCATGGTCGCCGACGAACCGGTGATCAAAGGCTTCAAACTGCGCCTGGAAACCCGCACCAGCCGCACCACCCGCCGCGACTACGACTTCGAAAAACCACGGCTGCAACTCGAAGCGGCCTACAAGCCTGATGTTCAGAGCGACGAACCAGACCTCGAAGACTACGACTACCCCGGCCGCTTCCTCGACCGCGCGCGCGGCAAATTCCTCAGCCAGCGCATCCTCGAACGCCACCGCGCCGACTACCAGCAAGCCGAAGGCCACGGCGACCAGACCCGCTTGATCAGCGGCCACTTCCTGGAAATGTCCGACCACCCGCGCACCGAGTGGAACGACCTCTGGCTGCTCACCGAAATCGTCCACGAAGGCAAACAGCCGCAAGTCCTCGAAGAGTCCGTGACCAGCGACACCACCGACAACAAAGACGACTTCCACCAGGGCTACCGCAACCGCTTCCTCGCCACCCCATGGGCCGTGTTCTACCGCCCGGCACTGCAACACCCAAAACCCCGCGTACTCGGCAGCCAGACCGCCAAAGTCACCGGCCCCGCCGGCGAAGAAATCCACTGCGACCAATACGGCCGCATCAAAGTGCAATTCCACTGGGACCGCGAAGGCCAGGCCGACGACAAAACCAGCTGCTGGATGCGCGTCTCCTCAAGCTGGGCTGGCGACCGCTACGGCGCCATCGTCATCCCGCGCATCGGCATGGAAGTCCTCGTCACCTTCCTCGAAGGCGACCCCGATCAACCGCTGGTGACTGGTTGCCTGTACCACAAGGAAAACCAGGTGCCCTACGACCTGCCCGCCAACAAAACCCGCAGCGTGTTCAAAACCCTCAGCTCACCGGGCGGCGGCGGGTACAACGAACTGCGGATAGAAGACAAAAAAGGCGCGGAGCAAATCTTCATCCATGCCCAGCGGGATTGGGATGAAAACATCGAGCACGACCAGAAGATTCGCGTCGGCAATGAGCGGCATGACACGGTGGTGAAGAACACCTACACCGAGCTCAAGGCTGAAGAGCATCGCACCACGATTGCTGATCGCAAGGTGGAAACGCGGGTGGATGATCACCTGACGATTGGGCAGAACCAGCATGTCAAACTCGGCACCGCACAACTGACCAGCGCCGGGAAAGAGATTCACCTGAAGGCTGGGGCGAAAATCGTCATCGAGGCTGGCTCGGAACTGACCATCAAGGGCGGTGGCAGCTTCATCAAACTGGATGCCGGCGGCGTGACCGTGGTCGGACCGATCGTGAAGATCAATGCCGGCGGCTCGGCAGGCTCGGGGACCGGGATCGGCATCAAACCGCCGATACTGCCAGGTGCAGCGGACAAAGACATCGCCGGCGCCGTGCCGCCTCAGGCTCTCGGCAACGCACCGATGGCGCCGCCCCCGGTTTGCAAGGAATGCCTGGCCCGGGCCAAACGTAACGCCCAGGCCCTGGCCGCACGATAAAGGACGACTTCATGTACACAAGCAACGTGCACTGGCTGGATGAGTTATGGGTCAACGCCCTGCAACTGAAACAGTCGCACCTCGACCTGTTGATCGACGCCACCAGCCTCGACTACCCGCTGCTGCAAGAACTGGCGGAGCAGCCCGACGGGCCAAAACTGGCCAAGCTGTTTGAAAACACCCCGGAAGTCGCCATCGCCGATTTCGGCCCGCTGCTGCTGCGCGTCGACACGGCCCAACGCGCCTGGCTGAAAACCTTCATCAGCGCCGTCGACTGCAACAAACACGTCGTCGCCCTGTTCAGCCCTTGGGCGTTCGATGCGCTGGCCGAACACCTGCGCGGCTACACCCAGGCAAAATGGAACCAGGGCCGCTCCGAAGGCGTGCTGCGCTACTACGATCCGCGCATGCTGCTGCCCGTCGCGGAAACCCTGACCCCGGTACAAAGCAACGCCTTCCACGCCGCCGTCATCTCCTGGCACTGGCTCGACCGCGACCAACACCCACAAAGCCTGCCCGGCAACTACGTCCGCCACGCCCCCACACCGGCCAACGGCCCCGTCATGTTCGACCACCCACAAGTCGCCAACCTGCTCGCCTGGACCAAAGCCGACGCCTACCGCGTCGACCGCTGCGCCGTGCCGCAGAACTACGGCTTGAGCCGCAATGAGGGGCTTATTCGACATTTGTATCGCAGCCAGATCGCGGCGAATCAGAAGGGGTTGAAGGAACCGGAAGAGCGGGAACCGTTTATTGAGCAGTGGCTGGTGGAGAACTCGCCGTTTGTGATTGATGAGCCACCGAAGGCGTTGATTTGATGGAGGGGCTCGCTCGTGGGCTGGGGGGGATGAGTTCTTCCTGGCTGGTTCGTGGGTGGGTGTTAGGGGGTGTGGTGATGTTGAGTGGTTGCAGCAGTGCTCCATCGAAAATGCTGGCGGCACCGGTGACGGGTTACAACCATACGTCCGCATCGATAAACCGATTTACTGTGAATGGCGCTGGTGGTCCGAATATCGGGCCTCACCACGGTGGTGGCAGTGAGGTCTGCTGTGGAGCGCTTCCTCGCCATTGGACACCGGACCTGAAGGCAATCGTCGAGTGGCAGAAGGATCCTGAACCCGGTTCTTCCAGTACCTGGAGCGAGCGTCCCTACTCCGACGCATGGAGGAAGCGCATGGCTGAACAAAGACAAAAGTATTCATATCACAGGGCGGTTGTTGATATTCCCCAATACGGCGAAAGCGTCTGCGCGTTGCAGGTTCATTTTTTGCCGTGTGATCAGGTGCGGGTTTCGACAACTTGCTACACGCCTTCAAATCCGAACTATCCCGATAAAGCATATTTTCAGGTTAAGGAGCTGACTTCATGTCTGATTCTTTGATCCTGCACAAACATCAACCCCGGTTTTCCGGATGTTTAATTAATTGCCCGATAAATATGGAGCGGCCAAATATATGTCTAGGTGTATAAGTAAGGAAAGCAGTCTGCAATTTTTCACGGCGTTGATGCCAAGTTTTTTCTATCGAGGTTATAGCTTGATCGCTCAATGTGTACCCAACATTAGGTTCTCTAACAACCACCGATTGGCCAATGCCTTTTTATTGTTTTTTGGTGTGTTGAACTTAGGTGCATGTCAAGCACAGTCTGAGATGCTAGGCACCCCGGTCTCGGGCTATAACCATACATCTAGCAACATCAACCGATTTACCGTGAATGGCGCTGGAGGGCCCAATATAGGTCCGTTTCAAGGAGGGTTAAGTTCACAAACCTGTTGTACCACGCTACCTCGAAGCTGGAATCCAGGACTAAAAGCCATTATTGAATGGGAAAGTGATCCGGCCCCGCGTGCAGCTATAAAACGGGATAAATACGGTCAAATCGAGTCTGGCGATTACAGTCGTCATGCCGCTAACTACACTCATCACAAAGCAGTCGTTGATATTCCTAAATATGACGATAAGTTTTGTGCGTTGCAGGTTCATTTCCTGCCTTGCGATAAAGTTCGTGTTTCTACTACGTGCTATACACCGGAACACCCCGATTATCCAGATAGAGCTTATTTCAATTCGAAGGAGTCCTCCGTATGTCCGAGATTTTGAGTTCAGGAGGTGCTCCTAAACCTGCTAGCGCATTTGCTGCGCCAAACTTTCCATTGGCTCGACGATTGCCAAGAGAACCAGGCCAGTTAACGAAAAATATTAAACTGCAAAAACGCGATGAAGCCGCGTTTGGAAATCAGCAGCGAAAGTTGTTGCAGGCTAAAGGCAATATTCAAAGCGGTCCACCTTGCAGCAAGTCCCTGCATATCACCATTGCATTCGATGGTACCAACAACAATGACCAGGCAGATGGTGCATCGACACCGTCCTCGCGTAGCAATATTGCTCGAATGTTCCATGCCAGTATTGGCGGAATCAGTTCAGCTCAGGAGCAAGGATATTTCCGTTACTACAGCCCCGGAGTAGGCACGGTTTTCCCTGACATACTCGAATACACGCCTAGCGATGGTGGGCTTATGTTTGCGAGTGGGGGTGAGAACCGAATCAACTGGGGACTCACTCGATTACTCGATGCGTTGAAGCAGACACTGGAATCGACTGGTCTCAACGTACCTGAAATGCGCGGACTGATAGATGCCATGTCTACTGGACTAGTGACTGCGCTCACCGGTGGTCTCTTGGCCAATGGAGAAAAAAAACGCGAAGCAGCAATGCGACCTGAGATTCAGAAACTGGAAGACGCGCTGAAAAAACGCGTCGATGCCGAAGTTAAACCTCATATTCTCGCTATGCGATTGTATGTGTATGGATTTTCGCGTGGTGCCGCGCAAGCCCGGACATTCGCCAATTGGCTGCAAACATTGACGCGTTGCACTGGTAGCGATGGCCAAACTGAATACCGCTTTGCCGGACTGCCTATTTCTATAGAATTTTTGGGCATCTGCGACACGGTTGCGGCAGTGGGTATGGCGGATAGCATGCCCTTTGCCGCCGGCCACATGGGTTGGGCTGATGACACAATGCGCCTACCTGATGAAGCTATAGAAAAGTGCATGAGCACTGCTTTGCCAGATGACTGTCACTTTTTAAAACGTTGCGTTCATTTGGTATCGGCGCATGAGCAGCGTGCCAGCTTTCCCTTGGACTCTATTCGACGCAGGCCCAAAAACTCAGCGGGCCAACGAGATGATACACAAGCATCCAGTTATCGAAGTGGAACCGAAGAATTTTTGTACCCCGGTGTGCACTCCGATGTAGGTGGCGGTTACTCACCTGGTAATCAGGGTAAGGCACTACCGGGTACAGATTATTTGGTATCGCAGATTCCGCTTCATCATCTATACGCGGAAGCTTTTAAAGCAGGCGCACCTTTGCAAGTCCCCGAACCGGCACATCAACCCGACGTTCATGAAATCTGGCGTGTTATGGCCCCTGATACGGAGATCGAATTCAACGTTTCAGACGAGCTGATCAAGCGCTTCAACGCGTGGCAGTCTCAAGTCAAAGTCGGCACCCTCGAAGAAATGATCAAACGAGAGCAGGCACTACTTACAGGCTGGCGCATCGACCGTTATGCCGGTGGCCTGGCGCAGCGTGGTTTCTTTGCGAACGTCGACAAAGACATGCCCGTGGCTAAACAGGATGCATGGAAAGCGATCTATGCACGTCGCTCCGCTGAGTCCGCTGCCGCCGCCCAAGGGCAGCCGCTGCCGACGTATACCGAGGCGCAGGAAAAAGAATATCAACTGAATGTTCAGATTGTCGGAGGCCAGGAAAAGGTCGACAACATTCGTTTGGAAAAAGCCTTCGATCCGCCCCTAGACCAAGTACAGCTATTGGGTGCTGCTGCCGAATTCCGCCATGACTACCTCAAAGAATGGGGCATTTTGGATGACTGGAAAATCGGCAGCACGATCATTGATATGTTGGTTGGCGGCACGGTCTACGCGATCAATGAGGAGGATGAGGCCGAGGAGTACAACTACCTGTACGACAATGGCACGGCGCGTTACAAGGAGATGTTCAGCGCACCAAACAAAGTACGGCAGGGCCAGGAAGACCTGGTTGCACTGTTCGATGATCAGGTTCACGACTCTCGTGCATGGTTTATGAACACATCCGGCATTGGTCCCCGCGAACCCTTTACGGATTACTTCCGCATACGTCTGGTGCATTTCGATAACGAGTCCAACAAGCAACTGTCTTTGGTTGCCACAGCGGGTCGCGTCATCGGTATCGGTATCGCGGTGGCCAGTATTGGCTTGAGCATTAAAAAGCGTGATCCGCGAATGTTGCTGGCACTCCCTCTCATGAACGTGGCTCGTCCTATTCTTACCGGGAAGGTTGGTTTGCCTGAGATCAGCGCGTTCGATCCGCTTACCGGTATTGCAATACCAATGCTCGATAATCTGGACTCTCTACGGACCTTCACGAAGGCGCCGGGTGATTTGGTGGCCAAAGTCGCAGCCTTGCCACCGCTGAAACCATTGACCGAAGCCACAGCGAACACCCCGGCGCTGCAGAAAATCCTGGTAGCCCATCAGGCGCTTGAAGCAGTCGAAGCTGCTCGCAAGAAAGACGTGGGTGCATTGGCCGGTATGCTGGCGAATGCGGCGAACGAAGAGGACAAGCCCAGTGGCTGGCTCGACTTGGTGGCTGATCAGGCCAGTAACTTGAAGTCGTCTGAAAAGAACGTGTAGCCGTACAAAGATAAGGGCGGCTCTGGTGGGCCGTCCTTTTAGTTTGGTACCCAATTACCCTGACAAAGCCTATTTTGAAGCGAAGGAACCAAAGGTCTGCCCGGGTTCCTGAGCCAGAAAAGAACACGGCCCCGATTGTTGGCAACATCAATCGGGGCCGTTTTTGTTTGCTTGGTTAGCCAGTTCAGCCTTACGCCTTGGCGCGATGTTCTTCTGGGGTCGGCGAATCAATGTGGTCCAGCGCTCGCTCCACCAACAGATGCACACCGTCCGCCATTCTGCTGAGGGCCAGGGCGACTGAGCGGCGGGAGCCTTCTACACCGTCGGCCAGGTCGGCGGCGATGGCGCTGATGGACAGCAGGTCTTCGGAGGCATTGGCCAGGAGGGTTTCGGTGTGGAGGTCGGGAGCGACGATGAAGAGCGCACCCTTGCGGGATTTCGATGGTTTATCCGCAGTTGTGCCGAAGTGATGGTCGAGGGCGCGCTCGGCGGCTTCGTGGAGTTTCTTGGAATCTAAGGATTCGTAGGGGGAAGTGGCTTCATTTTCGGGCGATTTGGATGTCGGATTGGTCATAGGTGTAAATCCTTGGAGTTAATAAAATGTTTTCTCCGATTTCGGACTTGCACATCCGGTCGCCGATTTCGCGGCGACGGGCAAAGGTTATCGGTGAAGTAAGAGGTTGCCTAGTTCATGGACAGCTCGGCGTTTAGCAGGAAATGTCTGATAGGAGTGAGTGTAGAAACCTCAATAAGCATCAGCTTTTAAACAACAACGTTTCGTCAATGACTTGGTAGTCATCAGCGTCAAAAACCACGGCATCTTCTTCTAACACTGCGCAATAGTGGCGTTCTCGCTCGAAGCCGCTACACTGCGCCGGCCGTTCATTTTCCTTTTGAGGCTGTGCGCATGAAATTTCGTTTTCTTCTGTGGATGCTGGGTTTGTTGATGGGTAAGGCCAGTCGGACCAATCCTGCGTTTCAACAGCAGTTGGGTGACAAGGAATTGGTGTTTCAGCTACAGACCCTGGACGGGAAAGTGGCGCGGCATTTCTTTGTGAAGGATCAGCGCATTACCAGTAAGTCGGGCGTGTATGCCGAGCCGGCGTTTGCGATTGCGTTTAAAGATGCGGCGTATGGCTTTGCCACGATGCAGGCGAAGAACAAGCAGTTGGCGTTTATGACGGGGATTCAGGACAAGTCGATTCAGATCAAGGGTAACCCGGCGTTGGTGATCTGGTTTCAGGGGTTGACCAAGTATTTGAAGCCGAAGAAGGCGAAGGCTGCCGCTAAGGTTTGAGGTGGTCAGGTAGACCGAGGTGGATTTTTCGCGGGCAAGCCTCGCTCCTACAGGAATCACGAAATCCTGTAGGAGCGAGGCTTGCCCGCGAAGCTTTTAGGCTTGGGTGAATTGCGAAGCGAGTTCGCGCAGCAGGACTTCGGCTTCGAGGACTTTGCTGACGACGTCGTTAGCTTTGTCGCGAGTCAGGCCGACGCGTTCCAGCAGGGCATCCGGGATATCTTCATCCGGGCCGGAGCCGATGCCGCGGCTACGCAGCAGGCGCACGGACAGGCACACGAGGTTTGGATATTCAGCGTAGGCGCCGTCGTAGCTTGGGTCGTGCTGGAAGCGCAGCGCGGTGGCCAACTCATCGGGCATGTCCCAATAGCGCATCAGCCATGAGCCGATCTGTTCGCGGCTGATGCCGAGCAGGTGTTGCTCGACGTAGCTGTGGCACAGGTGCGGGTTGACCTCCAGGTGGCGGCAGATCAGCGAGAAGTGCGGCGGGAATACGTGGGCCAGCAGCAAGTAGCCGAAGTTGTGCAGCAGGCCGGCGAGGTAGGTCAGGCCGGCTTCCGGGCGCTGGGCGCGCGGCATGGCGCGGGTCAGGCCTTCGATGACGGCGGCGGTGTAGATCGATTGCTGCCAGTACGGCGTGGTGTGTTGCGGGTGGTCTTTGGGCAGGCTGAGGGTTTTGCCCAGGGCCAGGCCCAGCGCCAGGTTGATCACCAGATCGAAGCCCAGCACGCGGACGATGGCGTCTTCAACGGAGCGAATCTTGCCCGGCGAGGCGTAGTACGGTGACGCTGCCCAGCTGACGACTTGTGCGGCAAGGGCCGGGTCGGTTTCGACCACGCCGGTGATGTCGTCGATGGTGGCGTTGGGGTCGACGCGCAGTTTGATGATTTTCTGCGCGGTCTCGGCCAGTGGCGGAATTTCGATGGTGGCTTCCAGGCGCTGCTGGATGCGTCGCGCGGTGAACGCCTGGACGGCCTGGGTGATTTCCTCGCGGTCATCGTCGGGGCGGTCGAGGTTCGGGCGGATGCTGCTCACGTTCTCGCCGAAGTTGGCGGCGCTGGCCTTGGTCAGCATGGTCTTGAAGGCTTCGCTGGTGATTTCCAGCAGCACGCCCGGCTCGCCCGAGTTGATCAGCAACTTCGGTTCGCGCAGCAGGCTTTCTTCGTACAGGCAGGGCGAGCTGGTCAGCGCCGGCAGGCCGGGCAGCAGGCTCAGGTTGTGTTTGCCGAGCATCTTTTCCAGGCGCTCGGTCGACACGGCGGCGAGGCGGCGGCCGGTCAGTTCGGCGAGGCGGTTGAGGTCGAGCAACTGGCTTTGCGGGAACAGCACCATCAGCGCGCCCACGGCGTCGTCGAGCAGCACCGCTTGCACTTTGCGCGAGGCGTTCAGGCCGTGGTGGTCGAGGACTTCTTCGTAGGCGATGCCCAGTTTGGCGAGCAGCAGCCGAATAACAGACGGAGCGTGCGGGGTTTCGGGGACGAGGGCAGCTTCAGTCATGGTCTGTATCCGTATTCAAACAATTGCAGGAGTATAACCAGCTTGTTTAAGGGCAGGGTCCAGAAACTGCGACGGTGCTCACACTTGGCCGTATTGCTGCCCGTGGCGCAGCCAGCGGTCGAGCAGCGGGCTGACGTGATCCGGCCAACGCTCCAGCAATGCCTGGGCGGCGTCGCGCACGGCGGGCAGCAGATCGGCGTCGCGCATCAGGTCGGCGACCTTGAATTGCAGCAGACCGGTCTGCCGCGTGCCGAGCATTTCGCCGGGGCCGCGCAGTTCCAGGTCTTTTTCGGCGATGACAAAACCGTCGTTGGTTTCGCGCATGATGCCCAGGCGCTGACGGCCGATCTGTGACAGCGGCGGATGGTAGAGCAGCACGCAATGGCTGGCGGCGCTGCCCCGACCGACGCGGCCGCGCAATTGGTGCAACTGCGCGAGGCCGAGGCGTTCGGGGTTTTCGATGATCATCAGGCTGGCGTTTGGCACGTCGACGCCGACTTCGATCACGGTGGTGGCGACCAGCAGTTGCAGGTTGCCGGCCTTGAATTCGGCCATCACGGCGGCTTTCTCGACAGGCTTCATGCGGCCGTGAATCAACCCGACTTTCAACTCGCCGAGGGCGGCGGTGAGGTCCTCAAAGGTGGTTTCCGCCGCTTGGCAGGTCAGCTCTTCCGACTCTTCGATCAGCGTGCACACCCAATAGGCCTGACGCCCTTCGGCGCAGGCGCCGCGCACCCGTTCGATGACTTCGACGCGCCGGGTGTCGGTGACCAACACGGTGTTGACCGGGGTCCGGCCTGGCGGCAGTTCGTCGAGGATCGAGGTGTCGAGGTCGGCGTAGGCGCTCATCGCCAGCGTTCGCGGGATCGGCGTGGCGGTCATGATCAGTTGATGCGGACACATGCGCCCGCCGACGCCTTTCTGCCGCAGCGCCAGGCGCTGTTGCACGCCAAAACGGTGTTGTTCGTCGATGATCGCCAGCGCGAGGTTCTTGAACTGCACTTCGTCCTGGAACAGCGCGTGAGTGCCGACCACCATCGGCGTGCCGCTGGCGATCTGTTCCAGCGCGGCCGCGCGGTTCTTGCCTTTGAGCTTGCCGGCCAGCCACGCGACTTCAATGCCCAGCGGTTCGAGCCAGCGCTTGAAGGTGATGAAGTGCTGCTCGGCGAGGATCTCGGTCGGCGCCATCAACGCCACTTGATAACCCGCTTCCAGTGCCTGGAGCGCGGCAAGGGCGGCGACCACGGTTTTGCCCGCGCCGACGTCGCCCTGAATCAAGCGCAGCATCGGTTCGTGCTGGCTGAGGTCGTAGGCGATTTCGTTGCCGACGCGTTGTTGGGCGCCGGTTGGATTGAAGCCGAGATTGGCCAGGTATTGGGCCGGCAATCGGCTGGCTTTTGGCATCGCCGGCGCGCGCAGGGAGCGCATGCTTTCGCGCAGACGCTGCTGCGAGAGTTGATGAGTCAGCAGTTCTTCAAAGGCCAGACGGTGCTGCGCCCAATGATGGCCGAGGGCGAGTTCGTCGACGTCGGCATCGGCCGGCGGGTGATGCAGGTAACGAATCGCATCGGCCAGCGGCGCCAGTTGATAGTCCCGCGCCAGTTCGTTCGGCAACCAATCCGGCAGGCTGGTCGGGCCGAGCATCGTCAGGGTTTGCATGCAGAGCTGGCGCAAACGCTGCTGGGTCAAACCTTCGGTGAGCGGGTACACCGGCGTCAGGGTTTCATCCACGGGCGGCGGCTCGTCGCCGGTGAGGGCGCGGTATTCCGGGTGGTAGATTTCCAGTCCCGACGCACCGGGCCGCGCTTCGCCGTAGCAGCGAATCCGCGTGCCACGTTTGAGGCCTTCTTTCTGGGCGTTGCTGAAATGGTAGAAACGCAGGCTGAGCCCGCCGGTGCCGTCCTGCAAACGCACGACCAGGCTGCGGCGCCGGCCCATGACCACATCGGCGCCGCTGACGGTGCCTTCGATCACGGCATCTTGCCCCGGTCGCAGGTGGCCGATCGGGACAACGCGAGTGCGGTCCTGATAACGCAGCGGCAGGTGAAACAGCACGTCCTGGAGATTCTCCAGGCCGACTTTGGCCAGTTTCTCGGCCATGGCCTCGCCGACACCCTTGAGTGCCGTGACCGACACTTGCGACAACTCGGTCATGACAGCGACTTAAGCCGCAGCCACCGGCGCGGGCGGCTTGGCCACCGAGCACAGGCGAATGGAGTCAGCGAGGATTTCAATGGCCTTCGGACGCGGGAAGCTCGCGCGCCAGGCAATGGCCACGGTGCGGAACGGCACCGGCGCGGTCAGTGGGCGCACTTCGATCACGCCGGGGGCGTAGTGATGGCTGTCCACGGCCGACAGCGGCAGGATCGAAATCCCGAGCCCCGAGGCGACCATGTGGCGAATGGTCTCCAGCGAGCTGGATTCCACCGTGGTGTGCTTGGCGCCGTCGTTGCCTTTGGTCAGCGTCGGGCAGGCTTCCAGCACTTGATCGCGGAAGCAGTGGCCTTCGCCGAGCAGCAGCAGGCTCTTGTCGTTGAGCAGGGCGGCGTCGATGGATTCCTTTTGTGTCCACGGGTGCTGGGCCGGCATCAGGACGTAGAACGGCTCGTCGTAGAGCTGCAGGGTCAGGACGTCGGCTTCGTTGAACGGCAGGGCGATGATGATCGCGTCGAGCTCGCCGTTGCGCAGTTTGTCGCGCAGCACGTGGGTGAAGTTTTCTTCGATGTACAACGGCATCTGCGGGGCGACCCGGTGCAGTTGCGGAATCAGGTGCGGAAACAGGTACGGGCCGACGGTGTAGATGGCGCCGACTTTCAGCGGGGCGGTCAGCTGGTTCTTGCCGGCCTGGGCCAGTTCGCGGATGCCTTGGGCCTGTTCCAGGACTTTTTGTGCCTGGGCCACGATGCCTTCGCCAACCGGGGTCAGGCGCACGGCGCTCTTGCTGCGCTCGAAAATCAGCACACCGAGTTCGTCTTCAAGCTTTTTCACGCCCACCGACAGGGTCGGCTGGCTGACGTGGCAACGCTCGGCCGCGTGGCCGAAGTGCTGCTCTTGGGCGAGGGTAACGATGTAGCGTAATTCTGTAAGAGTCATAGCGAGCGTCCATGAAGTTGCGGGCCAAGCATACCGGCTGCAATCGATAGACGCACGTTATCAGAGAGAGTGTGTCGAGTGACACCGGGTAACGCCGGTTTGCCGCTGGCGGATATGCAAAAGGCACCTTTCGGGTGCCTTTTGCATATCTTGTTACCGCCACAGAATCTGTAGGAGCGAAGCTTGCTCGCGAAAGCGGTATGTCAGTCGAATCATTCGTGAATGACACACCGTTTTCGCGAGCAAGCTTCGCTCCTACAGGGTTCTCTTTAGCGGCGGCGTTCCAGCGAGTAAACAAACGGTGCAACAATTTCGATGGAGCCGTTGTTCAGCATGTCGGCCGGTGGCTTGGGCAGCGGTTGGGCACGCTTGATCATTTCCAGGGTGGCCCGGTCCAGATCGGCATTGCCCGAGCGGCCCACCAGTTCGAACGACAACACGTTACCTTCGCCGTCCACCACGAAGCGCAGACGGTTCAAACCTTCCTTGCCCCGCGCCTGTGCACTGGCCGGGTACTTTTTGTACTTGGCCAGGTGCGCCAGCAGGGTGCCTTGCCAACTGGCCTTGGCCGCTTGCTGCGCAGGTGATGGGCCCGGTGCCGGTTGAGCGGATTTCTCCGACGGTGCCTGGGTCGGTTGCGCTTCGCTCGGTTTTTCCTCGGACGGTTTTTCCTTCGGCGGCTCCGGCTTTTTCTCCACAGGCTTGGGCGGTTGAGGCTTGGGCTTGGGTTTGACCGGCTTCGGTACGGTGATTTCTGCCTTCGGCACTTCGGCCAGTTTCGGGATCGGCAGCTCTTCCACCGGCGCAGGGGGTTGTGGCGGCGTTATCACCTTCGGTGGTGCCGGAGGAGGCGGTGCCGGAACCGGCGCCAACTCGACCATCATCGCCTGCGGCGGCAGCTCGATAGGTGGGCGCGACGTCCAGTTCAGCGCCAGCGCAATGGCCAGCGCATGGACGCCCAGCACCACGGCCAGGCTACCGCCGTAACGCGTCAGCTTATGGCGCGTCGTGATCATTTCTTCACTGCCGTCTCGAGTCCGACCAGTCCGACCTTCAGGTAGCCGGCAGCGCGCAGGTTGTCCATCACGCTCATCAGGTCGCCGTAGTCCACGCCTTTATCGGCCTGGAAGAAGATCGTCGTGTCTTTCTTGCCCTGGGTCTTGGCGTCGAGCGTGGCGCCAAGTGCTTCGGCTTTCACTTCGTCTTCGCCGAGGAACAGGCGCTGGTCAGCCTTGACGCTGAGGAACACCGGTTTCTCTGGCCGCGGCGCCGGTTTGGCGCTGGAGGCAGGCAGGTCGACCTTGATGTCCACGGTGGCCAACGGAGCGGCCACCATGAAGATGATCAACAGCACCAGCATCACGTCGATGAACGGCGTGACGTTGATTTCGTGGTTCTCGGCCAGATCGTCGTCTGCGCCTTCTTTCAAATGCAGGCCCATGGCCGATTACCCCACTTTCACCATGTGCGGTTGCGAGCTGCGCTCAGGCTGGTGGTCGAGGTCGCGGCTGACCAGCAACAGGACTTCTGCCGAGGCGTCGGACACTTGCGCCTTGTAGCCGGCGATGGAGCGGGCGAACACGTTGTAGATCACAACGGCCGGAATCGCGGCCACCAGGCCCAGCGCGGTGGCCAACAGGGCTTCGGCGATGCCGGGAGCCACGACGGCGAGGTTGGTGGTCTGGGTTTTGGCGATGCCGATGAAGCTGTTCATGATGCCCCACACGGTGCCGAACAGGCCCACGAACGGGGCGGTGGAGCCGATGGTGGCGAGGACGCCGGTGCCGCTGCTCATGTTGCGACCGCAGGCTGCGACCAGGCGCTCAAGACGGAAGGCGACGCGTTCCTTGATGCCTTCTTTCTCGCGGCTGTTGGTCGACAGGTGCATCTCTTCCAGCGCATCGTGCACCAACAGGTTGGCGAGGGTGCCGGGCTTGGCTGCCGTTACACTGGCTTCCTTGAGGGTGGCCGCTTTCTTCAGGTGGACGATTTCAGTGCGCAGACGACGCTTGGCGCCCATCAGCTCGAAGCCCTTGGCGATCCAGATGGTCCAGGTGATGATCGACGCGATGGCGAGGCCGATCATCACGATTTTCACGATGATGTCGGCGTTCTGGTACATGCCCCACGGCGACAGGTCATGGGCCATGCCCAGGCTGTTGTCGGCTTCGAGGACTTGCGGCGCGTCTTCACCAGCGGCGTCTACGGCCTGGGCCGGATCGGTGGCAACCGGTGCGGCGTGTTCGGCAGAGTGGTCGGCGGGAGCGGGCGCAGTGGCGGCGGCTGGGGTGGCCGGGGCTTGTGCGTCAGCGAAGGCGGCGGTTGGCGCCAGCATCAGGCTGAGCAACAGGGCGGCCACCGCGCTCCAGGCGCGAGGTCGATTGGTTGGCGAAGCGGGGAATTGATTGCGTGTCATGCTGGCCGGACCTGAGAGGAAAAGACGGTAAATGTTCTTCCAGGCCTCGAAGGCCGAGAACAAAAGTGGCGGGCATTATTGCAAGTAATTCTTGTTAACAGAAGTAATAGAGTATCTTTTTTTCCTTCATTGCTAGCCGCTCGTCCATTGCCGGCGCTAGTCTGTGGCTTTCCGATAGGAGTTTTTTGATGTCCGCGCCCTCTGTTTTGATCGCCGGCTGCGGTGATGTCGGCAGTCGTCTGGCTACACAATTGCTCGCTTGCGGGTGGGAGGTCCATGGTCTGCGCCGTGACGTCTCGCGCCTGCCCGAGGGGGTGATTGGCGTTGCCGGCGACTTGTTCAACAAAGACTGTCCGCAAACCTGGCCGGTCGGTGCGGTGGACTACCTGGTGTATTGCGCGGCAGCCACCGTTCACGATGAAGCCGGTTACCGAGCCGCTTATGTCGAGGGCTTGCAGCATGTGATCGAGTGGCTGGACGACTACGGACAGGTGCCCAATCGCCTGCTGTTCGTTTCCAGTAGCAGCGTTTACGGCCAGCAGGACGGCGAGTGGGTCGACGAAACGTCGCCGACCATCGCTGCCGGCTATTCAGGTCGACTGATGCTGGAGGCGGAACAAGTGGCACTCAACAGTGGCATTCCGGCAAGCATCGTGCGTTTGACCGGCATCTACGGCCCGGGCCGCGAATGGCTGCTGACGCAGGTTCGTCGCGGATATCGCGTGGCGATTGATCCGCCGTTGTACGGCAATCGGATTCACGTGGATGACGCGGCTGGCTTGTTGGCGTTTCTGCTTGAGGCGGATCGGCGCGGTGTGGCGTTGGATGACGTTTATATCGGCGTCGACGACGCGCCTGCACCGCTGGGCGAAGTGGTGGATTGGTTGCGTGAATATCTGGGCGTGACCGAATGGGCCGACGATGCGAGTGTGCGGCGCACTGGCAGCAAGCAATGCAGCAATGCGCGGGTGAAGGCCTTGGGTTGGGTGCCGAAGTACCCAAGCTATCGCGAAGGGTACGCCGCTATCCTCGAAGGCCGCTGCTGATTTCCGGGCCCCATCAATACTGTAGGAGCGAGGCTTGCCCGCGAAGACGGTGTAACAATCAACGTTGATGTTGGATGTTACGACGTCTTCGCGGGCAAGCCTCGCTCCTACATTGGGCTTTGCGTTGGCTTTAGAGCCGGGTTACTGCTTTTCCAGCAACCACTTGCGATCACCCGGCGTGAACTGCGGCATTTCGTCTGCCTGCGCGGTGTTCACAGCCTGGAGGATCTCCAGTTCCTTGCCCTTGCGCGCAAAGATCCAGGTGTTGCCCTGGCCCTTGAGTTGCAACCACATGTTGTCGTTGCCGCCGCTCATCGACGCGCAATCGCCCGCCAGGCACAGCGCGTAGCGATCCGCACCCGGCAAACCGGTTACCTGGCCGTCGGCCTGGAACTGCACTGAGCTGCCTTCACCAGGACCGCTGACGACTTTCCAGCTACCGCCCATGTAGGCGGAATACAGCGCGCGTTCGAAGCTGGCACCCATCGGTGCGCCATCCGGCACCGGGATCAGCGCGCGGTCGAAGACCTGTGCGGGTTCGTTGTCGCTGGCGACTTGGGCCAGTTGCTTGCCGTCACGCTTCAGCTCGCTGGCGGAACTGCCGTAGAAGTCGACTTTCCAGGCGCCGGACGCTTCGCCCAGCAGCTTGCCTTCGACGTTCTCAAAACCGTTGGTGTAGCGGGCCTGACCGGCCTTGGTGTTGACGTCCCATTCCAGGTTCGGACCATAGGCCTGGAGCGCTTCGCGCAGGGGGCCGCCTTTGGACGCAGCATCGATCGCCACCTGATTGATCCAGGTGCCGCTGATGTCGCGGTCGGCAGGGTTGCTGGCACATCCGCCCAAGAGTAGGGCGACCAGCGAGACAGCAAGCGCAGTGCGCATGGTGGAATCCTTTCAAAACGCTTTTTATACATACGGCATTGGCGCAGCCTTTCGGGCTGCGCCGAACGCATTACTCGATGACCAGAATGGCATCCATTTCAACCTGCGAACCCTTTGGCAGGGCGGCTACGCCGATGGCGGCGCGGGCTGGGTATGGCTGGTCAAAGTACTTGCCCATGATCTCGTTGACCTTGGCGAAGTGGCTCAGGTCGGTGAGAAAGATGTTCAGTTTGACGATGTCCTTGAACGAACCACCAGCGGCTTCGGCCACGGCTTTCAGGTTCTCGAACACCTGGACGGTCTGGGCTTCGAAGCCTTCAACCAGTTCCATGGTTTTTGGGTCCAGAGGAATCTGACCCGACATGTAAACGGTGTTGCCAGCCTTGATCGCCTGGGAGTAAGTGCCGATGGCGGCCGGGGCCTTATCGCTGGTGATAACAGTCTTGGTCATGAATGACTCCTTGTAATAGGTTGGCTTAGGCGCGCATGCGGGTGATGCGGATCACCCCGGTCAGTGCGCGCAGTTTCTTGATCACGCGAGCCAGATGCACACGGTCGTGCACGCTGACCACCAGTTGGACCACGCTGATGCGACCATCGCGTTCGTCCATGCTGATTTTTTCGATATTGCCGTCGGCCGCGTTGACGCTGCTGGCCAACAGTGCGATCAAGCCGCGCTGGTGTTCCAGCTCGACGCGCAGCTCGACGTTGAATTCGCCGGTGACATCCTTGGCCCACGAGAGCTGGATGCATTTTTCCGGGTTGTGGCGGATTTCGCTGATGTTGCGGCAGTTGTCCAGGTGCACAACCATGCCTTTGCCCGCCGACAGGTGACCGACAATCGGGTCGCCCGGGATCGGCGTGCAGCACTTGGCGTAGCTGAGCACCAGACCTTCGGTGCCGCGAATCGCCAGCGGGCCTTCCGCGCTTGGCAGCTGTTCGCCTTCGCCGAGCAGGCGGCGGGCGACGACGTAAGCCATGCGATTGCCCAGGCCGATGTCTTCGAGCAAGTCTTCGATCAGTTCGAGGCGGTACTCGGTGAGCATCGCTTTGACGCGCTCGGCCGGAACTTTGTCCAGGGCGCTGTCGAAACCGTTGAGGACCTTGTTCAGCAGGCGTTCGCCGAGGCTGATGGATTCGGAGCGACGTTGCAGTTTCAGCGCATGGCGGATGTGGGTCCGCGCCTTGCCGGTGACCACGAAGTTGAGCCACGCCGGGTTCGGCCGTGCGCCGGGAGCACTGACGATCTCGACCGTGGAGCCGCTTTGCAGCGGTTCGGACAACGGCGCGAGACGACGATTGATCCGACAGGCAATGCAGCTGTTGCCCACGTCGGTGTGCACCGCGTAAGCGAAGTCGACCGCCGTGGAGCCTTTGGGCAGCTCCATGATCCGGCCTTTGGGCGTGAACACGTAGACCTCGTCCGGGAACAGGTCGATCTTCACGCTTTCGATGAATTCCAGCGAGTTGCCGGCGCGTTGCTGCATTTCCAGCACGCCTTTGACCCACTGGCGGGCGCGGGCGTGAGTGCCTTTGGGCTGCTCGTCGCCGCTGGATTTGTACAGCCAATGGGCGGCGATGCCGTTGTTGGCCATCTCTTCCATTTCACGGGTGCGGATCTGGATCTCGATCGGAACACCGTGCATGCCGAACAACGTGGTGTGCAGCGACTGGTAGCCGTTCGCCTTGGGGATCGCGATGTAATCCTTGAAGCGCCCCGGCAGCGGTTTGTACAAATTGTGTACAGCACCCAGCACGCGGTAGCAGGTATCGACCTTGTCGACGATGATCCGGAACGCATAGACGTCCATGATCTCGTTGAAGGCCCTACGCTTGCCGCGCATTTTCTTGTAGATGCCGTAGAGGTGTTTCTGACGACCGCTGACCTCGCCCTGAATGCCGTCGATGGCCAGGCAGTGGCCGAGGGATTCTTCGATCTTGTTGACGATTTCCTTGCGGTTGCCCCGGGCGCGTTTGACTGCCTGGTTGATCCGCGCGGAACGCATCGGGTGCATGGCCTTGAAGCCGAGGTCTTCGAATTCTATGCGGATGGCGTGCATGCCCAGCCGGTTGGCGATGGGCGCATAGATTTCCAGGGTTTCCTTGGCGATCCGCCGGCGTTTTTCACCGGACAGGACTTCCAGCGTGCGCATGTTGTGCAGGCGGTCGGCGAGTTTGACCAGGATCACGCGAATGTCGCGCGCCATGGCCATGGCCATTTTCTGGAAGTTTTCGGCTTGGGCCTCGGCCTTGGTCTCGAAGTTCATCTGGGTCAGCTTGCTGACGCCATCGACCAGTTCGGCCACGGTTTCGCCGAACTGCGCTTGCAGCGCTTCCTTGGCAATACCGGTGTCTTCGATCACGTCATGCAGCATCGCAGCCATCAAACTCTGATGGTCCATGTGCATGTCGGCGAGAATATTCGCCACCGCAAGAGGATGCGTGACGTACGCCTCGCCACTGCGGCGGCGTTGGCCGTCGTGGGCTTGTTCGGCGTAGAAGTACGCTCGGCGGACCAGGTTGACCTGGTCCTTGCCGAGGTAGGTCGATAAGCGATCGGCGAGGGCGTCTATGCTCGGCATGATGACTCCTGCCGTTCGCTGTGACCCCGCGCCGTGCTACGTCGACCAGGCATAGGCTTAGACGGCCTCGTTGGACTCGTCCTCGAACGCTGCGAACAGCGGTTCATCCTGGACGATTTCTTGCTCGGCGATGAACTCGTAGCTCATCAGGCCTTCAGCGATTTCACGCAGCGCTACAACGGTAGGCTTGTCGTTTTCCCACTGAACCAGCGGCTCTTTGCCACCGGTGGCCAGTTGACGGGCACGCTTGGTAGAGAGCATGACCAGCTCAAAGCGGTTTTCCACGTGTTCTAGGCAGTCTTCAACGGTTACGCGGGCCATGGTATTCCTCGGAGCGAATGCAATATGCGCGCTGCCCGGTTGGGCGAGCGGACTCAACAGTTTAAAAAATCACCAGCGATTAGGGAAGCGCTGATTTTTTGACCAAGCCCTTCAGCGCGCTGCAAGTGCCAATGTAAAGCCCTTGCAGCGGTTTTGGGAAGAGCTGTTTAGCCGAGCAATTCAGCCAAAAGTTTGCCGTTGCGCTGCTGCTGACGCTTCTGATGCAGCTGATTGGCACGGAAAATCGCCTGCAAATCGCGCAGGGCATGGGCGAAATCGTCGTTGATGATCAGGTAGTCGTAGTCAACGTAGTGGCTCATCTCGCTGACGGCTTCACGCATGCGACCGTCAATGATCTCGTCGCTGTCCTGGCCGCGATTGGTCAGACGCTGGTGCAAGGCCTGCAGGGACGGCGGCAGAATGAAGATCGAACGGGCCTGGGGCATCAACTTGCGCACTTGCTCGGCGCCTTGCCAGTCGATTTCCAGAATCAGGTCGTGGCCTTCGTCCAGGGTCTGCTGCAGGTGGCTTTGCGAAGTGCCGTAGAGGTTGCCGAATACTTCGGCGCGCTCGAGGAAATCGCCGTGCTCGATCATCTTCACGAACTCGCTGCGTTCGACGAAGTGATAGTTCACGCCGTCCACTTCACCGGGGCGCATGGCACGGGTGGTGTGGGAGACCGAGACGCGGATCTCCGCATCAGCGTCAGTCAGGGCCTTGACCAGGCTGCTCTTGCCCGCGCCCGAAGGGGCGGAAATGATGTACAGGGTGCCGGTGCTGTGGGTCATGTCGGGTTTGCCTTACTCAATATTCTGCACTTGTTCGCGCATCTGCTCGATCAACACCTTGAGGTTGACCGCCGCCTGAGTGCTGCGCGGGTCGAAGGCCTTGGAGCCCAGTGTGTTGGCTTCGCGGTTGAGCTCCTGCATCAGGAAGTCGAGGCGCCGGCCGGCAGCGCCGCCGGACTTGAGTACCCGGCGAACTTCGATGATATGGGTGCTCAGGCGATCCAGTTCTTCGGCGACGTCGCTCTTCTGAGCGAGCATGACCATTTCCTGCTCCAGACGCTGCGGGTCCATTTCGGCCTTCATGTCGGCGAAGCGGTCGAGGACTTTCTGGCGCTGGGTGGCGAGCATCTGCGGGACCAGTTCACGCAGGGTCACCACGTCTTCTTCAATGGACGTCAGGCGATCGTTGATCAACCGTGCCAGCTCCGCGCCTTCGCGCTCGCGGCCAGCCTTGAGTTCCTTCAGGCCTTCGTTGAACAGCGCCAGCGCTTCGGCATTCAGGGCTTGCGGGTCGGTGGCATCGCCCACCAGCACGCCGGGCCAGGCCAGGACTTCCAGCGGGTTCAGCGCGGCCGGGTTCTTGATCAGGCCGGCGATGGTCTCGGCGGCCGCAACCAATTGCGCGGCGCGCTCGCGATCCACTTGCAGGGGTTTATCGGTGTTCTCTTCGGTGAAGCGCAGGGTGCATTCGAGTTTGCCTCGGGAGATGCCTTGGCGCAGCGCTTCGCGGACCGCGCCTTCGAGATCGCGAAACGACTCCGGCAGACGCAAGTGCGGTTCCAGGTAGCGGCTGTTGACCGAGCGCAGTTCCCAGCTCAGGGTGCCTTGGACGCCGGCTTTCTCGACGCGGGCGAAGGCGGTCATGCTGTGCACCATGGAGGTACCTCGCAATGCAGGTCGATGCGTTACCAAAGGTTTCGCGGACCCGCTATCTGTGAATTAAAGCCGACAGGCAGCAAAGGCGCAGGATTGTAGCGCAGTGGGGCGGATGCGCCCAAACACACGGTGTGACAAAGGGCTGCAGGCCGTCGGTAAAGCGCTGTTCCAAGCTCAGGCCAGAGCCTTCAATCGTCGGGCGGATTTTTTAGAAGTGCCCAGTATTGGCGCGCGGCTCTATAATGCTCGGCAGTTTTCCGTCCCCCGTACAGGTATTCCCTATGAAACGTCCAAGTGGTCGCGCTGCCGATCAGCTCCGCTCGATCCGCATTACCCGCAACTACACCAAACACGCCGAGGGATCCGTACTGGTCGAGTTCGGTGATACCAAAGTCATCTGCACCGTCAGCGTCGAAAACGGCGTGCCGCGTTTCCTCAAAGGTCAGGGCCAAGGCTGGTTGACCGCCGAATACGGCATGCTGCCGCGCGCCACCGGCGAGCGTAACCAGCGTGAAGCGAGCCGCGGCAAGCAAGGCGGCCGCACCCTGGAAATCCAGCGTCTGATCGGTCGTTCGCTGCGCGCCTCGCTGGACATGTCCAAGCTGGGCGACGTCACCCTGTACGTCGACTGCGACGTGATCCAGGCTGACGGCGGCACCCGCACCGCGTCCATCACCGGCGCGATGGTTGCGCTGGTCGATGCCTTGAAAGTGATCAAGAAGCGCGGCGGCCTGAAAGGCGGCGACCCGCTCAAGCAAATGATCGCCGCTGTTTCGGTGGGTATGTACCAGGGCGAGCCTGTGCTCGACCTCGACTACCTGGAAGACTCGGCTGCCGAGACCGACCTGAACGTGGTGATGACCAGCACTGGCGGCTTCATCGAAGTTCAGGGCACTGCCGAAGGCGCGCCGTTCCAGCCTGAAGAGTTGACCGCTATGCTTGAACTGGCGAAGAAAGGCATGACCGAAATCTTCGAACTGCAAAAGGCTGCACTGGCTGACTGACCGGAACCATCCCAGACAAGGAGGACAACATGAGTGACGAGCAAGAGCTGCTTCCCGTCCCGAGCAAAGAAGTTCGGCAATGGGCGATGTTTTGTCACCTGTCCGCCTTGCTGGGGATCTGGATTCCGTTCGGCACGCTGATCGGCCCGCTGATTCTCTGGCAGATGAAGCGCGAGATGGACCCGTTTGTCGATGCGCAGGGCAAGGAGGCGCTGAACTTTCAGATCACCGTCGCCATCGCTTCGGCCATCTGCTTCCTGCTGATGGTGTTGATCATCGGGTTCTTCCTGTTTGGGTTGCTGGCGATCGGTGCGTTGGTGTTGACGATCATTGCTGGCGTGAAGGCCAATGAAGGGGTGCCGTATCGGTATCCGTTCACTTGGCGGTTGATCAAATAGGCGACACAGCCCTGTAGGAGCGAGGCTTGCCCGCGAAGAGGCCGTCACATCCGGCATAAATGTCGGCTGTTAAATCGCTTTCGCGGGCAAGCCTCGCTCCTACAGAAAGCAAAATCAGCGCCCACAAAAAAGCCGACACTGCTGTCGGCTTTTTTGTGTCTGTGTAACGACGTCTAGATGGTCAGCGTCCAGTCGTAGTCCACGATCAGCGGTGCATGCTGCGAAAACCGTGGCTGACGTGGCAAACGAGCGCTACGTACAAAGCGGCGCAGGCCCGGCGTCAGTATCTGGTAATCGAAGCGCCAGCCCAGGTTAAGCATCTCAGCCTGCTCATTGTCCGGCCACCAGCTGTACTGATCACCTTCACGGCTGACTTCGCGCAGGGCATCGACATAACCCATGTTGCCGACAATCTCGTCCATCCAGGCACGCTCAGGTGCCAGGAAGCCCGGGGATTGCTGGCTGTCGCGCCAGTTCTTGATATCCAGCTTCTGTTGCGCCACGTACAGCGAGCCACAGTAAATGTACTCGCGACGTTTGCGTCGCTGTTTATCCAGATAACGGGCGAAGTCGTCCATTAGCTTGAACTTCTGGTTCAAGTCTTCATCGCCGTTCTGCCCCGAAGGGAGCAGCAAGGTCGCGATGCTGACCTTGTCGAAATCGGCTTGCAGGTAGCGCCCGTAGCGGTCGGCCGTCTCGAAACCGAGACCGCTGATGACTGCCTTCGGCTGCAACCGCGAATACAAAGCCACGCCACCCTGGGCGGGAACTTCGGCTTCGCAGGCATAAAGGAAGTAGCCATCCAGTTGGAAGGCTGGATCGTCCAGTTCAAAGGCGGAGGCGCGGGTGTCCTGCAGGCAGATGACGTCGGCATTCTGTGCTTGCAGCCAACTGAGCAAACCTCGCTCCACTGCAGCCTGAATACCATTGACGTTCACACTGATGATCCGCATAAATGGCCCCAAAAATCGCGTGCGTGTATGATACACGGCGTCAACCTAATTAGCTAAATCCGTGGTATTTGGGGTTTTTTTCATGCAAGCGTATCAGCGCGATTTCATTCGTTTTGCCATCGATCGCGGCGTTTTGCGCTTCGGTGAGTTCACCCTGAAGTCCGGGCGTACCAGTCCATACTTCTTCAATGCCGGCCTGTTCAACTCGGGTTCGGCCCTGGCGCAGCTGGGTCGTTTCTACGCGGCGGCCATCGTCGAGAGCGGCATTCCCTTCGACGTATTGTTTGGCCCGGCCTACAAAGGCATCCCTTTGGCGGCGACCACCGCAGTGGCCCTGGCTGAACATCACGACCGTGATTTGCCATGGTGCTTCAACCGCAAAGAGGCCAAGGCCCACGGCGAAGGCGGCAGCCTGGTCGGCGCGCCATTGACCGGCGATGTGCTGATCATCGACGACGTGATCACCGCTGGCACCGCGATCCGCGAAGTGATGCAGATCATCGCTTCCCAGGACGGCGCCAAGGCGGCAGGCGTGCTCATCGCCCTGAACCGTCAAGAGCGTGGCAACGGCGAGTTGTCGGCGATCCAGGAAGTGGAGCGTGATTTCGGCATTCCGGTGATCAGCATTGTTTCGCTGAATCAGGTGCTGGAATTCCTGGCCGACGATCCACAGCTCAAGCAGCACCTGCCAGCCGTAGAAGCCTACCGCGCCCAATTCGGCGTCTGACCCTGTAGGAGCCGGCTTGCTGGCGATCAATGCAACGCGGTGTGCCAGGCACGCCGCCATCGCTGGCAAGCCAGCTCCTACAGGGATCTCATCGATTTTGTAGGAGCCGGCTTGCCGGCGATGGCGGCGCCGCGATTTATCAGGCGCACGTCCGCACAAAAAAAGACCCCGCTCAGCCAGGCTGAGCGGGGTCTTTTTGTATGCGCTATCGCTTAGTGACGCTTGCGATTGCTGATCAAAGTACCCACGCCGGTATCGGTGAAGATTTCCAGCAAGATCGCATTCGGCACGCGACCATCAATGATCAGCGAGCTGCCCACGCCACCCTGAACCGCTTCCAGCGCACAACGGATCTTCGGCAGCATGCCACCGTAGATCGTGCCGTCGGCAATCAGGTCGTCGACCTGCTGAGTGCTCAGGCCGGTCAGGACCTGGCCCGACTTGTCCATCAACCCGGCGATGTTGGTCAGCAGCATCAATTTCTCGGCTTTCAGCGCTTCGGCCACCTTGCCGGCCACAAGGTCGGCGTTGATGTTGTAAGACTCGCCGTTGGCACCGACGCCGATTGGCGCGATCACCGGGATGAAGTCGCCTTTGACCAGCAGGTTCAGCAAGTCGGTATTGATGCCGACCACTTCACCGACGTGGCCGATGTCGATGATTTCCGGTTGGGTCATCTCCGGCGTCTGGCGGGTGACGGTGAGTTTCTTCGCGCGAATCAGCTCGGCGTCTTTACCGGTCAGGCCGATGGCGCTGCCGCCATGACGGTTGATCAGGTTGACGATGTCTTTGTTGACCTGGCCGCCCAGGACCATTTCCACCACGTCCATGGTTGCCGCGTCGGTGACGCGCATGCCATCGACAAAGTGGCTCTCGATCGACAGTCGCTTGAGCAGATCGCCGATTTGCGGGCCGCCGCCGTGAACCACCACCGGGTTAATCCCGACGGCTTTCATCAGCACGATGTCGCGGGCGAAGCCGGTTTTCAGCTCCTCGCTTTCCATCGCGTTGCCGCCGTATTTGATCACCAGCGTCTTGCCGACATAGCGGCGGATGTAAGGCAGCGCTTCGGACAGGACCTTGGCGGTGTTGGCGGCGGCTTCGCGTTCGAGGGTCATTCAGGGCTCCGGGTGAATCAGAACGGTAGTTGGAGATCAGGTGCAACACGCTTCAACTGGACTTTGAAAACGTCCTTGATGCGTTGCAATTCAGCCTCGTCATCGGCCTCGAAGCGCAGCACCAGCACCGGTGTGGTGTTGGAGGCGCGCACCAGGCCCCAGCCTTTGGCATAGTCGACTCGCACGCCGTCGATGGTGGTCAGGTCGGCGCCTTCGCCCCACTTCGCGTCGTGCAATGCATCAATGATGCTGAATTTGCTCTCTTCGGTCACATGGATATTGATTTCCGGCGTAGAAATATCATTCGGGAAGGTCGCAAACAGCTCTTCCGCGGTGGATTTTTCCTTGCTGAGGATTTCCAGCAGCCGTGCGGCGCTGTAAATGCCATCGTCGAAACCGAACCAGCGTTCCTTGAAGAAAATGTGCCCACTCATTTCGCCGGCCAACAGGGCGCCGGTTTGTTTCATTTTCTTTTTGATCAACGAATGACCGGTCTTCCACATTAGCGGGCGACCGCCGTATTCCTTGATCAGCGGCGTCAGGCGGCGGGTGCATTTGACGTCGAAGATGATTTCCGCGTCCGGATTGCGCGCCACCACGTCGCGGGCGAACAGCATCAGCAGGCGGTCCGGGTAGACGATGCTGCCGGTATTGGTCACTACGCCAACGCGGTCGCCGTCGCCGTCGAAGGCCAGGCCGATGTCGGCGTTGGTTGCCTTGACCTTGGCGATCAGGTCGACAAGGTTTTCAGGCTTGCCCGGATCCGGGTGGTGGTTCGGGAAGTTGCCGTCGACTTCGCAGAACAGCGGGATGACTTCGCAGTTCAGCGCTTCGATCAATTGCGGGGCGATCACGCCGGCCGCGCCGTTGCCGCAGTCGACCACGACTTTGAGGCGGCGGGACAGTTTGATGTCCTGGACGATTTCGGTGTTGTAGCGGTCGAGGATCTCGACCTTGGTGATGCTGCCCTTGCCGCTGCTCAGGTTGTTGGTTTTGAGGCGGTCGTGCAGGGCCTGGATCTGTTCGTTGGCCAAGGTGTCGCCGGCGATGACGATCTTGAAGCCGTTGTAGTTCGACGGGTTGTGGCTGCCGGTGAGCATCACGCCCGATTTGCCGGCCAATACGTTGGCGGCGTAGTACAGCGCCGGGGTGGGCACCAGGCCGACGTCGCTGACGTGGCAACCGGCCTCGGCCAGGCCTTTGATCAGCTGCTCGACCAGTTCCGGGCCAGACAGGCGACCGTCGCGGCCAACGGAGACGTTCGGTTCGTCCTGGGCCAGGCTTTGGGCGCCAATGGCGCGACCGAGCCAGTAAGCGGTTTCAGCGTTCAAGAATTCCGGGACGGTGCCGCGAATGTCGTACGCGCGGAAAATGCTGTCGGGGAACTTGGGTGCGACTTGGGCTGGGTTGCTCATCTGTGGGAATGCTCCATCTCGAAAGTGGCTGGACCTGCGCGCGAAGAACGCTTCGGCGGGCTCGAACTGAAGGGTATGACGGCGTTTTTCGCAGAGAGTTCGTGGTGCGAAAAGGCCATGCCACCAACGCCAACCAGGATTTGGCCAGCCAATGCCTTGTTTTCCAGTGTTAAACCTTCCAGATGACGGCTATGCAATTTTCATTCTGAAAATGCAGAGCACCCTTCAGGCCGGGCAGGGCGCCCAGCCTGAAAACCAGAAATCAATGCTTGCCGGAATGCCCGAAACCGCCCGCACCGCGCTCGGTTTCAACGAACTCTTCGACCATCTCGAAGTGCGCTTGAACCACCGGCACCAGAACCAGCTGGGCCAAACGCTCGCCGACCACCATGTTGAAATCGGTCTGGCCACGGTTCCAGCACGAAACCATCAACGGACCCTGGTAGTCGGAGTCGATCAGGCCGACCAGGTTGCCCAGCACGATGCCGTGCTTATGGCCCAGGCCGGAGCGCGGCAGAATCAGCGCCGCCAGACCAGGATCGCCAATGTAGACGGACAGGCCGGTCGGAATCAGCACGGTTTCACCCGGTTTGATCACGATGTCTTTTTCCAGCATGGCGCGCAGGTCGAGGCCGGCGGAGCCTGGGGTGGCGTATTGCGGCAGCGGGAATTCGGTACCGATGCGTGGGTCGAGGATCTTGGCTTGCAAAGCGTGCATGTAAATTAAACCTGGTTCAGACGTTCGGCGATAAAAGTGATCAGCTGGCGAGCAATTTTGCTCTTGCTGGTCTGGGCGAAAAGTGTGGCGTGGAGCTCACGGTCGATCACGCTGCAGGCGTTTTCTTCGCTGTTGAAGCCAATGCTCGGGTTGGCGACGTCGTTGGCGACGATCAAATCGAGGTTCTTGTCTTTCAACTTGCGCGCAGCGTAATCGAGCAGGTGTTCGGTTTCAGCGGCGAAACCGACACTGAATGGGCGGTCGGGGCGCGTGGCAATGGTGGCCAGAATGTCTGGGTTGCGGACCATTTGTAGTAGCAAGCCGTCGCCGTTCGTAGGGTCTTTCTTGAGTTTCTGTGGGGCGACGACTTCGGGGCGGTAGTCCGCGACTGCTGCCGAGGCGATGAACAGGTCGCAAGGGATCGCGGCTTCGCAAGCGGCGAGCATGTCGCGAGCGCTGACCACGTCGATGCGGGTGACGCGATCCGGCGTCGGCAGGTGCACCGGGCCGGTGATCAGGGTCACGCGGGCGCCTGCTTCAACGGCGGCTTCGGCCAGGGCAAAGCCCATTTTCCCGGAGCTGTGGTTGGTGATGTAGCGCACCGGGTCGATGTTTTCCTGGGTCGGGCCGGCGGTGATCAGTACGTGTTTACCGGTCAGCGCCTGACGCTGGAAGCAGTCCGCCGCGCATTGGGCGAGTTCGACGGCTTCGAGCATGCGGCCCAGGCCAACGTCACCACAGGCCTGGCTGCCCGAGGCCGGGCCGAAGGCCTTGATGCTGCGGCTTTCGAGGGTTTGCAGGTTGGCCTGGGTCGCCGGGTCGCGCCACATGGCCTGGTTCATCGCCGGAGCGACGGCGACCACTGCGTCGGTGGCCAGCACCAGCGTGGTCAGCAGGTCGTCGGCGATGCCTTGGGCCAGACGGGCGATCAGGTCCGCGGTCGCCGGAGCGATCAGCACCATGTCGGCCCATTTGGCCAGTTCAATGTGGCCCATCGCCGCTTCGGCCGCCGGGTCCAGCAGGTCCAGGTGAACCGGGTGCCCGGACAGGGCCTGCATGGTCAGCGGAGTGATGAACTCGGCACCGCCACGGGTCATGACCACGCGCACTTCGGCGCCCTGATCGATCAGGCGGCGAACCAGATCGGCGCTCTTGTAGGCAGCAATACCGCCGCCGACGCCCAGAACGATGCGTTTCCGATACAGCCGCTGCATAGGTCTGCCTTTCATTTCGTTGATGACTGCGTAGCGATACCCCCTCCCCAGGAGTGAAATCGCCCACAAAAAAGATGGGCTACGATATCACAGCGACCGCTACGGAACAGCGGCGCCCACAGACAGGGAGGTGCTATGAGTATTCGCGATTGGCCGGTGGCCGAGCGGCCGCGGGAGAGGTTACTGGAGTTGGGTTCGGCGAGCCTTTCGGACGCTGAGCTGTTGGCGATCTTTTTACGGACCGGCGTGTCCGGTAAAAGTGCGGTGGATCTGGCGCGACATTTGTTGAGTCAATTTGGCAGTTTGCGCGCCTTGCTGGAGGCCGATCTAAAGGCATTCAGCGGACAGTTGGGGCTCGGGCCGGCAAAGTTTGCGCAGTTGCAGGCAGTGTTGGAAATGGCCCGTCGGCATCTGGCTGAGCGCTTGCGCCACAGCTCCGTGTTGGAGAATCCGCTGATGGTGCGTGATTACCTCAAGTCGATGCTGCGACATGAGCCTCATGAAGTATTTGGTTGTCTGTTCCTCGATTCGAAACATCGAGTACTGGCGTTTGAATCACTGTTTCGCGGCTCTATCGACTGCACTAGCGTTTATCCGCGTCAGGTGGTCAAGCGCGCTTTGGCTCACAACGCCGCAGCTTTGATCCTTTGCCACAACCATCCCTCAGGCAATCCCGACCCTAGTCATGCCGACCGAAAGCTGACCAAGCGCCTGCAAGAGGCGCTGGACTTGATCGATGTGCGGATACTTGACCATTTCATCATCGGCGACGGGGATCCGCTGTCGATGGCCGAGTATGGGTGGATGTGATGCAGGGCAAAGCGCGAACCCTGTAGGAGCCAGCTTGCTGGCGATGAGGCCAGTAAATTCAGCTTGGGTGTTGAATGTGCTGACGCCATCGCCAGCAAGCTGGCTCCTACAAGGTTTTGCGTGTGGCTGTTATTTGAGGTTGACCTTGGAGTAATCCTGGCGGCCAAACGGGCTCACCGCATACCCCTCGACTTCCTTGCGCATCAGCGCGAAAGCCGTCGGGTGGGCCAGTGGCAGCCACAGCGCCTGCTGCTGGATCTGCGCCTGAGCCTGCTCATAGAGCTTGGTGCGTACACCTTGCTCGGAGGTGGTCTTGCCGGCACTGATCAGCTTGTCCAGGTCCTGGTTGCAGTAACGGGCGAAGTTGGTGCCGGACTTGACCGCCGCGCAGGAGAACTGCGGCGTCAGGAAGTTATCCGGGTCGCCGTTGTCGCCAGCCCAGCCCATGAACAGCAGGTCGTGTTCGCCGGCCTTGGCGCGGCGGATCACTTCGCCCCATTCGATCACGCGTATCTCGGCCTGAATGCCGATTTCCGCCAGGTCCGACTGGAGCAGTTGCGCGCCGAGGCTTGGATTGGGGTTCAGCAGGCTTCCGGACGGGCGGGTCCAGATCGTCGTCTGGAAACCGTCTTTCAGGCCGGCCTTGGCCATCAATGCCTTGGCTTTTTCAACGTCATGCGCGTAGCCCGGCAAGCCTTTGGCGTAGCTCCAGGTATTTGGCGGATACGGGCCGTTGGCGGCTTCGGCGGTGTCTTCGAACACGGCTTTGACGTAGTTGGCCTTGTCGAACGCGAGGTTGATCGCCTGGCGCACTTCAGGCTTGTCCAGTGGCGGATGCTGGCTGTTGATGGCAACGAACGCGGTCATGAACGCATCAGTCTTTTCGACTTTCAGTGTCGGCTCTTTCAGCGCGGCTTGTACGTCCAGTGGTTTGGGCGAGAGGGCGATCTGGCACTCGTTACGACGCAGTTTCTGCAACCGCACGTTGGCGTCCGGGGTGATGGCGAAGATCAGCGGGTCCACCGAAGGCTTGCCACGGAAGTAATCCGGGTTGGCTTTGTAGCGGATCGTTGCGTCCTTCTGAAAGCGCGTGAACACGAACGGGCCGCTGCCGATCGGCTGGCTGTTGAGCTTCTCCGGGGTGCCGGCTTTCAGCAACTGGTCGGCGTATTCGGCGGAGTAGATCGAGGCGAAGCCCATGCTCAGGGTCGGCAGGAACGTCGATTCCGGATGATCGAGGGTGAAGCGCACGGTCAGCGGATCCAGCGCGTCGATCTTCTTGATCAGCGCCGGTAATTGCATCGATTGCGCGTGCGGGAAGCCGCTCTGCGCCACTTTATGCCAAGGGTTGGCCGGGTCGAGCATGCGCTCGAAGCTGAATTTCACGTCTTCGGCGGTCAGTTCGCGGGTCGGACTGAAGTATTCGGTGCGGTGGAATTTCACCTGCGGATGCAGCTTGAACACGTAGGTCAGGCCATCCGGGCTGACTTCCCAGCTGTCCGCAAGGCCGGCGACCACTTTGCCGCTGGCGGTATCGAAGTCCACCAAACGGTTCATCAGCACGTCGGCCGAGGCGTTGGTGGTGGTCAGCGAGTTGTATTGCACCACGTCGAACCCTTCCGGGCTGGCCTCGGTGCAGACGCTCAGGGCGGCGGCGTGGGCCAGCGGGCTCAGTAGAAGCGGGGCGAGCAACAGCGGTAGGGCAGCGAGGCGCATGGTCGGATTCCTTTACAGATCGAAGGCCCATCTGCAAGTGCAGTCTGGAAAAGGCTTACCCTAGAGGGCTCTTTTGTAAATGACTATCCCCTTTTTCATTTTAAGGGGACTATGTGCGATCGTTTTCGGTGAATGCCGGCCGAGAAAACCCCTGGATTGGCCGGTTGGCCGATTTTCTGCGACGAGCGGTCTTTATCGACGATAGCCTTTACCCAAGGCGCTCGCAGCCTGAAAAATGGGGTTTTTATCAAGTCGGTGCGCACGGAATGTTGTTGCACCTCAGTCTTTCTGGTATAAAGCAGCGCTCTTTTCTAGGGGCCCGGTTCCTTCACTGTAGGTGTAGCCGGTAAGACCTCTAAAGAAACGCGGCGCCTGGCGCCAAATGACTGAGAGATTAAGCGGCCAACCCATGCCGGGTTGGGCATGTGGTTTTAGAGGGCTGAGGCATGTCGAGAGTATGTCAAGTTACCGGTAAGGGTCCGGTGACTGGGAATAACATTTCCCACGCAAACAACAAAACCCGTCGTCGTTTCCTGCCGAACCTGCAGCATCACCGCTTCTGGGTTGAAGAAGAGAAACGTTTCGTGCGTCTGCGCGTATCTGCCAAAGGCATGCGTATCATCGACAAGCGTGGCATCACTGTCGTGCTGGCCGAAATCCGCGCCGCTGGCAAGATCTAAGGGAGCTAATCATGCGTGAATTGATTCGTTTGATTTCGAGCGCCGGTACTGGTCACTTCTACACTACCGACAAGAACAAGCGCACTACTCCGGACAAAATCGAGATCAAGAAATTTGATCCGGTTGTTCGCAAGCACGTGATCTACAAAGAAGGCAAAATCAAGTAATTGATTTTTCCCTCTTACGAAAAAGGCCCGTATCGCGAGATACGGGCCTTTTTTGTTGCCTGAAGGTTTTGCGTTTCCTGTTAGGGCCCCTTCGCGGGCAAGTCGAATCGTCGCACCGCTCGCTCCTACAGGGCGGACGCAATCCACTGTAGGAGCGAGGCTTGCCCGCGAAGAGGCCGGCCCGAACAACGCAAGTCGTCAGGCCTTCTGTTCAAACGCCACATAAATCTTGCGGCACGGCTCCAGCACTTCCCAGGTGCCACGAAAGCCCGCCGGGATCACGAAGCGATCACCCACGCGCAGCGTCTTGGCATTGCCGTCGAGGTCACGCAGCACTGAAACACCCTGAACGATTTCGCAGTATTCGTGCTCGGTGAAGTTCACCGTCCACTGGCCAACCGCGCCTTCCCACACGCCGGCATTCAACTGGCCGCAAGGGCTGTTGTAGTGGTTGTAAACCACTTGCTCGGGGTCGCCCTTCAAGATTTTCGCCGGGTCCGGCCTGTAACGCTCGGGCTCGGTAGTGGCTTGGCTAAAATCGACGATATTCTGGATGCTCATTATTGTTATCCCCCGTGATTGCGGCGCGATTGGCTGGAAAGATGGCTGGAAAGCCCAAAGTCTATGTTTATTAAAATGAACACCGCAAGGCCGTTTACCGACCTTATGTCAAATATATTGAAACAACCCCGGCCACTGGTTTAGGGTGACGGTTGCCTTCGGCCGAATTGCAGGCTGGCTGGGCAGAATTCCTGGGGACGTCCGCGAAGAACGCGGGGCGCTCGTATTCAATAAGAGGAGGACACTCGAATGACCACCCTGACTCGTGCCGATTGGGAACAACGGGCTCGCGATCTGAAGATCGAAGGCCGTGCCTACATCAATGGCGAATACACCGATGCCGTCTCCAGCGAGACCTTCGAGTGCATCAGCCCGGTCGATGGCCGTCTGCTGGGCAAGATTGCCAGCTGTGACGCCGCCGACGCCCAGCGCGCTGTTGAAAACGCTCGTGCCACGTTCAATTCCGGCGCCTGGTCGCGTTTGGCCCCGACCAAACGCAAAGCCACCATGATCCGTTTTGCCGGCCTGCTGAAACAGCACGCCGAAGAGCTGGCCCTGCTTGAAACCCTCGATATGGGCAAGCCGATCAGCGATTCCCTGTACATCGACGTTCCCGGCGCGGCGCAAGCCCTGAGCTGGAGCGGTGAGGCTATCGACAAGATCTACGACGAAGTCGCTGCGACCCCGCACGATCAGTTGGGTCTGGTCACTCGCGAGCCGGTCGGCGTTGTCGGCGCCATCGTGCCGTGGAACTTCCCGCTGATGATGGCCTGCTGGAAACTCGGCCCGGCGCTGTCCACCGGTAACTCGGTGATCCTCAAGCCATCCGAAAAATCACCGCTGACCGCCATCCGTATCGCGGCGCTGGCCGTTGAAGCCGGCATCCCGAAAGGCGTACTGAACGTGCTGCCGGGCTACGGTCACACGGTCGGCAAGGCCTTGGCCCTGCACAACGATGTCGACACGCTGGTGTTCACCGGTTCGACCAAGATCGCCAAGCAACTGCTGATCTACTCGGGCGAATCGAACATGAAGCGCGTCTGGCTCGAAGCCGGCGGCAAGAGCCCGAACATCGTGTTCGCCGATGCCCCGAACCTGCAGGAAGCTGCGGAAGCGGCTGCGGGCGCCATCGCCTTCAACCAGGGCGAAGTCTGCACCGCCGGTTCGCGTCTGCTGGTCGAGCGTTCGATCAAGGACCAATTCCTGCCGCTGGTGATCGAGGCCTTGAAAGCCTGGAAGCCGGGCAACCCGCTGGACCCGGCGACCAACGTTGGCGCGCTGGTGGACACCCAGCAGATGAACACCGTGCTGTCCTACATCGAATCCGGCCACACCGACGGCGCCAAACTGGTTGCTGGCGGCAAGCGCACGCTGCAGGAAACCGGTGGCACCTACGTTGAGCCGACGATTTTCGACGGCGTCAGCAACGCGATGAAAATCGCCCAGGAAGAAATCTTTGGCCCGGTATTGTCGGTCATCGCTTTCGATACCGCCGAAGAAGCCGTCGCGATTGCCAACGACACGCCTTACGGCCTGGCTGCTGCGGTGTGGACCAAGGACATCTCGAAGGCGCATCTGACCGCCCGTGCATTGCGTGCCGGTAGCGTGTGGGTCAACCAGTACGACGGTGGCGACATGACTGCACCGTTTGGTGGCTTCAAGCAGTCGGGCAACGGTCGTGACAAGTCGTTGCATGCGTTCGACAAGTACACCGAGCTGAAGGCGACCTGGATCAAGTTGTAAGCCAGTAGGGGAGCCTGTCTAAAACAGGTTCCCCCTCAGGACGCGAATCCCCTGTGGGAGCGAGCCTGCTCGCGATAGCGGTGTAACAGTCGACGAAAATGTTGAATGTTGTTCCGTCATCGCGAGCAGGCTCGCTCCCACAGTGTTTTGTGTTGCACAAAAAATATCCACAGGAGCGTGGAACATGCGTTGGGCGACTTATTTCGCCGTGTTGGCGTCTGTCTTGAGTGTCGGCCTGGCCCTGGGTGTCAGCATGCCGCTGGTGTCCTTTCGCCTGGAAGGCTGGGGTTACGGTTCGTTTGCCATCGGCGTAATGGCCGCGATGCCGGCGATTGGCGTATTGCTGGGGGCGAAGATCTCCAGCCATCTGGCAGCACGGCTCGGCACGGCCAATCTGATGCGCTTGTGCCTGTGGGCCGGGGCGGCGTCCATCGGTTTGCTGGCGCTGTTGCCGAGTTATCCGGTGTGGCTGGTGCTGCGGCTGATGATCGGGGTGATCCTGACCCTCGTCTTCATACTGGGTGAAAGCTGGATCAACCAGTTGGTGGTCGAGCAATGGCGCGGTCGGCTGGTGGCGCTGTATGGCAGCAGCTATGCGCTGAGTCAGCTGGCCGGGCCTTTGTTGTTGGGTGTTCTGGGGACTGAGCACGATTATGGATTCTGGGTCGGGGTCGGTTTGCTGACGGCGGCACCGTTCCTGTTGCTCGGCCGCAGCGGTGCGCCGACCAGCGAAGCCTGCAGCGTGACTTTCAGCGACTTGTGGGGCTTTTGCCGAGGCCTGCCGGCGATTGCCTGGGGCGTGGCGCTGTTCGCAGCGTTCGAGGCGATGATCCTGACCTTGTTGCCGGTCTATTGCCTGCGCCAGGGCTTTACCACGGAAATCGCGTTGGCGATGGTCAGCACCGTGGTGGTGGGCGATGCCTTGCTGCAATTGCCGATTGGCGCACTGGCGGATCGCTTGTCGCGACGCACGTTGTTCACCGGTTGCGCTGTGGTGCTGATGCTCTCGAGCCTGGCGATTCCATTGCTGATCGACACGTTGTTGATTTGGCCATTGTGGGTGCTGTTCGGCGCCAGTGCCGGGGGCTTGTTCACCTTGTCGCTGATCCTGATTGGCGAGCGTTATCGCGACGATGCGCTGGTGCGGGCCAATGCGCATATTGCGCAGTTGTGGGGCATTGGTTGCCTGGTCGGACCATTGGCGGCTGGCGCTGGTAGTCAGTGGATCAGCGGTCATGCGTTGCCGTTGTTGATGGCGGCGGGGGCGTTCGGACTGGTGATTTTGCTGTCGCGCCAAGGTGCGTTCGGCACGGTTGCTGAACCTGCCTGACCCCGAAATGTAGGAGCGAGCCTGCTCGCGATGGTGTGTCAGTCAAACCTGTGTGGCTGACACACCAT
>NZ_JAGYGF010000019.1:0-99360 GCF_019947305.1 Pseudomonas sp. BF-RE-21 | reverse complement strand
TGGAACCACCTGATCCCATCCCGAACTCAGCAGTGAAACGATGCATCGCCGATGGTAGTGTGGGGTTTCCCCATGTGAGAGTAGGTCATCGTCAAGATTAAATTCCGAAACCCCAATTGCGAAAGCAGTTGGGGTTTTGTTTTGCCCGTAGGAAAGTTCGTACAGCATTACCGGACAGCTCCCGGCTGTCACAGTCTCCCGACAATGCTAAGGTTCGGCCCTAGCTTTTGTATTTCTCCAAGGAAGCCTTTATGCCGGACGCGACGTCCCTCAGTGCTGGTTTTATGGTGGTTCACGGTAACCGCCTGGACGAGCTGCGCAGCCTGGTGGTCAGCTGGATGCGGCGATACCCGCTGGCTCCCTTGGAAAATGAAATCGCTCTGGTACAGAGCAACGGCATCGCCCAGTGGCTAAAGCTGGCACTGGCGGAAGACCCGGAAGAGGACGATATGGGCGGCTGCGGAATCGCCGCAGCCATCGACGTGCAATTACCGGGCAGCTTCATGTGGCAGCTCTATCGCATGGTGCTTGGTCGAGATGAAATTCCCGCCAAGTCATTGCTCGATAAGGCCCCGCTGACCTGGCGACTCATGCGGCTGCTTCCGCAGTTGATAGGTCAGCCCCACTTCGAACCTCTGCAACGCTTTCTGACCAATGACACCGATCTGCGCAAACGCTATCAACTGGCTGAGCGGCTGGCAGACCTGTTCGACCAATATCAGGTGTACCGAGCCGACTGGCTTGAGGACTGGGCTGAAGGTCGTCATCAATTACGCAACGGTCGGGGTGAAGCGAAACCCCTGACCCCGGCCAACTGCTGGCAGGCGGAGTTGTGGCGTGCGTTGTTGCTGGATGTGGGGGAGCAAGGCATGGCGCAAAGTCGTGCTGGCGTCCATCAACGATTTATCGAGCGCATTAACAGCCTTGATGTCGCCCCCGACGGATTACCATCCCGAGTGATCGTTTTCGGGATTTCTTCGCTTCCCGCTCAGGCTCTGGAAGCACTCGCCGGTCTGGCCCGTTTCAGCCAGGTTTTGCTTTGCGTGCACAACCCATGTCGTCACCATTGGGCGGACATCGTCGCCGATAAAGACCTGTTGCGGCATCAATACAAACGTCAGGCCCGCAAGAGTGGCATGCCGGTCGTGCTGGATTCGCAAACCCTGCATCAGCATGCCCATCCGCTATTGGCAGCTTGGGGTAAACAAGGGCGGGACTACATTAATCTGCTAGACAGCTATGACGATCCCAACAGCTATCGCTCGGCGTTTCGTGATGGGCGCATTGATCTGTTCAGTGACAGCCAGCCACAGAACCTGCTGAACCAGCTGCAGGACGACATCCTCGAATTGCGTCCTCTGAATGAAACGCGCGAACGCTGGCCGGCAGTCGATACAGACGCGGATCAATCGATCCGTTTTCACATTGCCCACAGTGCTCAGCGCGAAGTAGAGATACTTCACGATCAGTTGCTCGCACGCTTCAGTGCTGATCCTGGGTTAAGACCGCGCGACATTATCGTGATGGTTCCGGACATCGACAGTTATGCACCGCATATTCGTGCCGTGTTCGGCCAGCTTGAACGCCATGACCCACGCTTCATTCCATTCACGCTCGCAGATCAAGGCCAGCGCGGTCGTGACCCGTTGCTGATTGCTGTCGAACACCTGCTCAAACTGCCCGACAGTCGCTTCCCCGTCAGTGAGATCCTTGATCTGCTGGACGTTCCAGCGTTGCGCGCTCGCTTTGGTGTAGAGGAACGTGACCTGCCGACCCTGCATCGCTGGATCGAAGGCGCGGGCATCCGCTGGGGCATGAGCGCAGAGCAACGAGCTGGGCTTGGATTGCCGCAGGAACTGGAGCAAAACAGTTGGCGATTCGGCTTGCGGCGGATGTTGCTTGGGTATGCAGTCGGCAGCGCCAGTGCCTGCCAAGGTATCGAGCCCTACGATGAGATTGGTGGTCTGGACGCCGCGCTGATAGGTCCATTAGTGGCGCTCCTGGATGCGCTTGAAATTGCTCACCAGGAACTCACCCGACCTGCGCCACCCCAGCAATGGGGGATGCGCCTGCAAGCGTTGGTGCAGTTGTTTTTCCAGGCCAGTAATGAGCACGACGACTACTTGCTTGCCCAGCTCGAAGAGTTGCGTGAAACCTGGCTTGAGACCTGTGAGTCTGTCGGTCTGCACGACGAGTTGCCGTTGACCGTAGTTCGTGAAGCCTGGCTCGCCGGCCTCGATCAGGGGCGCTTGTCCCAACGTTTTCTCGCCGGAGCAGTTAACTTTTGCACCTTGATGCCCATGCGCGCGATCCCGTTCAAGCTGGTTTGCCTGCTCGGGATGAATGATGGCGATTATCCGCGTGCGCAACCGCCACTGGACTTCGACCTGATGGGCAGCGATTACCGTCCGGGTGATCGCTCCCGGCGCGAAGACGACCGCTATCTGTTGTTGGAAGCGCTATTGTCAGCGCGTAACCAGCTCTACATCAGTTGGGTTGGCCGCAGCATTCGCGATAACAGCGAACGCCCGGCTTCTGTGCTGATTGGCCAACTGCGCGACCATCTGGCCAGCGGATGGCGACTGCAAAATGCCGATGAAGACTTGCTTGAGGCAATGACTCAGGAGCACCCGTTACAGCCGTTCAGTGCCCGCTATTTCCACGAAGGCGATGACTTGTTCAGCTACGCCAGCGAATGGCAGGTGCTTCATCATGCTGTTGAGTCGGCAGCCGATAACGGCATCCTCGCCCCCTATGTTCAGGAAGAGCCGCTGAGCCTTGGCCAACTGCAGGACTTTCTGCGCAACCCGGTGCGGCACTTCTTCAGTCAGCGGCTGAAGGTGTTCTTTGAAGCGGCTGAAGTGCCGCTTGCCGATGAGGAGCCATTTGTCCTCGACGCGCTGCAACGCTACAGCCTCAGCGACAGTTTGCTCGACGCCGCGCTGGAGCATCTGGATCAGTCCGATCAGGCTTTGGAGGCGCAAGCCAAACGTCTGCAAAACAGCGGCCTGCTGCCCATGGCCGGCTTTGGCGAATGCCTGCAACGGGAATTGATCGAGCCATTGCCGGATCTGCTGCAGCGTTATCAACAGCTTTTGGCCCTATGGCCGACACCGCTCACCAGCGCTTTACCTGTGAGTCTTGAGCTGCAAGGGCTGCGCCTCGAAGGTTGGCTCAGCGGTCTGCATCAGCGAGCTGACGGTGGTTTGCTGTCGGTCACCACGATTCCCAACAGCATCGGCTCGATCAAGTCTCGCAAATGGCATCGTCTGACACGGTCATGGGTCAATCATCTGGTTGCCAGCGCCAGTGGAATGGCCATGACCACTGCGCTGGTGGCCAGTGACGACAGCCTGTTGCTCGGCCCAATGGAAAAGGATGTTGCATTCCGAACCTTGAGCGACCTGCTGATGGCCTGGCAAGCAGGCATGCGTCAACCTCTACCCATTGCAGTAAAAACCGCGTTTGCCTGGCTGGCCCAGACTGATCCTGCCAAAGCCGACGCCGCTGCTCGCAAGGCCTATGAAGGCGACGGTTTGACCACTGATGGCGAGCGCCGCGAAAGTCCCGCGCTTGCCCGGCAGTTCAGCGACTATGACGCACTGATTGCCGACGAGACCTTCGCCGATTGGTGCAACGCCTTGTACAAGCCAATGCTGGAAGCCCCTTGGCGCTCATTGACCAGCGAGGAGCCGCGCTCATGACCAGCCAGACACCGTTGGCCCTGGCGTTCCCGCTGCGCGGCAGTCAACTGATCGAGGCCAGTGCCGGGACCGGCAAGACCTTCACTATTTCCGCGTTGTACCTGCGTCTGGTCTTGGGCCACGGCGGGGAATCGAGCGGATTTGGACGTGAACTGTTACCGCCGCAAATCCTCGTTGTGACGTTCACCGACGCCGCGACCAAAGAGCTGCGCGAACGTATTCGAACGCGTCTTGCCGAAGCGGCACGTTTTTTCCGTGATGAAACACCGGCGCCGGATGCCCTGATTGCAGAGCTGCGTGAACAGTACCTTCCCGAGCAGTGGTCCGGATGCGCAAACCGTCTGGACATCGCCGCTCAGTGGATGGACGAAGCAGCTGTCTCGACCATCCACAGTTGGTGTCAGCGCATGTTGCGCGAGCACGCGTTCGACAGTGGCAGCCTGTTTACCCAGACCCTGGAAACCGATCACAGTGATTTGCTCGGCGAGGTTCTGCGCGATTACTGGCGATTGTTTTGTTACCCGATGCAAGGCGATGCGCTGAATTGGGTGCGCGGTAATTGGGGTGGCCCCGCGGCCCTGTTGCCGCGAGTTCGTGGTTTGTTCGCCAGTGAGCGCCACAGCACTGAAGGCAAAGAGCCTGTCGAGCTGATCACTGAGTGTCTGCAAGAGCGACGGGCTGCATTGCTCGAACTCAAAATGCCTTGGCGTCAATGGGCGGACGAGTTGCTTGCCATCTGTCATGAGGGCGTCGCGAGTAAAAGCGTCGACGGTCGGAAGATGCAGGCACGCTATTTCGAACCCTGGTTCGAAAAGATAAAAGCCTGGGCCGAAGATGAATTGCTTGAGCAGTTGGATATTGGCACCGGCTTCACTCGCCTGACGCCTGATGGCATGGCTGAGGCGTGGAAAAAGGGCGAAGTGCCCAATCACCCGGGACTGGACGCAATGCCTGGCCTCAAGGCCAGTCTCGACAGTTTGCCGACCCCCGATGCGGCAGTCCTGCAACATGCCGCCCAGTGGGTAGGCGCGCGGTTCGAGGAAGAAAAACGTCGCCGCGCGGAAATGGGTTTCGATGACATGCTGTTGCGCCTCGATGCCGCGTTGCAAGCCGAGGGCGGCGAACGTTTGGCAACCCTGATCCGCGAGCAATTTCCGGTAGCGTTGATCGACGAATTCCAGGATACCGACCCGGTTCAGTACCAGATCTTCGAAAGCATCTATCGCATCGAGGACAACAATCCTGAATGCGGCCTGTTCCTGATCGGCGACCCAAAGCAGGCGATCTACGCCTTCCGTGGTGCCGACATCTATACCTACCTGCGTGCCCGCCAGGCCACCACTGGCCGGCTGCATACCCTGGGCACCAACTTCCGTTCCAGTCATGGCATGGTCGATGCGGTGAACCATGTGTTCGAGCGCGCCGAGTCGCGGGAAGCGGGGCGGGGCGCATTTCTGTTCCGTGAAAAAAATGGCGAAAATCCGGTGCCGTTCCTGCCGGTCGCCTCCCAGGGCCGCAAAGAAGTTTTGCAGGTTAAGGGGCAGGTTGTACCCGCTCTGAACATCTGGCATCTGCCCGCCGAACAACCATTGTCCGGTGCCGTTTACCGACAGCAATTAGCCGCTGCTTGCGCCAGCGAAATCACTGCTTTGCTCAATGGCGGGCAACAAGGCCAGGCGGGTTTCATCCAGGACGGCAAGGACTTCAAAGGTTTGCTGCCAGCGGATATTGCGATCCTGGTACGTGACGGCAAAGAGGCCCAGGCCGTGCGCGCCGAACTCACGACCCGGGGCGTGCGCAGCGTGTATCTGTCGGACAAGGACTCGGTGTTCGCCGCACAGGAAGCTCACGACCTGCTGACCTGGCTCAAGGCTTGCGCCGAGCCGGATGTAGAGCGTCCGCTGCGAGCGGCGTTGGCCTGTATCACGCTCAATCTGTCGCTGGCTGAGCTGGAGCGCTTGAATCAGGACGAGTTGGCGTGGGAAGCGCGGGTCATGCAGTTCCGCGGTTATCGCGAACTCTGGCGCAAACAGGGTGTGCTGCCGATGCTGCGTCGCTTGCTGCATGACTTCCAGCTACCTCAGGCACTGATCGCGCGAAGCGACGGCGAGCGTGTGCTGACCAACCTGTTGCACTTGTCCGAACTGCTGCAACAGGCGGCCGCCGAACTCGATGGCGAGCAAGCGTTGATCCGGCATTTATCCGAACACCTGGCGTTGTCCGGCCAGGCTGGTGAAGAGCAGATACTGCGTCTGGAGAGCGACGAGCAACTGGTCAAGGTCGTGACGATTCACAAGTCCAAGGGGCTTGAGTATCCGTTGGTGTTCCTGCCGTTCGTGTGTTCGGCGAAGCCGGTCGACGGCAGCCGCTTGCCGCTGCATTACCACGACGAGACCGGTAAGGCCCAGGTGACGTTGAAGCCGACACCCGAGCTGATCGCGCTGGCCGATCATGAGCGCCTGGCCGAGGATCTGCGCTTGTTGTATGTGGCCTTGACCCGTGCACAACATGCCTGTTGGCTCGGTGTTACGGACCTCAAGCGCGGCAATAACAACAGTTCGGTGCTGCACCTTTCGGCACTGGGTTATTTGCTGGGCGGTGGTGCGCCATTGACCGAATCGGCGGGGTTGACGCGTTGGCTTGAAGACTTGCAGCAGGACTGTCCGGCGCTGAACTACAGTGAAATGCCTGAAGAAACCGCCGAGCATTACCACCCGCCGCAAAACGATGCGACATTGCTTGCCCCGCTGATTCCCAAACGCAAGGCCAGCGAAAACTGGTGGATTGCCTCCTACAGCGCCCTGCGCATTGGCGACAGCCTGAGCGTGGGCAGTGACGAAGCACCGGAAAACCCGCAAGCGCAAAAGCTGTTTGACGACGAGCGCCTTGACCCGGAAGCGCCGAGAGAAGTGGTTGCTGGCGGTGCCGATATCCATCGCTTCCCTCGGGGTCCGAACCCCGGCACCTTTCTCCATGGTTTGCTTGAATGGGCCGGTAACGAAGGTTTTGCCGCCACACCGCAAGCCGTGGAAGATGCCATTGCCCGTCGCTGCAACCGTCGAGGCTGGGAAGGCTGGATCACCACGCTGAGCGATTGGCTACAGCACCTGCTCAAGTCCCCGCTGCACATCGGTGCCGGGCAGGCGCCGGTGATATTCGAGCAATTGACCCAGTACCGCGTCGAGATGGAGTTCTGGTTCGCCAGCCATAAAGTCGATGTGCTCAAACTCGACGAACTGGTCCGCCAATACACCCACAACGGCGTTGCCCGTGTTGCAGCCGAACCGGTGTTGCTCAATGGCATGTTCAAAGGTTTCATCGATCTGACGTTCGAACATGATGGTCGCTATTACGTCGCCGATTACAAATCCAACTGGCTGGGCGTCGATGACATGGCCTATACCGAGCAAGCCATGGAGCAGTCGATTCTGGACAATCGCTACGACCTGCAATACGTGCTGTACCTGTTGGCCCTGCACCGCCAACTCAAGGCGCGGCTTGCCGATTACGATTACGACCGGCACGTCGGTGGGGCGCTGTATCTGTTCCTGCGCGGCACCCGCGCATCCAGTCAGGGCGTGTATTTCGCCCGTCCGCCAAGAGAACTGATCGAGCGTCTTGACCGGCTGTTCCAGGGCAAGCCAGAACCCAAGGCCGAACCCGCCTGGGAACAGGGAGTACTGCTATGAGTCGCACCTTCGCCGATTTGCTGCCGACGCCATTGGCAGCGGAAAGTCTGGCGAGTCTGGCGCCGTTGAGTCGCGCCGATGACTTGTTGCTGCTGCTCACCCGTTGGGTAGAGCGAGGCTGGTTGCGAGCACTGGACAAAGCCTTCGTTGCGTTCTTGCACGAACTCGCTCCCGACGATGACCCTCTGGTGCTGCTGGCTGCGGCATTGACCAGTCACCAATTGGGCCACGGCCATGTCTGCCTGGATCTGTTCGAAACCCTGAAAGAGCCTGACTTCGCACTGTCATTGCCGCCGGAAGGCGATCTGCAAAGTGGCGCGATGCTGCTGCCATCACAATTGCTCGAGGCGCTGGACGGCGCCCATTGGTGCAAGGTACTGGCCGCCAGCAATCTGGTCGCATTGGCAGCCGACAGGCGTGAAACGGCTCAACAAAGGCCGTTGGTACTCTCGGGAAAACGCCTCTATCTGCGCCGCTATTGGGCTTACGAGCGGCGTATCGATGACGCCCTGCGTGTGCGTCTGGCCGAACACGAAACCACGCCGAGTGATCTGCCCCAACGTCTTGTCGGTTTGTTCGGCCAGGCCAAGCCTGGCGAGCTGATCGACTGGCAGAAACTCGCGTGTGCCTTGGCGACCCGCAGTGCCTTCAGCATCGTCACCGGCGGCCCGGGGACGGGCAAGACCACCACGGTCGTGCGCTTGCTGGCATTGCTTCAGGCGCCGGCGGTGGAGGCTGGCAAACCCTTGCGCATCCGTCTCGCCGCCCCCACCGGGAAAGCTGCGGCACGGTTGACGGAGTCCATCAGCCAACAAGTCCGCACGCTGGAAGTCGCTGAAGCCGTGCGAGATAAAATTCCGTCAGACGTTACCACCGTGCACCGTCTGCTCGGCAGTCGGCCCGGTACGCGACATTTCCGGCACCACGCCGGTAACCGTTTGCCGCTGGATGTGCTGGTGGTGGATGAAGCCTCAATGATCGACCTGGAGATGATGGCCAATCTTCTCGACGCGATGCCGGCCCATGCCCGACTGATTCTGCTGGGTGACAAGGACCAACTGGCCTCGGTGGAGGCCGGCGCTGTGTTGGGTGATCTGTGCCGCGACGCCGAGGCCGGTTGGTATAGCCCGCAGACGCGTCAGTGGCTGGAAACGGTCAGTGGTGAAAACCTCGCAGCCAGTGGTTTGCAAGAAGACACTCACGGGACTCATCCACTGGCCCAGCAAGTGGTAATGCTGCGTCACTCGCGCCGGTTCGGCGAGGGAAGTGGCATTGGCCAACTGGCGCGCTGGGTCAACCGGCAACAACCCGAAGAGGCTCGGCAGCTGCTGGCGACTGGAAGCCACGGCGATGTATTTTCCCTGCCCCTCAAGGGTGAACAGGACCGGGCGCTGGAACGCTTGTTGCTCGAAGGTCATGGTGATGGGCCGCAAGGCTACCGGCATTACCTCAGCCTGCTGCGCCACCTGCGGCCACCGCCCGACAGCTCGCTTGAGGATTCACGCTGGACCGATTGGGCGCGCCAGGTGCTGCAAGCCTTCGACGCCTTCCAGTTGTTGTGTGCCGTTCGTAAAGGGCCATGGGGTGTGGAAGGTTTGAATCAGCGCGTGACCGATGCGTTGCTCAAGGCTCGATTGATCGACAGCAATCAGCAGTGGTACGAAGGCCGGCCAGTGCTGATGACCCGTAACGACTATGGCTTGGGTTTGATGAACGGCGACATCGGCATTGCCCTCAAGCTGCCGGAGCGCGATGGCCCCGAGGCGGGTCGTCAGGTATTGCGCGTGGCCTTCCCGCGCAATGATGGCCAGGGTGGCGTGCGTTTTGTCCTGCCGAGCCGGCTCAATGATGTCGAAACCGTGTACGCCATGACCGTGCACAAATCCCAGGGCTCCGAGTTTGCCCATACGGCGTTGATTTTGCCGGACGCCCTGAACCCGGTTCTGACCAAGGAGCTGATCTATACCGGCATTACCCGGGCCAAGGACTGGTTCACATTGATCGAGCCACGTGCCGGAGTGTTTGAAGAGGCCGTGCGACGCAAGGTCAAGCGGTTGAGTGGGTTGATGCTGGAGTTGGAAGAGGCCGTCGAGCCGAGGCAATAAATGGCGGCGGCACCGGACGCCGGAAACTGTCCGAAGTGCCGTCGTACGTGGCCTCGCTGGTATTTCAGCGCTGTGCTATCGTTGCGGCACCCTCCCGTTACGATCGAAGAGAATCCCTGCATGAAGGTGGCTGTCTGGATGACAGAGTGCGTTGCTGGCTGCAAGCAGGCCGTACTTGCAGGCTTTCTCTGTTTGCTGAGCGGCTTCGTTTTCGCTCAAACGCAAACGCCACCAGGCATGGCCGACCAGCGCGCCAAATCGGTCACGCAGGTTGTACTTGGGATACTCAGCTATGCCCGCTGGCCAGTTGAGCCCGCACAACTTCGTTTGTGCATCGTCGGCCCTACCGAATACACCGACGACCTGGTCAAGGGCACCACCCAGGCCACCGGCCGACCCGTTACCGTGCGCCGCCTGCTGGCCGACAACCCATCCATTGTCAGTGAGTGCGACGCGGTGTACATCGGCAAATTGACCAGCGAAGAGCGCAGCCGGTTGTTCGCTTCGCTGAGCGGGCATCCGGTGTTGAGCATCAGCGAAAGCGACGATCAATGCACCGTCGGCAGTCTGTTCTGTTTGCGTGTCGGCGATGAACAAGTGTCCTTTGAGGTCAACCTCGATTCCGTCGCCCGCAGCGGCGTGCGAATTCACCCAAGTGTGCTGCAACTGTCCCGCCGTAAACCGGCGGCGCCATGAGTCTATTCAAGCCGGGCAGTCGTCCGACCTTGCGTTCGGTCATTGGCCGCGGTCATTTGATCGTCGCGCTGGTCGGCGTCGCCATGGCCAGCATCTCGCTGACGCTGCTCGGCGTCCTGGCGTTGCGGGTCTATGCCGACCACAACCTGCACCTGATCGCGCGCTCCATCAACTACACCGTGGAAGCTGCCGTGGTGTTCAACGACAAAGCCGCCGCCACTGAAGCGCTGGCGCTGATCGCTTCTACCGAGGAAGTGGCGGATGCCCAAGTGCTGGATGAGCAAGGCAAGTTGTTGGCGCGTTGGCAGCGACCGGAAACCGGATTGTTCTCTGATCTCGAAATGCAGATGGCCAAAGCCTTTCTGGAAGAGCCCATCAGCATGCCGATCATCCATCAAGGTCAGGAAATCGGCAGCACTCTGCTGATCGGCCACGGCGGCAGCCTGATGCGCTTCTTGCTCAGCGGTCTGGTGGGCATCGTTCTGTGCACCGCCGCCAGTGCCTGGGTAGCGCTTTATCTGGCTCGCCGACAACTGAGCGGGATCACCGGTCCGCTGCGCAGTCTGGCGTTCGTGGCGCACGCTGCGCGCAGCGAACGAGCCTTCGACCAGCGTGTGCCGCCTGCCGACATCGCCGAACTCGATAACCTGGGCAATGACTTCAATGCCCTGCTCGATGAACTCGAATCCTGGCAAACCCACCTGCAAAGCGAGAATGAAACCCTCGCCCACCAGGCCAGTCATGACAGCCTCACCGGGTTGCCGAACCGGGCGTTTTTCGAAGGACGATTGATTCGTGCACTACGCAACGCCAACAAGCTCAACGAGCGGGTAGCGGTGCTGTTTCTCGACAGTGACCGGTTCAAGGAAATCAACGACACCTTCGGTCATGCCGCTGGCGATGCAGTGTTGGTCGCAGTCGCCAATCGGGTTCGCGCGCAACTGCGCGAAGAGGATCTGGTGGCGCGTCTTGGGGGGGACGAGTTTGCTGTCCTGCTGACACCGCTGCACAAGATCGAAGACGCCGAGCGGATCGCCGATAAAATCATTGCCAGCATGGAAGTGCCGATCCCGTTGCCGGGGCATACTCAGGTTTTGACTTCTCTGAGCATCGGCATCTCCGTGTACCCGGATCATGGTGCTACACCGGGTGCTCTGCTAAATGCTGCCGATGCGGCCATGTACCAGGCCAAACGCTTTTCCAGAGGTGCACAGCACACGTCAGGGTCGGAGCACCCTGTCGCCGATGTTCAAACCAGGAGCTAATGTTCGTGTTCTCATTCAATCTGCGATTTCTTGCGATCCCCTTGTTCATGGCTTTGCTGGCACTGACCGGTTGCCAGACGGCACCACAAAAAGGCTTGAGTCCGGCACAGGTTGCAGTACTCCAACAGCAAGGTTTCGAGTTGACCGACGAGGGCTGGGCGTTTGGCTTGTCCGGCAAAGTGTTGTTTGGCAGTGATGTCGAAAGCCTGAATCCGCAGAGCACCGAGATCGTCGAGCGCATTGGCAAGGCGTTGCTGGGTGTCGGGATCGATCGGGTGCGGGTTGATGGTCACACCGATGCGTCGGGCAAAGAGACCTACAACGAACAGCTGTCCCTGCGCCGCTCGAACAGCGTCGGCAAGGTCCTGATCGCGGTTGGCATGAAAGAGCAGAATATCCAGCTAAGGGGCTTTGGCAGCAGTGAGCCGGTAGCCTCCAACGATAACGCGGCCGGTCGAACCGAAAACCGCCGGGTGTCGATTGTGGTGAGCGCCGACTGATCGGCCGACCCTCTTTTTAACTATTCTTTTTGGGGGAATTCATACCCCCGTAGATGAACGGAACACGACGACTGCCACATGGAAAAAATAATAAATTACTGCCGCAACCACTTCTGGAAAAAATGGCTTCGCCAGCATAAATGCAAGATCGCTGGCGGGGTGTCATCGCTTAACGCCAAAACCACGTTGCTGGTGGAAGAGAATGTTTCGCTCGGCCATGTGGTGGTCGGCACCAAACGGTTGAGCATTGGTGCCCACACTTACATTCGAAGTGGTTGCGTGCTGTCCGCGGTGTCCTCGATAGGACGGTTTTGTTCGATTGGAAATGACTGCTACATCGGACAAGACAAAAATACCCACCCGTCCGATTGGGTCAGTTCGCACCCCTTCCAATTTACCCGTACAAAACTGTCCTTCGAACCAGAGATCGTTGATGTAACGATCGGCGACGACGTCTGGATCGGACATGGCGCCATGATCATGGAAGGTGTCACGGTGGGCACGGGTGCCATTATCGCCACCCGCGCACTGGTTGCCCACGATGTGCCGCCTTATGCGGTAGTCGCCGGGATTCCGGCGAAGGTCATCAAGTATCGGCACCCGCCAGAGTTGGTGGCGCAGTTACTTGATAGCCGATGGTGGGAATGTAATGTCGATTTCCTTCTGAGCTTGCGCCTGGACGATCCCCGTTCTGCTTTGCCGATCATTGCCGATTCGCGCAGCGCCAATCAGGTTGTTTACAAGCAGGTGGAAGTCACCCGCAAAGGCTGCCAATTAGTCAGCACTCTCGGATTGGCTGCTCCGACGCTCAGTCTGCAAACCGAAGATCCCGCGTCTCGCCCAGTAACAACGGGCCATTCAGTTCAGTGACCTCCCTGATGTAATCCCACAACAGGGTGATCCGCTTGAGCTTGCGCAGGTCTTCGCGGCAGTACATCCAGAACTGCCGGGTGATGTTGATTTCCTCCGGCAGCACCGGCAGCAACCGCGGATCCTGAGCCGCGAGGAAGCACGGCAGAATCGCCAGCGAACGCCCTTGCTGCGCAGCCACGAACTGCGCAATTACGCTGGTGCTGCGCAAGTTGGCGCTGGCGCCGGGCAGCACGTTCGCCAGGTACAACAGCTCCGAGCTGAAGGCCAGGTCGTCGACATAACTGATAAATGAATGCTTGCCCAAGTCTGTCGGGCGGCGGATCGGTGGGTGTTTGTCCAGATAGTCCTGGGTCGCGTACAGCTGCAACCGGTAGTCGCAGAGTTTGCAGCAGACGTACGGGCCATGCTCCGGGCGCTCCAGGGCGATGACGATGTCCGCTTCGCGTTTGGACAGGCTGATGAAATGCGGCAGCGGCAGAATGTCCACCGAGATCGCCGGGTAGGCGTCGACGAAATGGCTCAGCTGTGGGGTGATGAAAAAGCTGCCGAACCCTTCGGTGCAACCCATCCGCACATGACCGGACAGCGCCACGCCGGAACCGGAAACCTGTTCGCACGCCATGTGCAGCGTGCTCTCGATCGACTCGGCGTAACCCAGTAGACGCTGACCCTCAGCGGTCAGGACAAAACCGCTGGTCCGGGACTTCTCGAACAACAACGTGCCCAATGCCGCTTCCAGCGAGCTGATACGCCGCGACACCGTGGTGTAGTCCACCGCCAGGCGCTTGGCCGCGGTGCTGGCCTTGCGGGTGCGGGCCACTTCGAGGAAAAACTTGAGGTCATCCCAGTTCAGCGAACCTAAAGACGTGATGTTTTTTTGCATGATGGACCGGCTTTTATGTGCGTTCTTATTAGAAGTTTGCACATCTATACTCCAAAAACAGTCCGACAACCAATTCGCGACACACGCCTCATCTCAAGGCGACTTATCCGCCTTGGCTCCCTGCATAACAACAAGTCCAGGAGACCAGCATGAACGCATCGCTCACGCCCAACGAAACCACTGTCCAGAACGTCAAACTGTTGATCGACGGTGAGTGGGTCGAGTCCCAGACCACTGAGTGGCACGACATCGTCAACCCGGCGACTCAGCAAGTACTGGCCAAGGTTCCGTTTGCCACAGCCTCGGAAGTCGACGCCGCGATCAGCGCCGCCCATCGCGCCTTCCAGACCTGGAAGCTGACGCCGATCGGCGCCCGCATGCGCATCATGCTCAAGCTCCAGGCGTTGATCCGCGAACACTCCAAGCGTATCGCCGTGGTGCTCAGCAACGAACAGGGCAAGACCATTGCCGACGCTGAAGGCGATATTTTCCGTGGCCTGGAAGTCGTCGAACACGCGTGCTCCATCGGCAGCCTGCAAATGGGCGAGTTCGCCGAGAACGTCGCGGGCGGCGTCGATACCTACACCCTGCGCCAGCCAATCGGTGTTTGCGCCGGCATCACCCCGTTCAACTTCCCGGCGATGATTCCGCTGTGGATGTTCCCGATGGCCATCGCCTGCGGCAACACCTTCGTGCTCAAGCCGTCCGAACAGGACCCGATGTCGACCATGCTGCTGGTGGAACTGGCCATCGAGGCGGGCGTTCCGGCGGGCGTGCTTAACGTGGTTCACGGCGGCAAGGACGTGGTGGACGCGCTCTGCACCCACAAAGACATCAAGGCGGTTTCCTTCGTCGGTTCGACTGCCGTCGGTACTCACGTTTATGACCTGGCCGGTAAGCACGGCAAGCGCGTGCAATCGATGATGGGCGCTAAAAACCACGCCGTGGTGCTGCCGGATGCCAACCGCGAACAAGCGCTGAATGCGCTGGTCGGTGCCGGTTTCGGTGCGGCCGGTCAACGCTGCATGGCAACGTCGGTGGTGGTGTTGGTCGGCGCGGCCAAGCAATGGTTGCCGGACCTGAAAGCGCTGGCGCAGAAACTCAAGGTCAACGCTGGCAGCGAGCCGGGCACGGACGTTGGTCCGGTGATCTCCAAGCGTGCCAAAGCGCGGATTCTGGATCTGATCGAAAGCGGCATCAAGGAAGGCGCCAAGCTTGAGCTGGACGGTCGTGACATCACGGTTCCCGGCTACGAGAAGGGCAACTTTGTCGGTCCGACCCTGTTCTCTGGCGTGACCCCCGAGATGCAGATCTACACCCAGGAAATCTTCGGCCCGGTGCTGGTGGTGCTGGAAGTGAATACGCTCGACGAGGCCATCGCCCTGGTCAACGCCAACCCGTTCGGCAACGGCACGGGCCTGTTCACCCAAAGCGGTGCGGCAGCGCGCAAATTCCAGAACGAAATCGACGTGGGTCAGGTCGGCATCAACATTCCGATTCCGGTTCCGGTCCCGTTCTTCAGCTTCACCGGTTCGCGCGGTTCCAAGCTCGGTGACCTCGGCCCGTATGGCAAGCAAGTGGTGCAGTTCTACACTCAGACCAAGACCGTCACCAGTCGCTGGTTCGATGACGACAGCGTCAACGACGGTGTGAACACCACCATCAACTTGCGTTAAGGAGCCGGACATGAAAATCGCTTTTATCGGTCTCGGCAACATGGGCGCGCCGATGGCGCGCAACCTGATCAAGGCCGGCCATGCGCTGCGACTGGTTGATTTGAACAAAACCGTTCTGGCCGAACTGGAACAACTGGGCGGCAGCATCAGCGCGACGGCTCGTGAAGCGGCTCAAGGCGCAGAACTGGTGATCACCATGCTGCCCGCCGCTGTGCATGTGCGCAGCGTGTGGCTGGGTGAAGACGGCGTGCTCGCCGGTATCGGCAGCGGCGTACCAGCCGTGGATTGCAGCACCATCGATCCGCAAACAGCGCGTGATGTAGCGGCGGCCGCGGCCAAGCAAGGCGTGGCCATGGCCGATGCGCCGGTGTCGGGTGGCACTGGTGGTGCAGCGGCCGGGACCCTGACCTTCATGGTCGGCGCCACGCCTGAACTGTTCGCCACTCTGCAACCGGTGCTGGCGCAGATGGGTCGCAACATCGTCCATTGCGGCGAAGTCGGCACCGGGCAAATCGCCAAGATCTGCAACAACCTGCTGTTGGCGATCTCCATGGTTGGTGTCAGCGAAGCCATGGCGCTGGGTGATGCACTGGGGATCGACACTGGCGTGCTGGCCGGGATCATCAACAGTTCCACGGGACGTTGCTGGAGTTCGGAGATGTACAACCCGTGGCCGGGCATCGTCGAAACGGCACCTGCGTCGCGAGGTTATACCGGTGGTTTTGGTGCCGAGCTGATGCTCAAGGATCTGGGACTTGCCACGGAAGCGGCACGTCAGGCGCACCAACCGGTGGTGCTTGGCGCGGTGGCCCAGCAGTTGTATCAGGCGATGAGCCAGCGTGGGGAGGGGGGTAAAGACTTCTCGGCGATCATCAACAGCTATCGCAAACCGCAATAACGACCTGCTTCAACCTGTAGGAGCGAGCCTGCTGGCGATGGCGATGGCGATGGTGATTGATCCATCGCCATCGCCATCGCCAGCAAGCCGGCTCCTACAGGTGTGTGCGCATCGACATTTACCGGGAAATCACGTCGGGTGATCTCCCGGTTTTTTTGCATCAGGCAAACACGAAATACTTGCGCACGGTTTCAACCACTTCCCACGTGCCTTTCATCCCCGGCTCGATGACGAAAATATCACCGGCACGCAGATGGATCGGCTCTTTTCCTTCCGGGGTGATGATGCAGTAACCCTCGCGGAAATCGCAGTATTCCCACTTCACGTATTCCACATACCACTTGCCCGGCGTGCAGATCCAGGTGCCCATGATCTTGCTGCCGTCTTCGCTGGTGTAGGCGTTGAGGTTGACGGTGTGCGGATCGCCTTCGAGTTTTTCCCATTTGCAGGCGTCGAGCACTGGCAGCGGGTGGGTGTCGCGAAGAACGGTAATCGGTGCGGACATGATGACTCCGAGCGTGATGGAGAACTGAAGTCGCACCCTATCGGGCTTGGTGCGGCGTCAGTTGTCTGTACTCGACATCGAGGTATCCAGAAACGCTGGATTCACTGCGCTCGCCATAAAAAACGCCCCGGTATTCATCGAATGCCGGGGCGTTTTTTTTACGCGATTACTGAGTCACTGACAGCTTTCGGTGCCTGGCCATGCGCAACCGATAGCAACCGTAGATGAGCAACACCCACACCGGCATGGCGTACACCGAGGCGCGCACCGGCGGGATCATCCAGATAACGCAGATGATCACGGCCATGAACGCCAGGCACAGGTAGTTGGTGTACGGCGACCAGAAAGCCTTGAAGCCTGGCACGATGCCGCGCTGGACCATGGCCTTGCGGAACTTCAAATGCGTGAGGCTGATCAGTGCCCAGTTGATCATCAAGGACGCGACCACCAGGGCAAACAACAACTCAAGCGCTTCGTGCGGCGCGACGTAGTTGACCAGCACCGCCAGCATCGTGATCAACGCCGAAACGCCCAGTGCCAGCAACGGAACGCCTTGCTTGTTCAACTTCATCAGCACTTTGGGCGCGTCGCCTTGCTCGGCCAGGCCGTAGAGCATGCGACTGTTGCAATACACGCCGCTGTTGTAGACCGAGAGGGCGGCGGTGAGTACCACGAAGTTGAGGATCTGCGCGGCGGTGTCGCTGCCGATCAGGGCGAAAATCTGCACGAACGGACTGCCGCTGTAGGCATCGCCCGAGGCGCCCAGTGTCTGCAGCAGTTGGTCCCACGGGTAAAGCGACAGCAACACGGTGAGTGCGCCGACGTAGAAGATCAGCACCCGATAAACCACCTGGTTGATGGCCTTGGGAATGACCTTGCGCGGTTCGCTGGCTTCAGCGGCGGTGATGCCGACCAGTTCCAGGCCGCCGAAGGAGAACATGATGAACGCCATCGCCATCAGCAAACCGTTGGTGCCATTGGGGAAGAAACCGCCGTGGCTCCACAGGTTGCTTACCGATGCTTGCGGGCCGCCGGTGCCGCTGAACAGCATGTAGCAGCCCAGGAGGATCATGCCGATGATGGCCACGACCTTGATGATCGCGAACCAGAACTCCATCTCGCCGAACACTTTGACGTTCAGCGTATTGATCAGGTTGACCAGCACAAAGAACACCGCTGCGCTGACCCAGGTCGGCACCTCCGGCCACCAGAACTGCACGTACTTGCCGACGGCTGTCAGCTCGGCCATGCCCACCAGCACATACAGGACCCAGTAGTTCCAGCCGGACAGGAAACCGGCAAAGCCGCCCCAGTAGTTGTGCGCGAAGTGGCTGAACGAGCCGGCCACGGGTTCCTCGACAATCATTTCGCCCAGTTGGCGCATGATCAGGAACGCGATGAAACCGGCAATCGCATAGCCGAGGATCATCGACGGACCGGCGGACTTGAGCACTCCGGCGGAGCCCAGGAACAGCCCCGTACCAATGGCGCCGCCCAATGCGATCAGTTGAATGTGCCGATTTTTCAACCCCCGCTTGAGCGTTGCCTGTTGCAAGATTTCATCCGCCATCTGGTTCCCTTTTGGTTGTTGTGGCCAGGCTTGATTTGAAAGGGCAGATATTACTCTTCGCAGCCTTCGTCATACAGGTGCCTGTTGGGCCAAACACTGGTTTTCAAAGGCTCCCGGCCCGGTTTGCAGCGCACAACGCGTCGAGCAAGGCTCTGGCGTAACCGGGCAGGCCAGCAAACGAGCGGGCGCACAGCAGCAGTTTGCGCTGCGCCCAGGCTTCCTGCAGGGCAACGTATTTGAACGGTTGATCGACGGCCCGGCGCTCGATCGCCGCCAGCGGCACGATCGCCAGCCCCGCGCCGCGAGCGACCATGCGAATCACCCCGTCGAAGCCTTCCGCCCGGATGCGGATCTGCATGCGCACGCCCGCGTGCAGCGCCTGTTCTTCGAGGTACACCGCCAGTGCGCTGTTGGCGCTCAGGCCGACGTAATCGTGATGCAGCGTCTCGCTGAAGCTCGGTGTTGCGCCGTCAGCCAATGGATGCCCGAGTGGCATGATCAGCACCAGCGGATCGTCGCGAAAGGGCTGGGTTTCCAGGGCGTGGGTGTCGACGGCGTCGGAGACGATGCCAAGGTCTGCCGCACCCTGATGCAGTGCATGGACGATGCGCAGGCTCGGCAACTCCTGCAGATCAATGTCGAGGTTGGGATGGCGGCAGAGGAAGTCCGCCAGCACTTCCGGCAGGTACTCGGTGATTGCCGTGGTGTTGCATAACAAACGCACCTGACCTTTGACGCCTTTGGCGTATTCGGCCAGGTCCTGCTGCATGCGGTCGGCGTGTTGCAGTAGTAGTCGGGCGTGTTGCGCCAGGGCTTTTCCGGCGGACGTGGGGGTGACGCCGCGACGACCGCGTTCCAGAAAGTCGATGCCGAGCGAAGCCTCCATCGCGCGGATTCGCGCGCTTGCCGCCGCCAGGGATAAATGGCTGCGCGCGGCGCCGGCGGTGATGTTGCCGGTGTCGAGGATGTTCAGGTAGAGGCGCAGGTCGGTGAGGTCGAAGTGCATGGGTACAGCCTCGGGAGGTGTGTTGACTGGGCAGCCGCCTTCGCGGGCAAGCCTCGCTCCTACACGATTTGCGCAACCCCTGTAGGAGCGAGGCTTGCCCGCGAAGGCGTCAGCAGCAACAACGAAATCGTCAGCCTCTATCAAAACAAGAGACACCCTCAGTATATGGCGAATTTTCACACGGCCAATCCAGGCGCAGGATCAGCCTATGAATACACTCGCCACGTTCTACCAAAACCTTGGTCTGGCCCTTTCTCTGCTGGTCATCGCCACCTTCCTCCTGGCCGGCATGATCAAAGGCGTGATCGGCCTGGGCCTGCCAACCATCGCCATGGGGCTGCTCGGTCTGGCTATGGCACCGTCGCAGGCTGCCGCGCTGCTGATCATTCCAGCGACCCTGACCAACGTCTGGCAATTGGCATTCGGCGGGCATTTGCACGGGTTGGTCAGGCGACTGTGGCCGATGCTGCTGGCAATCTTCATCGGCACCGGTGCCGGGACGGTCTGGATTGGCATGGCGGGTGGTCATTGGGTGGTGCGGGGGTTGGGCGCGGCATTGCTGCTTTATGCGTTGAGCGGTTTGTTCCTGCCGACCTTGCGCGTCAGCCGTCAGACCGAGCGCTGGCTCGGTCCACTGTGCGGCGTGCTGACCGGCGTCATCACCTCCGCCACCGGCGTCTTCGTGATTCCGGCGGTGCCGTATCTGCAAGCATTGGGTTTGAACAAGGATGAACTGGTGCAGGCGCTGGGCCTGTCGTTCACCGTATCGACCCTCGCCCTCGCTGCCGGCCTGTTGTGGCGCGGGGCGCTGGGCGGTGGCGAATTGAGCGCGTCATTGCTGGCGCTGATCCCGGCGGTGCTCGGCATGTTGCTCGGGCAATGGCTGCGCCAGCGGATCAGCGCCGTGCTGTTCAAGCGCGTGTTCTTCATCGGCCTCGGTGTGCTCGGCGGCCACTTGCTGATCAGCGGGTAGCGGACGACGGGCTGAGCATCTCGATGGCACGGATATCGAAATCCTGTTCCAGGAATTCGTCGCGCTGTTCGAGGAACTGCTTCATGTGCGGCAGGTTCGAGTGCACGTCGAGGTGCGCCTGGGATTGCCAGATCTCGAAGAAGATAAACAGCGTCGGGTCCTGTTTGTCGCGCAGCATGTGGTACTCGATGCAGCCCGGCTCGGCACGACTCGCTTCGACATAGCCGCGGAAGAACGCTTCGAAGGCGTCGGATTTTTCCGGGCGGGTTTTGGCGTGCAGGATGAAGCCTTGTATTTCACTCATCAGGAGTCTCCTCAAAGTCAGAATCGGCGCCATTTTATGGCAACAATCGCCTATTGATTCGTGCGTATAGGTCAAATGAGTTTTGCGAATTCAGGACTTATTCCGCGCGAGGCCGGTCGCTAACCTGCCGCCATCCTCTTTCTGACCCTTCCGAGATTCCTCATGAAAAAAGTCCTGTTGCTCAATGGCGGCAAAAAGTTTGCGCACTCCGATGGCCGTTACAACACCACCCTGCATGAAGCCGCATTGAGCGTGCTGGATCGCGGCGGCGTTGACATGAAAACCACCTTCATCGACGAGGGCTATGACGTCGCTGAAGAAGTTGCCAAATTCCTCTGGGCCGACGTGATCATTTATCAAATGCCGGGCTGGTGGATGGGCGCGCCGTGGACTGTGAAAAAGTACATCGACGAAGTCTTCACCGAAGGCTACGGCAGCCTATACGCCAGTGACGGCCGCACCCGTTCCGATGCTTCGCAAAAGTACGGCAGCGGTGGTTTGGTGCAGGGCAAGCAATACATGTTGTCGCTGACCTGGAACGCGCCGCAGCAAGCTTTCGACGACCCGACCGACTTCTTCGAAGGCAAGGGCGTGGACGCGGTGTACTTCCCGTTCCACAAGGCCAACGAATTCCTCGGCATGACCGGTTTGCCGACGTTCCTGGCGGTTGATGTGATGAAGCGCCCGAACATCGAAGGTGATGTGGCGCGCTATGAGCAGCACCTGAACGAGGTGTTCGGCCTGAAAGCATAAGGTTCGGCTACTATCGTCATCTGGAATCCGAACCTGTAGGAGCCGGCTTGCTGGCGATAGCAATCCTGAGGACGCCATCGCCAGCAAGCTGGCTCCTACACAAAGCGATAAGGAACACAGGTGAAAGCCAGATCCGATGAGTTGCAGATTTTCGTCTGCGTGATTGAGTGCGGATCGATTTCCGCTGCGGCCGAACAGGTCGGGCAGACGCCTTCGGCGGTCAGCCGCACGCTGTCGCGGCTGGAGGCCAAGCTCGATACCACGCTGATCAACCGCACCACGCGGCGCATGGACCTGACGGAGGAGGGCAAGTATTTCTTCGAGCACGCCAAACTGATTCTCGATCAGATGGAGGAGCTTGAAGAACGCCTCAGCTCACGTCAGCAAACCCCGTCCGGGCGTTTGCGGATCAACGCCGCCTCGCCGTTCATGCTGCACGCTATCGTGCCGTACATCGACGAGTTCCGCCGGCTCTACCCGGACATCCAGCTCGAACTCAACAGCAACGACCTGATCATCGACCTGCTCGAACAAAGCACCGACATCGCCATCCGCATCGGCACGCTGGCCGACTCGACCCTGCACGCCCGTTCGTTGGGTTGCAGCCCGCTGCACATCGTCGCCAGCCCGGCTTACCTTGAGCAACACGGCACACCGCTGGTGGTCGAGGACCTGAGCGGGCATGCGCTGTTGGGCTTCACCCACAATGAAGGCCTCAACCAATGGCCGCTGCGTTATGTGCATGGTGACCGCTGGCCGATTCAGGCGTCCATCAGCGCGTCCAGCGGCGAGACGATCAGGCACCTGGCGCTGGAAGGTCAGGGCATTGCCAGCCTGTCGCATTTCATGACCATCGAAGACATCCGTGCCGGGCGCCTGAAAGTGCTGCTGGCGGATTTCAACAGCGGTTATCGCCAGCCGATCAACGCGGTCTATTACCGCAACTCGCAACTGGCCCTGCGGATTCAATGCTTCCTAGACTTTATCCAGGGCAAATTGGCGGTGTACGCGAATGCGGATTTTGAAGGTTGATTCATGACTCCTACGCAAGAGTGAATTGGGTCAACGGGGATTTTTCAGTCGTGATGACTGCTTGATACTCGTTGCATCACTTATTCACGCAGGGAGTTTCTCCATGAACGTATTCGTTACCGGCGCTGCAGGTTTCATCGGCGGCTCCATCGCTACGGGCCTGGTTCGCGCTGGCCACAAGGTCACCGGCCTGGTGCGCAGCAGCGAACAAGCCAATGAGCTGAGCGCGTTGGGCATCACGGCGGTCATCGGCACTCTTGACGACAGCGCACTATTGGCCGAGCAGGCCCGCGCTGCCGACGCCGTGATCAACGCCGCCAGCAGCGACCATCGCGGCGCGGTGGAAGCCTTGGTCAATGCCTTGCGCGGTTCCAACAAGGTGTTCCTGCACACCAGCGGTTCGAGCATCGTCGGCGATGCGTCGGGCGGTCAGTTCGGCGACGCCATTTATTATGAAGACACGCTGCCGGAGCCTACTGTCGACAAGGCGGCCCGCGTGGCCATCGACAACCTGATCCTCGACGCGGCGAGCGACGGGGTGAACTCGGCGGTCATCTGTAACACGCTGATCTATGGCCACAGCCTGGGCGTCAATCGCGACAGTGTGCAGCTGCCGCGCCTGCTGAAACAGGCACGCAAAAGTGGCGTGGTTCGGCATGTCGGCACCGGCCAGAACATCTGGTCCAACGTGCACATCGAAGACGTGGTGTCCCTGTATCTGCTGGCGCTGACCAAAAACGTACCGGGCACGTTCTATTTCGTTGAGAGCGGTGAAGCGTCGTTCGTCGACATGACCACGGCGATTGCCCAGGCGTTGAATCTCGCTGAGCCGCAAGACTGGCCGCTGAAAGAGGCCGAAGCCGAGTGGGGTTATGAAATGGCCAACTACGGTTTGGGTTCCAACAGCCGGGTGCGCGGCAAGCATGCGCGGGAGTTGCTGGGTTGGGTGCCGAAGCGGACTTCGGTGGTTGAGTGGATTCTTAACGAGATGGTGTGAGTTCGCTTTAGACCGCGTCATCGTTCTTCGCGGGCAAGTCGGATCGCCGCACCGCTCGCTCCTACAGGTTTTGCGTCGTTCATAAAATTGTTGAACGACACAACCCTTGTAGGAGCGAGGCTTGCCCGCGAAGGCGTCTTCAACAGCACCGCAACTGGCCGGGCCGCCCTCAATTCCGTACCATCCGCCCCCTCTTCCCCAGTTGTGTCCAGTCCTCCCCATGAAAGCAAACCGTCTGCGCGCCGATGTCCTGGCCGGGCTCACCACCTCTTTCGCCTTATTGCCAGAATGCATCGCCTTCGCGCTGGTGGCTCACCTCAATCCGCTGATGGGCCTGTACGGCGCGTTCATCATTTGCACCCTGACCGCGCTGTTCGGTGGTCGGCCGGGCATGGTGTCGGGCGCGGCCGGTTCGATGGCCGTGGTGATCGTCGCGCTGGTGGTGCAGCACGGTGTGCAGTACTTGCTCGCGACGGTGTTGCTGGGCGGGTTGATCATGCTGGCGTTCGGGTTGCTGAAGCTCGGCAAACTGGTGCGGATGGTGCCGCATCCGGTGATGCTCGGCTTCGTCAACGGCCTGGCGATCATCATCGCGCTGGCGCAACTGGAACACTTCAAGAGTGGTGACAACTGGCTCAGCGGCTCACCGCTTTATGTGATGAGCGGATTGGTGGCGCTGACGATGGCGATCGTCTATCTGCTGCCGCGACTGACCCGCGCCGTGCCGCCAGCGCTGGTGGCGATTCTGGGTGTCGGTCTGGCGGTGTATCTGCTCGGCTTGCCGACTCGCACCCTGGGCGACATGGCGCACATCGCCGGTGGCTTGCCGACGCTGGCCTTGCCAGACATTCCGTGGACGCTGGACACCCTGCGCATCATCGCCCCTTACGCAATATTGATGGCGCTGGTCGGCCTGCTGGAAACCCTGTTGACCCTGAACCTGACCGACGAAATCACCGAGAGCCGTGGCTTCCCGGATCGTGAGTGTGTGGCGCTGGGCGCGGCCAACATGGTCTCCGGTGTGTTTGGCGGCATGGGCGGCTGCGCGATGATCGGCCAGACCGTGATCAACCTCAGCTCCGGTGGCCGAGGTCGGCTTTCCGGCGTGGTGGCCGGCGTGCTGATTCTGCTGTTCATTTTGTTTTTGTCGCCGCTGATCGAGCGCATTCCGCTGGCCGCACTGGTCGGGGTGATGTTCGTGGTGTCACAGCAAACCTTCGCCTGGGCTTCGCTGCGGGTGGTCAACAAGGTTCCGCTGAACGATGTGCTGGTGATCGTCGCCGTGACGGTCATCACGGTGTTCACCGACCTGGCCACCGCCGTGCTTTGCGGGATCATCATTGCAGCGCTCAACTTTGCCTGGCAGCAGGCCCGCGAGCTGTATGCCGACAGTCACCTCGAAACCGACGGCAGCAAGCTTTACCTGCTGCATGGCACGCTGTTTTTTGCCTCGACTACACCGTTTCTCAACCAGTTCGATCCTGCCAACGACCCGTCGGTGGTGACGATTGATTGTCGTCACCTGAGCTTCGTCGACTACTCGGCCATCGCGGCGCTGAAGACCCTGCGCGAACGTTACGCCAAGGCGGGCAAGCATCTGCGCGTGCTGCATCTGTCCGAACGCTGCAAGAAGTTGCTCAAGCGTGCCCGGGTCAGTCACGACTGATCTATCAATCCTCTGGGCTGCGGCCATTCCCTGTAGGAGCGAGCCTGCTCGCGAAAAACGTTCAGACAACGCGTTGATTCAGGAAGTGCGCGTTATCGTTGACGCCCATCGCGAGCAGGCTCGCTCCTACAGGGGAATGGATGAAAGTTTGCGTGCCTGATTTTCATATTCACCGACCTCGCATATCTCTGCGCGACAACCCTTACCCCTCTACGAAAATTACTTTCACCTCGTTTGAGTTTAGCGCTTCGAAATGTTTTAAGAGTTTCACAAAACTTTCGACGTGACCCTTTCGAGGAGTACCGCATGACCCTGTCCTTCGGCTATTGGCTGCTGGTGTATGCCGCCATCGCCATCATCGCGCTGATCGTTCTGATCGCCCGTTACCGGCTTAATCCCTTCATCGTCATCACCCTGGTGTCCATCGGCCTGGCATTGCTCGCCGGCATGCCGCCGTCCGGGGTGGTCGGCGCCTACGAGGCCGGTGTCGGCAAGACCCTGGGGCACATTGCGCTGGTGGTGGCGCTGGGCACGATGCTCGGCAAGATGATGGCCGAGTCCGGCGGCGCCGAGCAGGTGGCGCGCACCTTGATCGACCGTTTCGGCGAGAAGAACGCGCATTGGGCGATGGTGTGCATCGCCTTTCTGGTCGGGCTGCCGTTGTTCTTCGAAGTCGGTTTTGTGTTGCTGGTGCCGATTGCGTTTACCGTGGCGCGCCGCGTGGGTGTGTCGATCCTGATGGTCGGTTTGCCGATGGTCGCCGGGCTGTCGGTGGTGCATGCGCTGGTGCCGCCGCACCCGGCGGCGATGCTGGCGGTGCAGGTGTATCAGGCGTCGGTGGGGCAGACGTTGATGTATGCGATTTTGATCGGCATTCCGACGGCGATTATTGCCGGTCCGCTGTACGCCAAATTCATCGTGCCGCGCATTCAACTGCCGGCGGAAAACCCGCTGGAACGCCAGTTCCTCGAGCGCGAACCGCGCGACAGCCTGCCGGGTTTCGGCATCACCATGGCGACCATTTTGTTGCCGGTGCTGTTGATGCTGATCGGCGGCTGGGCCAACCTGATCTCCACGCCGGGCAGCGGTTTCAACCAGTTTTTGCTGTTCATCGGCAACTCGGTGATCGCGCTGTTGCTGGCGACCCTGCTGAGCTTCTGGACCCTCGGCCTCGCCCAAGGCTTCAACCGCGAATCGATCCTCAAGTTCACCAACGAATGCCTGGCGCCGACGGCCAGCATCACCTTGCTGGTCGGCGCCGGCGGCGGCTTGAACCGGATTCTGGTGGACGCCGGGGTCACCGACCAGATCGTCAGCCTGGCCCACGAATTTCACCTGTCGCCGCTGCTGATGGGCTGGCTGTTCGCCGCGTTGATGCGCATCGCCACCGGTTCCGCCACCGTGGCCATGACCACCGCCTCCGGCATTGTCGCGCCGGTGGCCATTGGTCTGGGTTATCCGCATCCGGAGTTGCTGGTGCTGGCGACGGGCGCCGGGTCGGTGATCTTTTCCCACGTCAACGACGGCGGCTTCTGGTTGATCAAGGAATACTTCAACATGAGCGTTACCCAGACGTTCAAGACCTGGACCGTGCTGGAGACCATTATTTCGCTGGTCGCCTTCGCGCTGACCGTGGGTCTTTCTTACCTGATTTAACCGGAGCCGCCTGCCATGGACATCCTCTACCAGATCCGCGCCCGTCAGGATTCCTTCAGCGCTGGCGAAGGACGCATCGCGCGGCTGATGCTCGACGACGTAGGATTTGCCTCTGCCGCCAGCCTCGACGAGCTGGCGCTGAGAGCGGAAGTCAGCACCGCCACGCTGTCGCGTTTCGCCCGCACGGTGGGTTGCCGCGACTTGCGCGACCTGCGCCTGCAACTGGCACAGGCCAGCGGCGTCGGCAGCCGTTTTCTCGACCCGGCGGGCACGCCCGATCAGTCGGCGTTCTACGGGCAGATCGTCGGCGATATTGAGTCGACGTTGCGTCAGCACCTGTCGGCGTTCGACGAGTCGCGCTTCGCCGACGCGGTGAAGCTGTTGGGCAAGGCGCGGATGATTCATGCCTTCGGCATGGGCGGTTGCTCGACCTTGTGCAGCGATGAACTGCAAGTGCGGCTGGTGCGCTTCGGCTACCCGATTTCGGTGTGCCACGACCCGGTGATGATGCGGGTCACCGCCGCCAGCCTCAGTGCCGAGCACGTGGTCATCGTCTGCTCGCTGACCGGCATCACCCCCGAGTTGCTCGAAACGGTGGAAGTGGCCCGCAACTACGGCGCAAGGATTCTGGCCATCACACGCAGCGACTCGCCGTTGGCGCAACTGGCCGACATCGTGCTGCCGCTGCAAAGTGCGGAAACCTCGTTCATCTACAAACCCACGGCGGCGCGCTACGGCATGCTGCTGGCCATCGACGTGCTCGCAACCGAGCTGGCGCTGGCCAATCCTGAAGACAATCAAGAACGTCTGCGGCGGATCAAACTCGCCCTCGACGATTACCGCGGCGGCGACGATCACTTGCCGCTGGGAGACTGACATGATGTACGACACGCTGATTCGCAACGCCCTGATCATCGACGGCAGCAACGCCCCCGGTTACCCCGCCGACGTGGCGATTCTGCATGGCCGCATCGAGCGCATCGGCGACCTGCACGACGCCACTGCCCGCGAAGTAATCGACGCCGCCGGCCGAGTGCTGGCACCGGGTTTCATCGACGTGCACACCCACGACGACACGGTGGTGATCCGCCAGCCGCAAATGCTGCCCAAGCTCAGCCAGGGCGTGACCACGGTGATCGTCGGCAACTGCGGGATCAGCGCTTCGCCGGTGAGTTTGAAGGGCGATCCGCCAGACCCGATGAACCTGCTCGGCACCTCGGCGGCCTTTGTTTACCCAACGTTCCGCGACTACCGTGCGGCGGTCGAAGCGGCGAACACCACGTTGAACGTCGCCGCTCTGGTCGGCCACACCGCGTTGCGCAGCAATCACCTTGATGACCTGTTTCGCACGGCCACGCCGGATGAAATCAGCGCGATGCGTGAGCAACTGCGCGAAAGCCTTGAAGCCGGCGCGTTGGGTCTGTCCACTGGTCTGGCGTACGCCAGCGCGTTCTCGGCGTCCACCGATGAAGTGATGCAACTGACCGAAGAACTGACCGCGTTCGGCGCGGTGTACACCACCCATTTGCGCAGCGAATTCGAGCCCGTGCTGGAGGCCATGGACGAGGCGTTCCAGATCGGCCGTCATGCGCAATCACCGGTGATCATTTCCCACCTCAAATGTGCCGGCGCCGGTAACTGGGGGCGGAGTCCGCAACTGTTGGCCTCACTTGAAGAGGCCGCGAAAACCCACCCGGTGGGCTGCGATTGTTATCCCTACGCGGCGAGCTCTTCGACCCTGGACCTCAAGCAAGTGACCGATGCGCACCGCATCACCATCACCTGGTCCACGCCGCACCCGGAACTCGGTGGCCGCGACCTGATGGATATCGCCGCCGAGTGGAACGTTCCGCTGCTGGAAGCCGCTCGCCGGCTGCAACCGGCTGGCGCGGTGTACTACGGAATGGACGAGGCAGACGTACGAAGCATCCTCGCGCATCCGCTGTCGATGGTCGGCTCCGACGGCTTGCCGGAAGACCCATTCCCGCATCCACGTTTGTGGGGCGCTTTCCCACGCGTCCTCGGACATTTCAGTCGCGATGTCGGGCTGTTTCCGCTGCACACCGCGGTACACAAAATGACCGGGTTGTCCGCGTCGCGATTCGGCTTGAAGGAGCGCGGTGAAATCCGTGAAGGGCATTGGGCTGACCTGGTGTTGTTCGATCCTGCAACGATTCGTGATGTCGCGGATTTCAACGACCCGCAACGGGCGGCAGAAGGCATCGACGGGGTGTGGGTCAACGGTGTGTTGAGTTACAGCGAAGGGCAGGCGAACGGGAAGCGGGAAGGGCGGTTCCTGGCGCGGGAAGGCGATTTGCGTGACGGTTTTCAGAGCCTCCACAAACCCCTGTAGGAGCCAGGCTTGCCGGCGAAAGCGATCAGCCAGTCGACAAATCTTTTGAACTGCTTCACGTGGTGGCACATTGCAATTAAAGAAAGCCATCGCCAAGCCGAAGCGCTGACACTAGCCCGGCTACACTCTGGGCCTTACCAGTCTGGGAGCAACTTGATGAGCTTCGGCAAAACCACCCCGATCCTGCGGATTTTCGACGAAAACAAAGCCGTGGAGTTCTACGTCGACTTCCTCGGTTTCAAGATCGACTGGCAGCACCGTTTCGAGCCGAATTTCCCGCTGTACCTGCAAGTCTCCCGGGGCGAATGCGTGTTGCACCTGTCGGAACATCACGGCGACAGCACGCCGGGCTCGGCGCTGCGCATCGAGACCGATGAGCTGGAGGCGTTTCAGCAGCAATTGCTGGCCAAGGACTACACGTTTTCGCACCCACAGATCCAGGCCATGCCGTGGGGCAGCCAGGACATGACCATCGCCGATCCGTTCGGGAATCGGTTGGTGTTTACCAATGCGATTAGTGTGTAACGCGGCAGGAAAAATCACGCCTCGTGATAGTGTCGTCCGTTCAATTTCGACGAGCACAGGAGGCGCTTATGGCCAGCATTACCATTGGCAATCTTGATCAGCAGATCTACGAGCAATTGCGAATCGCGGCAGAGAGTAATTGCCGTTCAGTTGAAGAGGAGGCTCTCTTCATCTTGAGGAAAGCGCTCGACCCGAATGGTCGTACCTGCGGTTTGGGGAGTCGAATCAATAATCGATTCAGAGAGAGTGGTGGTATCGAGTTAGATCTGCCTCTGCGTTAAGGCGGTGAAAGCGAGGCTAAGGGCTGATCCCAGGTATCCGTTGTCTGTTGATTGCATTCGCGGGCAAGCCTCGCTCCTACAGGATTGATGTTGTTCAGATGATTTTCCGAACGACATCAATCCTGTAGGAGCGAGGCTTGCCCGCGAATGGGCCTTTGCTTCACCGCAAAGTGAACGTCAAACCCTGAAGTGACTCACCATCATCTGCAACTGATTACCCAACCGCGCCAGTTCAACACTGGATTTAGCGGTTTCGTCGCTGGCAGCGGCGGTCTGTTCGGACACGTCGCGTACGTTGATGATGCTGCGGCTGATCTCTTCGGCTACGGCGCTTTGCTGTTCGGCGGCGGCAGCGATCTGCTGGTTCATCGACTGGATGTTGGACACCGTGCGGGTGATGTTTTCAAGTGATACGCCGGCCTTGCGGGTCAGGGCGACGCTGCTGTCGGTGAGGGCGCGGCTGTTGTTCATCACGGCGGACACTTGTTGCGTACCGTTCTGCAAACCGGCCACCAGGCCTTCGATTTCCTCGGTGGATTTCTGCGTGCGCTGGGCCAGGCCACGCACTTCGTCGGCCACCACGGCAAAACCGCGACCGGCTTCACCGGCACGTGCCGCTTCAATGGCAGCGTTGAGCGCCAGCAGGTTGGTCTGTTCGGCCACGGCCTTGATCACGTCCATGACGCTGCCGATCTTGTCGCTTTCGTGTTGCAGCACGCTCATGGCTTCGGTGGAACGCACCACTTCGCTGGCCAGGCGCTCGATCTGGGCGATGGCTTCGTTGACCACTTTGTCGCCTTCGCGGGCTTCGCCGTCGGCGGCGGCCGCTGCTTGTGAAGCTTCCTCGGCATTGCGCGCGACTTCCTGCACGGTGGCGGTCATCTCGTGCATGGCGGTGGCCACCTGATCGGTCTCGATCTTCTGGCTGTTAACGCCGGCGCTGGTCTGCCCGGTCACGGCGGACAGTTCTTCGGCGGCGCTGGCGATCTGGGTGACGCCGTCGCGGATACCGCTGATCAGGTCACGCAGGGTCACGCCCATGCGCGCGATGCCTTGTTGCAGCACGCCGAGTTCATCGCGGCGCGTCACTTTGACGTCCTGGGACAGGTCGCCGCCGGCGATGCGCTCGACCACTGCCAGCGTGTCGCGCAGCGGGCGGGTGATCTGACGGGTGATGATGACGGCGGCAATGATCCCGACCAGCAACGCCAGCAAGGTGCTGATCAGTTGCAGGGTGCGGGCTTGTGCGCTTTCGGCGTCACGACGGTCGAGCTGGATCTGATACAGCTGCTCACTCAGGGTCACGATGGCGGCGCCCTGATCGGTCATTTCCTTGCGCGCCTGCACAGCATCGTTGCTCGCGGCTTTATAAGCCTGCAAAGCGCTGCGGTAATTGCTCAATGCCGTTTCCAGTTGGCGCAACTCGTCCAGCATAGTGTCGGCGAATTGCACATTGAGCTGTTTCAGGCTGGCGATGGCCGCGTCCAGTTGGCCGACGGCTTTCTGCTCGGTCTCGGCGTTGGTGGTCGCGGTATAACCGCGCACTTCGTAGCGGGCCAGCATGAACGCTTCCTTGGCGGCGGTGATGGCCTGGAATTGTTCGAAGCGCTGATCGCTCAACGGCATTTGTTGTACGCGGGTACTGATGGCGTTGATCAGCGAATTCGCATTTTCCGCGTTGGCGCCCATGGCGTCGCGCGCGCTGTTGCCGGCGCGGTAGGCGCTGCGCATTTTGTTCAGGGACGTTTTGTACGCGTCAATTTGCGTACCTTGCTCTTTGAGCAGCTTGAGGTTTTCCGGGCTCTTGAACTTCACCAGCAGCGCTTGTTGCTGAGCGGCAAACGCATCCAGGGTGGTCTGGACGTTCTGCGCGGTGGTTTCATCGCCGTTGGTCAGCATGTATTGCAAGCGAACCACACGCAGTTTGGTCAGGCCGGCATTGAGCTGGGTGATGTCGCTCATCCAGTTGCTGCGGTCAATCAGGCTGCCCAGGCTCGTCCAGCCGGTCAGGGCGAGGACGCAGGTCAGTGCCAGGACCAGGCCAAACCCCAGGCCCAGTTTCATGTTCACGCTGATGTTGCCGAACCAGCTATTCATCAAATTCCTCCAGGAACGTTGCGCTTTTGGTCGTCGGTTGGCTGGAAGATTGTTGTTTTTGGTAGCCAAGGGTGTGTAGCAGGTCTGTATCGGCAGCAATCGCGAGAGCTGAAAGGATTTTGTCAGACGGTTCTGTAACAAAAGTTTTTGCAGGGGGCTTAAGCTTTTTTTCACATGGGTTTCACCGGCTGCCGACGCGAGCCTCTCTACCCTCGCGGCATCGAATGTAAGTGATGCATGCCGGTGAGGCGGCCTGATGTGGAATTGAGACTGAGTCTGTTCGGGGTCAAACGCTCGATTGATCTGAGCCGTTTTACCCGCTATCGAAACACCGCAGTGGTACTCGCCTCGGCGCTGTTGGTGATCCCGTTGACCGTCTGGCTATTGCGGCCTGCCGCCGTTCCGGACCTGGCCCATGGCAATGTCTCGGGCGCCCGGGCGTTGTTATCCGGTTGGGCCAAGGGCGACATGATTGTGCTGGTGCGCCATGTCGAGCGCTGCGATCACTCGACGGCCGCGTGTCTGACGGGCAATGACGGCATCACGGATCGTTCGCGCAGCGTCGCCGTGAGTGTCGGTGCGCAATTCGAAAGGCTCGGCCTGGGCGAGGCTGACATTTACAACAGCCCGATGATGCGGACCGCGCAGACGGCCTCCTACATGTTCAACAAGGTGAGTACTCATGAGGAGTGGTTGATCAATTGCAAGGGCACTATGTTGCGTGACGCGCTGGCGCACAAAGTGCCAGGGCGTAATCTGATTCTGGTGACCCACAGTGAATGCATGGCGCAGATCGAGAAAGGCCTCAAGTTGCCGACGGCCACTCTTGGCTATGGCGCCTCTTTGTTTATCTCCGCCGAATCGCTACAGGCGCCGCGAATGCTTGGTTATATCGAAGCTTCCGACTGGCGCTCGGTGACCAGCCAATGAGTAATCCCATGCGTTTTTACTATTTCAACTTCGGTATTCCATTGGCCTGCGCAGCCGTCGTTTTTCTGATGTTCGACATGACCAAAATCGACATCGCGTTCAGTAATCTTTTTTTTGATCCGCTGACCCAGACCTTCCCGCTCGATCAGGTTCACTTCTTTGAAAAACTCACCCATAAATGGGCGCGCATCATTCCGAACTGGACTGCTGAAATTGCCTTGATCGGCGCGATGCTGTCGTTTGTCTGGCCGCTGATCAACCCGCAAAAGCGTCCGCGTCTTGGCCGATTCCTGGAGCGGAGCAAAGCCGCTCCGGTGCTGAAGTTTGCCTATGACCATCGTCGGGATTTTCTGTTTGTGGTGTTCGCGTTTGCCATTTGCACCGGGGTGATCCATTTCCTCAAGGCGCACACCAGCGTGTATTGCCCAATTGAAACGACCCTGTATGGCGGGAAAATTGCCCACATGGAGTGGTACGAAAACTTCCAACTGTTCAGGGAAGCGGGTGAGGGGCGCTGCTGGCCGGGCGGGCATGCTTCGGGCGGGTTCACCATGCTGGCGTTGTACTTCGTGGCGCGCCGCTATCGCTGGCGCTATTCGAAAGCGCTGATGTACGGCTCGCTGCTGCTCGGTTTTGTCTACGGCACGACGCGGGTCCTGCAAGGCTGGCACTACATGTCCCACACGTTCTGGGCCGGGATCTTTGTGTGGCTGGCGTGTTTACTGACGGCGTTGGCGTTTTATGGGCGAGCGCGGCTGGATGTACCGGTGGATCAGATGACATCACTGTCGGCTGGCCGTCCGTCATCGCGAGCAGGTTCGCTCCCGCAAGGGAACGCGGTCCAGTGTGGGAGCGAGCCTGCTCGCGATTAACGATGACGCGGTATGCCTGCCTACTCCTGCGGATCAACGTTATCCAGTGCCTGGTTCACTGCCAGCTCTGCCAGCATGATGATCTGCGCAATGGCCAGCGCGGTGTTGCGCTGTGAACCATCGAGGTAGGTGGCTAAATCGCTGGTCATGACGCTGGCGGATGCCAATGACTCGCAGGCATGGGCGAGGAGGTTTTCAGTGCCGATGTCGGGAAGGATCGTGAAGAAGGGGCTGGGGCGGTATGGGGAGGTAGTCGGGGGATCGGGGATTAATTTGTCCATACAAATTTTCCTTTTGCGTTGGAGCCGCCGCTTGCCGTTTCTCACGCGGCTAAGAGGTGGCAGCTATGTGCGGGGTGAGAAAACCGGTTATGGACACCCGGGCCAGACCAAAGTCTGCCCGCACACAGCCGCCATAACGCATTTGCGGACAGCGGATAAGCTGGCGCGATTATGCGGTTACAGGCTCTGTATGACCATAAGTTGCCAGGTTCTCACACCCGATCACTGAGTTTTCAGTGACAAGCAAAGACTAAAGAGCCCGCTTCCGAGCAACAACCTTAAAAATCTGTGGGCGTTTTCTTCGTTTTTGGTAGGAGATGTCCTGCAATGACGACGACATTTTTATCGACAGTGAAGCCGCCATCGCGAGCAGGCTCGCTCCTACAGGCGACTGCGGTCGTACGCGTAATCCGTGAGCAAAGTCATCAAGCGGATGGCGTACGGTTACCGGGACAGCGAATTCTTTTTCATGAAGACCAAGAGCGTCTTTCCCGGTAATCCGTGAAGAACCAAAAAAAAAGCCCGCGGGAGGGCGGGCAAACCGTAGTTTCTTGAATGAGCGAGCGCAATGTACCGGTTGCCGGGGCGCGATGGGGTGAAGAAAAATTCATCTGCGCCGCGGCAAAGTCGGGGCTTACGGCAAATGATCGGCCGCAAAGTCCGCCTCCGACCGTGCCCGCAAACGCCCCTTGCGACAGGCTTGCTGGAAGCGTTCGAAGTCTTGGTCATTCTGTTCGGTATAGGATTTCGCATACTTGAACAGCGCATCGGCCAGTGCATCGCTTTTGCCGATATAACCGCTGATCTGCGCGGCATGCCCGGACGATTTGGCATGTGCACGGGCGAGGGCGCGGCCGCAGATTCGGCCATAGGCGGCAAAGGCTTCGGCGTCGAAGGTTTCCAGTTCGGCAGAGATTTTCATGTCGCGCAACTGGCGCACGTAAAAATGGCGACCGTTGGGGCCGGTGGTCCAGCCGAGGAACAGATCACTGGCGGACTGCATCAGCCGTTGACCATCGACCACGCGCTGGCCGTTGTGCCGCACGCGAGACTTGGCCTTCACGTAATCGGCGAGCACCGACCGCCGTGCTTCCTTGAATTGCAGGAACAACGGGAACTCTTGCTCGTCAGTCAGCAGCGCCACCAGGCAGCGCGTGCCGACACTGCCGACACCGACCACTTTGAACGCCAGGTCCTGAACATTGAAGCGCGACAGCAGCCCGCGCCGGTCGGCTTGCAGGGTCGCCCGATATTCGCTCATGAACGTCTCGTAGAGCGGTCGCCAGTCCGCGAGCCGCAGCCAGTCATCGTCGGCATCCAGCAGCGTGGTGTTTTTGTGCAGATGGAAAATTTCCGGCAGGTCATCGCGAATGATCAGACGGCCTGCGGCGTCACGTTCACTGATTTTCGGCAACAATTCGGCATGGGTGCGGCGTTCGGCTTTGGCGATGGCGCGCTCCACGTGCTCCAGCGTGGCTTTACTCGCCTGTTGCCGCAGATCGTCATAACTGATGGACTCGTACCAAGTCTCCAACGCGCTTTGCTCCGCGCATTCGAGCATCGTTTGCTGATACGCGGCGACCACTTCGCGGCAGACGTTTTCTTCCACGGTTTCGCCGTGGCGCAGGTCACGGGCGGCCACCATGAAACTCGCCACCAGACGTTTGACATCCCACTCCCAGGGGCCGGGATGGGCCTCATCGAAGTCATTGACGCTGAACAGCAGGTTGCGCTCTGGCGTGGCGAAACCGCCGAAGTTCATCAAGTGACTGTCACCGCAGATCGTCAACACCAGACCCATGTTCGCCGTGCCGGCCAGGTCGTGAGCCTGCAACAGCGCGTTGCCGCGATAAAAGGTGAATGGCGACACCAGCATGCGGCCGTAGCGCAACTCGACCAGAGAATTGACCCGTCCCTCGCTGGAGCGCTTGATCAGTGGCAGCGGGTCACGATTGGTTTTTCCGGTGGCCGCCTGAGCACTGCGAGGGCAGTTTTTTCGAGCGTCCTTGCCTTGCTTCAAGCGGTCTTTGAGGGTGGTCATGGCGACTCTGCGTTGTGGGCTTGTGCGGATTGAGTGTAGGAGGGCCATGAAACTTCGTTCATAGAAAAAAACGCAGAAAGCGTATGAATCGTGGCCTCACGCAAGCGAAACTCGCCGAACTTGCCCGATTGACGCGGCGCAAAGTCATTGCTGTGGAGAAGGGCGCTCTTTCGGTGAGCATGCTTGCTTACTGAAGAGCGGTAATTCGCCTTGGCCGAGGCTTCTTTGGTTACGGGTTCACGCTGTCGTTGCTGGTGTGCAACGACTGTCCACGGCGCAGGAAGACCTGGAGTGCGACACGTTGATGTAGTCTCGTTGGCGATTCTACTGGCACAAAAAAAGGCACTGGGAAAACCACCAGGAGCCTTTTTCTGAGCCAGGACATTACGTCGACCGAGAGTGGTGGGAGCTCAACAAAAAACACGACCAGTATGAGTAGACGTCCGGATCGTGGTACTGTTTTAACAGCCGGCTGATACCGAAATATTTTAGAAAAACAATAGGTGGAGCGCAGGGCTTTATTGTAAAGTATCGTCTAATTTAATAGTTGTTAAAAAAATAACAGTGGTCGTGCTGCAGCAAAGGATGTCGTCATGCTGGTTGTCTTTGTGGAAGAAATGGTGGAAGTTTGTGATTGATTTTAAAGTTAAGCCAGTCATGAATTCGAAGTGCCTGATTTTAGCCGGCTCTTTCGCTCTGGTCACTTGTTTTGTATTGTTGCTTTGTTCATTGTTGTTTCCGATATGGGAAACAAATGATGATGTTGCAATGTCGATGATCGCTCATGGTTACGGTATTGCATCCAGTGGTTCTCCACCGACTCTTATGTTTTCAAACGTTTTGTGGGGGTACTTTGTACGATTTATTCCGGAAGTTAATGGTGTATTAGGTTATTCCATTGCTACCATGGGGACTCTGGTTGTAGTTGGGGCGTTTGTTGTTAATGGGCTGTTCCGGCTTGGCGTGAGTTACTTGGGTTGTTTGTCTGTATTAGTACTTTTGCTTGCGCGCCCAACACTTTTTCCTCAATTCACCATTAACTCTGGTTTTTTGATGGTGGCCGCCTTTGTCTGCTGGCATTTGTATGAGAGGGAACGTGATTTTCGAATGTTGGTGTACGGCTGTGTTCTAGCCTTTTTTAGCTATATGATTAGAAGTCATGAGTTTTTGCTGGTGCTTCTCGTTGCATGGCCGCTACTTCGCTGGAAAAAAATACTTTTACTAAGACAGGCGAAAATTTCTTTTGTTGTTCTCGCTTTGGCGGTGGCAGTAGCAGCCTTCATCGACCACCGAGCCTATCAGGGCGACGAATGGGGAGCATTCAGTGAGCTTAACCCAGCGCGCGCCCCTTTTACGGATTTTGGTGCTGCAGAAAACCTTAAACAGCGGCAGGATATTCTATCGCACCATAGTTACAGTTCTAATGATGTAAGCCTGATAGAAAACTGGTTTTTTGTGGATTCAGTTGTTGCAAAGCCGCAAGTATTACAGGCAATGCTGGACGAGTTGGGCGCCGTGCCGACTCAGGACATTGCACTGGGTAACGGTTGGTTAGGAATCCAGGTCTTGTGGCATCCTGTGCTCTTGGTTTCTGTATTGGCTGCGTTATCGTTGCTATTAATCAGGCCAAGTTGGCGATTGGCGGTAAGTTGGGGTTTGTGTGTTTCTGCGATGTTTGCATTTGGGTTGTTGGGGCGCCCTGGGATCTTGCGGGTATATGTTCCACTTGTCGGCTTGCTGTTAATTGCTCCGTTTTTTACTGTGATGGCTTCGGGGTGGCGCAAGAAGTTGAGTGTCGCTATCCCGCTTGTGGCTGCGTTGATCACGGTGGTAAATTTATATCCGGAAGTTGAAGGCTCAAAAAATAGAATAGTAGCAGCCAGTGAATCTTTTCACGACTTCCCTGATTACCCGATAGTTGTATGGGGTGTTGGCGTACCCTTTGAAGCTATTTATCCTGTAATGGGCGCTGCAACGACGGCGATGCAGTATCAGTTTTACGGTCTTGGCGTTTCTACGCTTGCGCCTTTTTCAGTCGCTTTTTCAGAGGCTGCAGGAGGTCGAGGGATGGTTGATAAACTTCTGGATAAGACTGGAGTGCCCGTGATATCCAGTGAAAAGATGCTTGAGTATCTTGATATTTATTGCGGTGAGCATCATGGCGGTGTCTTAAAATATTTAAGCACACAACAGTTCGGTCCTTATGTACTGAATAGGGTCCGATGCGAAATCCTGAAGTAGTCGTGGGTCATGTACTCATCAAATCGTTTGCTATGGCGCACCGCGTATGGAGGTGTGGCGTTTTAGGTGGTTGGCCGAATCGAATGGAGAGCGCCCAGGTAAAAAAGCCGTAAAAATTCAATTTTCCGAGGATTTGCGGCTTTCTTTATTTTCAGCGACAACGCGTGATCAAGGCGTTGCTATAGCCACCCCTTGTGACTGATGGCGATGTGGGGGGTAGATGTTGCAACGAATGCGCGATCCTGAAGAGACGCTGCTCCTTTCGTCAGGCTGCCTGGCGACTGATCAACGAGCGAAGCCCAACCATGCGGACACAAAAAAGGCACTTGCGATAATCGCCAAGTGCCTTTTTTGTCTAGCTTGTTTGGTGGAGCCGGGGGGATTTGAACCCCCGTCCGCCAGTACTCCGCTGTCGGTACTACATGCGTAGCCGTGTCTATTAAGTTAACCCTCAGCGACCCGACGGGCAGGGTGCTTTGGGCGAGTTGTGTAAGTTTTAGCCGCTTCGTCCACAACGTACTGCACGGCGATTCTGTTCTATATGACAATCACTTTGGGTTTACAGACATCCCCTGATGATTGCTGGACCCGAAGGTACCAGAAGGGAAGGGCTAAGGCTGCTTACGCAGCGAGAGCGTATTCCCCGTAGGTTTCGTCATTGGCAACTATAAGAAGTTGCAACAGTGGATTTACGAGTTCTGTTACCAACTCGGCATGCACCTAAAGTTTCGCGACCGGCGTCGAATCCTAAACGGCCCCGTGCCTGTTGCTCTGTGAATCAAAGTGAGCAGCAAGCCTGCGCAGTGTACGCCAACGTGGCTCAGAAGGCCACCCGGTGCTTGGCGCGAGTGATCATGAGTTGGGATCTTTGCTCAGTTTGCCAGCGACAATGCCTGGGTGGCCTCGGTGACGCATTTTTTGTCGTCCCCGGCAGCTTTTGAAGCTTCGGCGCTGGCCAGCAGTCTTTTGATCTCCATTGTGGTGTTGTCAGGGCTCGCCGGCAGTGCATTCACTTTGGCTTTGAGCTGTTGCAGCTTGCTCGTACACAGGTCGTTGTCCGCTGCAAATACGGGAGAAGCCAACAGTGCAGCAGACATGAGCAAACCAGCGATCGCGGTACGTTTCATGGATATTTCCTTGTACGGGTAGTCTCGGTGCTGCCATAGGGACGGGGGCTCGGCCGAGGTCGAAAAACAAGCCACGATTGATCGGCCCTAACTAAAAGACTACGACGCTGCGCAAGAATTCGCTTTTCACCCAAAGGCTATGGAAAAAAGGTCCATGCATGCCCAAGCCCCAGAAGCAACAAAACCCGCAGTTAGCGGGTTTTGGTTTGTTTCGCATTGGGTGGAGCCATCCTGAGCGCTCCCTGGCCTGTTGCTCTGTGAATCTTGATGAGCAACAAGCCTGCGAGTTGAACGCCAGGAAAGCCCACCCGAAGGTCTGCATTGTGCCGGGTTACTTCCCGCCTTTGTTCGCGTCCTTGATTTGCTTGATCGTTTGTTCTGTCTCGGCGATGCAATCGTCAGTCCCTTCCTTGGTGCCTTTTGCCTGATCGGCTTTGGCTTGCTTGACGCTGTCCATTACCTGATCAGACATTTCTGGAGGAGTCTGTGCCCTGGCATTTTCGATGGTTTTAATGTTGACCGCACAGAGGTCTTCAGCGGCAAACGAGGGGGATGCCATCAGCGAGACAGTAACGAACAGACCTAACAGTACAGAACGTTTCATGAGTATCTCCTTGAACTGAGGGCTCAGGTGTTTACCGGCCATCAGAACGGGCTGCCGAGGTTGGGTAAGGCCCGGCTATGTCCGGGCTTAACCAGTGGACTACGACGATTTGTCAGGGTTCTATTTTTCTTCAGATGCCCCTCGGCTGTGTGACCCTATCCACCAGATAGACCAGCCCGTGGTAGTCGATTCCGCCATGTTGCGTCAGACCGATCTCACAGGTGCGGCTGGTCGAAATCCCCTCGCTGCACTGTTGCACCGCGTCCTTGAGCGTACGCAGCGAATGGGCGTTCAGCTCCGGCGTGGTGAAGCCCTTGTCGCCGGCAAATCCACAGCAGTGAATGCCTTCGGGAATGACCACGTTTTTGCTGCACTTGCGCGCCAGATCAATCAGCGCCTGGCTTTCCCCGAGGTGCTGAGTGCTGCACGTGACATGCACGGCGATGGGCGCTTCCTGCGGCGTGAAGTCGAGACGATCCATCAAATGCGTACGGATGAAACGCACCGGGTCGTACAGATCCAGTCGAACATCTCCCAGGTCCTGAACCAGTCGCAAGGTACAGGGGCTGGTGTCGCAGTAGATCGGATCGAGCCCGCCACGGCTGGCGTGCAGTAATGCGCCAATCAGTTCCTGGCGCTTGTGTTCGGCCTGTTCGGCGTAGCCCTTGGAGGCAAACGGCTGGCCGCAGCAGAGGCTGTCCTGATTGTCCGGAAAGACTACCTGGTAACCGGCTTTTTCCAGCAGGCCACGGGTTTTGTCGTACAGCGACATTTGCTCTTTATCACCGGCCGCAGGCCCCATGACCCGCGAGACACAAGCAGCCAGGTACACCACGCGAGGGCGCTCGTCCGACACGATCGGGCTGAAGCGAATGGCTTTTTCTGGCTGCGGCATGGCGTTGGTCCATTGTGGGACCTGGCCTTTGGACAACTTCGTCAGCGTTGCCGAAAGCTTCGCCAGACGTGGCGCCCCCAGCAGCATCCGCGCGCCATTGGCCACATGCAGGGTGAAACGGGCGCCTTGCAGCGCGGTGGCGAAATTGCCTTCCAGCCAGTTGGCAGTTTTCGTATGCGTCGCCTTACGGCTGCGAAGCTTTTTCACCAGTTCGCCAGTGTTGATTCCTACAGGGCAACGCTGTGCGCACAACCCGGTGGCGGCGCAGGTGTCGATGCCCTGGTATTCGTAAGCGGCTTCGAGTTCCGTGGTGTCCACACCGGCACGTTTTTTTGCCTGAATGTCTCGCCAGATCACAATGCGCTGGCGCGGGCTCAGGGTCAGGCCTTTCGACGGGCAGACCGGCTCACAAAAACCGCACTCGATGCACTTATCCACAATCTCGTCGGCGGCCGGCAACGGCTTCAGGTGTTTGAGGTGAATCTGCGGATCGTCGCTGAGCACCACATCCGGATTGAGAATGCCGTTGGGGTCGAGCAGGCGTTTGAGCTGCCACATCAACTGGTAGGCATCGCTGCCCCATTCCAGCTCCACGAACGGCGCCATGTTGCGACCGGTGCCGTGCTCGGCCTTCAGCGAACCGCCGAATTCCACCGCGACCAACTGCGCCACGTCGTCCATGAACGCCTGATAGCGTGCGACTTCTTCCGGGTTGTTGAAGCCTTGGGTGAAGACGAAGTGCAGATTACCTTCCAGCGCGTGTCCGAAAAGGATCGCTTCGTCGTAGTGATGCTTGTCGAACAACTCGATCAGACGATTCACGCCGATGGCCAGTTGCTCTACCGGGAAGGTCACGTCTTCGATGATCACCGTGGTGCCGGTTTTGCGCACCGCGCCGACGGCGGGGAAGGTGTCCTTGCGAATGGCCCAGAGGCGGGCGTTCTCGATTGGGTCTTCGGTGAAGTCGACCTGTTTTTCCACTGGGAACGAAGTCAGCGACGCCATGATTTGCGCCAGTTGCTCGTGCAGCAAAGTCGACGACGCGGCGCGGGATTCGATCAGCAGCGCGCAGGCATTGTTCGACAGGTGCTGTACGAAATCCGGCATGCCGGGTTTGTTCTGCACTGAACGCAGACTGCGACGGTCGAGCAGTTCCACGGCCGACACCGGTTGGCTTTTCAGCACGGTGACGGCGTTGCAGCAGGTCTCCACATCCGGGAATACGATCAGTGCCGAGGCCTTGTTCGGGTGGTCGATCACCGTGTCGTAGGTCACGGCACTGATGAACCCCAGCGTGCCTTCGGAACCCACCAGCAAGTGGCTCAAGATATCCACAGGCTCGTCGTAATCCACCAGGGCGTTAAGTGACAGGCCAGTGGTATTTTTCAGACGGTATTTGTGGCGTATTTTTGCAGCCAGTTCGGAATTGGCGCGGGTCTCGCGGCCCAGTGTCGCTAAACGTTCAAGCAACGCTGCGTGGCTCTCACGAAACGCCGCTACACTCGCCGCATCTTCGGTGTCGAGGCGGCTGCCGTCGGCGAGCACCAGGCGAATACCGGCCAGCGTGTGATAGGTATTTTGCGCCGTGCCGCAGCACATGCCGCTGGCGTTATTGGCGACGATACCGCCGATTTTGCAGGCGTTGATCGAGGCCGGGTCGGGACCGATCTTGCGTCCGAACGGCGCCAGCCACGCGTTGGCCTGCGCGCCGATGACGCCCGGCTGCAGACGGATTTGCGTGCCGTGGCCGCGGATCTCGCGTCCGTTCCAGTTATCCCCAAGCACGATCAGCACCGAATCGCTGATGGCCTGGCCGGACAGGCTGGTGCCGGCGGCGCGGAAGGTCACCGGAACCTGATCCCGTTGCGCCAGTTTCAGCAGCGCCACCACTTCATCTTCAGACTCGACGCGGATCACCAATTGCGGAATCAACCGGTAGAAACTGGCATCGGTGCCGAACGCCAATGTCGACAGCGGGTCGTCGAACCGTCGTTCTTGAGGTATCAGTTGCTGCGCATCTCGCAGGAAAGTCGCCGGTAGAGTCATTGGTCCTCCAGGATCAAAACCACCAGGTCTTTCGGGCCGTGGGCACCGTAAGCCAGGACTTGTTCGATGTCGGCCGTTTTCGACGGGCCGGACACCAGCAGCGCGTTGGTCGGCATGCCGTGAGCCCAGTTGAACTCCTGCTGCACCTGATAGAAGTTGTCACGGATTTCACTGGCCTTGAGCAGGGCGAAATGTACGGGGGGCACCAGGCTCATCAAGCGCGGTTCTTCCCGCGTCGGCCAGAGAATCAGACTACCTGTGGCGGCGATTGCGCCGAGGGTGGTGGTCAGGCTGGCCGGTGTGTCGTTGAACAGCTCGGCTTTCCATTCTTCCACCGGGCGGTCGTAGGCCTTGAGCGTCGGCAAGCCAGGATTTTTCGCCCAGTGCTGAGTGACACGTTGACCGTGCGGCGTCGTCGGCGCGATCAACAGGCTGGGCAGCTGACGATCCTGCAGCAACTGAGCAAGCAACGAAGGCCAGGCTTCGCCGGACGTCAGGTGGATTTCTGTGTGCACCGCTTCCATCAGTTTGCGCAGCTGCGGAATGCGTTGTTCGGGTGCGTAGGTGTACGGCGCTGTCACCAGTTCGACGTCGAACTCGTCAGGCACGGGCGTTGTGCCGGTCAGACTTTTCCGTAACTTGGCGAGGATGTTTTGCTTGGCGCTCATCAGCGATCTCCCTGTTTGGCCAGATGCTCGCGGGCCATGTCGTGCAGTGAGCGGGCAGCCGGTTTCGGGGCGCTGTGGTTTTGCGTCCAGGGGCCGACGTTGCTCGGTGCGAGGGCACGCAGACGCGTGGCGACAAAGCCGAACAGTCGATACAGCGTCGGTGAGCTGTTGAGTTTCGCCCAGGCATTCCAGATAAAACGCTCCTTGCGCGAATACTTGCTGCCCTGGCCGCGCATCACTTGATGCGGGCTATCCGGGGCTTTGACGTTCTCTTCCCGCAGGCGTCGCAGTAGGGAAGGGATAGGAATTTTTACCGGACAGACTTCGCCGCAAGCACCACACAGCGATGACGCACTCGGATGATCCGGGACATTCGCCAGGCCGACCATGTGCGGCGTGATGATTTTTCCGATAGGCCCAGGGTAAACCTCCCCATAAGCGTGGCCGCCGATTCGAGTGTAGACCGGGCAATGATTCATACAGGCGCCGCAGCGAATGCAGTTCAGGGTCTGGCGCAATTCACTGTCGGCAAAGGCCTGGCTGCGACCGTTGTCCAGCAGCACAAGGTGCACTTCCTGCGGGCCATCGAGTTCATCGGCCTTGCGTGGGCCGGAGATCATATTGACGTAGGTAGTGATCGGCTGGCCGAGGGCCGAGCGGGTCAACAGTGACACCAGCGGCACCACGTCACGCAGGTTTTCCACGACTTTTTCGATGCCGGTGACCGCGATGTGTACCGGCGGCACCGTGGTGGTCATGCGCCCGTTGCCTTCGTTCTCCACCAGCAGCAAGGTGCCGGTTTCGGCCACGGCGAAGTTGACGCCTGAGACGCCGATGTCCGCTTCGAAGAATTTCTGCCGCAAGACTTTGCGACCGATCTGAATGAGTTGGTCAACGTCCTTGGTGTATTCCACGCCAAGTTTGTCATGGAACAAGGACGCGACCTGACCGGCATTCTTGTGGATCGCCGGCATAATAATGTGTGAAGGCTTCTCGTGGTCGAGCTGGACGATGTACTCGCCCATGTCCGATTCCAGGCATTCAATGCCCCGTTCAGCGAGGAAATGGTTCATCTCCATTTCTTCGCTGACCATCGATTTGCCCTTGATCACTTGCCGCCCCTCGTGAGCGCGGATGATCGAGAGGACGATGCCATTGGCTTCGTCCACCGTTTCCGCCCAGTGCACTGTCACACCGTTGCGGGTCAGGTTCTGTTCAAGTTGCTCGAGCAGGTCGGGCAACTTCGATAACGCACGGGCGCGGACAGCGTTGCCCAGCGCTCGCAAATGTTCTCTTTCATGGGCATCGCTGAAGGACGCTGCCCGTTTTGTCATCAGAGAGTCCATCGCAGTGCGAAAGTTGTTTCGCAGTTGCTTGTCACCCAATGCCGTGTGAGCACGGGTGCGGAAATCTTCTTCTACGGCAACCGTAGGAATAATCGCGGAAGCGTTCATTGAACACCTCCGGTGCGCTGCCAAAGGAAACTGGCCAGGTGTTGGCCGCGCAACGCTTCCTTCTGTTTCTCCAGCGAGCCGTTTATGTTCATCAGGCAACCGCAATCGGCACTGAGTACCTTGTGCGCACCGGATTCCTTCAACGCCCGGGTCTTGTCAGCCACCATCGCGCCGGAAATGTCTGGCATACGGACGCTGAAAGTCCCACCGAAGCCACAGCATTCACTTTCATGGCTGTGCTCGACTCGCTCCACATTTCCCAACTGCGCCAACAACTCGCGGCCGTGCAAGTGGGTGTTCATCTCTCGGCGTGCCGAACACGATGTGTGCAATGCCACTTTGACCGGTTCGCCGCTGTCCTTGAGCTGCACCTTGCAGACAAACAACAGAAACTCGGCCAACTCATACGTCCGGGCCGCCAGGGCCTGAATCTGTTTCAACGTTTGCGGCTCGTCCTTGAACAAGTCGGCATAGTGCTCGCGCAGCATGCCGGCGCACGATCCCGACGGCACCACCACCGGATAATCTCCGGCGAACAGCGCCAGTTGCGCGCGCGCCACGGTCCGGGCCTGGTCGGTGTAACCGGAGGTGTAGGCCGGTTGCCCGCAGCAGCTTTGCCCTTGCGGGTACTCGACACGAATGCCTTCGCGTTCCAGCAGGTGAATCGCATCCATCCCGGCTTCCGGGTAGAACAGATCAACCACGCAGGTCCCGAACAGGTAGACCCGTGCCGGTTTTTCGCTGGGATATTGCCGAGGCTTGGGCAGTGGCGGGGCGACGCGGGTCGCGTTCGGCACGGCGTTGTAAAAAAGCTCGCTCATCAGGCGTGTCTCCGGGTGGTCCCGGTTATCCGTCCGCTGAGGCTGCTGAATATAGAGAGAGATTCTTTCAGCAGCCTTACAGACCGGGTTGTGAATAGCTGACGCCGGAATCGTGGTCCGGCGTCGGTTTTTGCGTTTTTTCGTGTAGTACTTAGTGCACCAGCATGCCGGTGAACCAGTAGGCCTGAGCCAAGGTGATCAGGCCGACGATGGTTGCGAAGAACAGGCTGTGCTTGAGGGTGAAACGGAACAGGTCCGATTCCTTGCCGACCAGACCGGTCGCGGCGCAGGCCACGGCGATCGATTGTGGCGAGATCATCTTGCCGGTCACGCCGCCGCTGGTGTTTGCCGCCACCAACAAGGTGTCGTTGACGCCGATCTGGTGCGCGGTGGTCGCTTGCAACGAGCTGAACAGCGCGTTGGACGAGGTGTCGGAACCGGTCAGGAACACACCCAGCCAGCCGAGGAACGGCGAGAAGAACGGGAACGCCGCGCCGGTGCCTGCTAATACCAACGCCATGGTCGACGACATGCCCGAGTAGTTGGTGACGAAGGCAAACGCCAACACCATGCCGATGGACAGGATCGGCCAGCGCAGCTCGTAGAACGTCTCTCTAAAAGTGGTCAGACCAGTTTTGATGTTGATCTTCAACACCAGCATCGAGATCAGTGCGGAGAAGAAAATCGCCGTGCCGGTCGCGGAAATCGGATCGAGTTTGAACACGGCCGGGATGGCGGTCGGAGCGGTCACGATTGGTGCGACCTTGATCACCATTTGGTCCAGGTGCGGAATGGCGAAGTTGAACACCCAGCCGTACATCGAGCCGCCGGCGGCGAACATCGCCTTGAACGGCTTCAGGGTCCAGATGGTGACCAGCACGGTGAGGATCAGGAACGGTGACCAGGCTTTGAAAATTTCACCGAGGCTGTAAGGCGAGGCCACGGTTGTGCGCGGCTGACCGAAGCCGCCGGCGCTGGCGGTCACAACGGAGGCCGAAACGGCACCGACGATGTGTTGGCCTGCGGCGCGTTTCGGCTGCCAGACTTTCAGGAACAGCGTCAGGGAGATCAGGCTGGCCAGGGCCGAGGTGATGTCCGGCAGTTCCGGGCCGATGAAGTTCGACGTGAAGTATTGGGTGATGGCGAAGCTCAAACCGGCCACCAGTGCTGCTGGCCAGGTTTCCCGCACGCCGCGCAGGCCGTCCATCATGAACACCAGCCAGAACGGCACGAACAGCGACAGCAGCGGCAGTTGGCGACCGGTCATGGCGCCGATCTTGAACGCGTCGATACCGGTCACTTGCCCGGCCACGATGATCGGAATCCCCAAGGCGCCGAAGGCCACTGGCGCGGTGTTGGCGATCAGGCACAGGCCTGCGGCGTACAGCGGGTTGAAGCCGAGTCCTACAAGGAGGGCGGCGGTAATCGCTACCGGTGCGCCGAAACCGGCTGCACCTTCAAGGAATGCACCGAAGCAGAAACCGATCAGCAGCACCTGCAAACGCTGGTCGTCGGTGATCGACAGGACGGAGCTGCGAATCACCTCGAACTGACCACTCTTGACCGTCAGTTTGTAGAGGAACACGGCGGCGACGATGATCCACGCAATCGGCCACAGGCCGTAGGCGAAGCCATACCCGGCGGCGGCGAATGCCATATCGACCGGCATCTGGAACGCGAAGATGGCCACCGCAATGGACAAGGCCAGCGTGATGCTGCCGGCCACGTGCCCTTTGAGTCGGAACACGGCCAACGCCAGGAAGAAAAACACGATGGGGATAACGGCTGCGAGCGCGGAAAAGCCGAGGCTGCCGAGCGGGGTATAGAGCTGTTGCCAGGTTTGCATATGGGGTGGCCCCTAATTGTTGTTGGTCAGGCACTGATCAGCGTTCTTGGATAATTGGTAATACCAATTTACAATCGCTGTTCGCTAGGGTAAAAGCCTTGTAGGCGGCGTGTCAATTTGCCGCCCTAAAACTTTTGTCGAACAAGCGCTGTGGCGCCTGTTTGGGCCGGTCGTACAAATGCCGTCTGGTAGGTGCTGGCAAAGCGCCGATAGGCCAGAATAGAGAGCCCGGCGAGCCGTCGGGATCGTGGAGAATTGAGTTATGGGGTTTGATCAAATTCGTCAGCGCCGTTTGTCTGACGATATTGTCGAGCAGCTTGAGGGGATGATCCTCGAGGGCACGCTGAAGGCAGGTGAGCGCTTGCCGGCCGAGCGCGCATTGGCCGAGCAGTTCGGCGTGTCACGCCCTTCGTTGCGCGAAGCGATTCAGAAGCTGGCGGCCAAGGGCTTGCTGGTCAGTCGCCAGGGTGGCGGCAACTATGTGGTGGAGTCGCTGGGTACGACCTTCAGTGATCCGCTGCTTCATCTGCTTGAAAGCAACCCCGAGGCCCAGCGCGATCTGCTGGAGTTTCGCCATACCCTGGAAGCGTCCTGCGCCTATTACGCAGCGATGCGGGCGACAGATGTCGATCGCGAGCGGTTGACCGCGGCCTTCAATGAATTGCAGGACTGCTACACCCGTCACGATGAAGTGAGTCGGGCGGAAGAGGGGGCGGCGGACGCGAAATTTCACCTGGCAATCGCCGAAGCCAGTCACAACGCGGTGTTGCTGCACACCATTCGCGGGCTGTTCGATCTGCTCAAACGCAACGTGGTGACCAACATTGGCGGCATGTACAAACAGCGCACGGAAACCCGCGACATGCTGATCACGCAGCATCGGGAGTTGTACATGGCGATTATTGAGGGACGGGCGGAGCAGGCGCGGGAAGTTTCCAGTCGACACATTCTGTATGTACAGGAAGTGCTGGAAGAGGTGCGTCAGGAAGTGCAGCGCATGGCCCGGGCGGAGCGGCGCAAGGGGATGTAGTCAGTTAGTTTTGTATCGTTCGTGCGATTGCATTCGCGGGCAAGCCTCGCTCCTACAGGGTGACGTGTAGGAGCGAGGCTTGCCCGCGAAGAGGGCCTCAAGGCGAAAAATTACTCTTCCTTGCCCTTGTTGCGCACCGCTCGCTGCAACTCGCGACCGGCGTCGCGTTCGCGTTCGGTATCACGCTTGTCGTATTCCTTCTTGCCCTTGCCCAGAGCGATCTCGCACTTGACCATGTGCTTGCTCCAGTACCAGGACAGGCACACGCAGGCGTAACCCTTTTGCTGCACGGCGGCGGCCAGCTTTTCCAGCTCGCGGCGGTTGAGCAGCAATTTGCGGGTGCGCGTCGGATCGGCGATGACGTGCGTGCTGGCGGTCGTCAGGGGCGTAATGTGGCTGCCGAGCAGCCAGGCTTCGCCATCCTTGAGCAGCACGTAACTGTCGACCAGTTGCAGCTTGCTTGCCCGCAGACTTTTTACTTCCCAGCCGGCCAGGACCAGACCAGCCTCGAACCGATGTTCGATGAAGTAATCGTGTCGCGCCTTTTTATTCTGCGCGATGGTCCCTGTTGGGTGTTTCTTCTGTTTAGCCATAGGGGCGGCATTATAGGGAGTTGCACGCGAGTCGGCTACGGTGATGCTGCGTGCTTGAGCAGGTTGATTGAATCCCGGACAATGCGCCCTCTTTTTTCAATGCTTGGACGTGGTAACGATGTCGACAGACAAGGTTTCTGTCCACGGCAGTTGGGCTAGCCGCTGGGTCTTCATACTCGCCGCGACCGGTTCGGCCGTGGGCCTGGGTAGCATCTGGAAGTTCCCGTACATGGTCGGGGTCTACGGCGGCGGTGCCTTTGTATTGATGTTCCTGGCCTGTATCGCACTGATCGGCGTACCGGTCATGCTGGCTGAAACCCTGATCGGTCGCCGCGCCCGGCAAAGTCCGGCCAATGCCTTGAAGGTGCTGGCGCTGGAGGCCGGGCATTCGGGCAAGTGGTCCTGGGGCGCATTCGCCGGGATGATCACGGCGTTGCTGATCCTGTCTTTCTATAGTGTCGTCGGTGGTTGGTCGCTGGATTACATCATCGACATGGGGCGCGGCGACTTTCAGGGGGTAACGCCGGATCAGGTCGGTGCGTACTTTGGCAAGGTGATCGCCGATCCATGGCGCCTGACACTTTGGCATACGATTTTTATGCTGTTGTCCGCCGTCGTCATCGCCAGGGGCGTAGTCGCCGGCCTTGAGCGCAGCCTGCGCATCATGATGCCGCTGCTCTTCGTGATGGTTCTGGTGCTGCTGGGTTACAGCATGACCACCGGCCATTTCATGGAGGGCGTGCATTTCATGTTCGACTTCCATCCGGAAAAAGTCCTCGACGGCTTGTTGCCGGCCATGGGGCACGCGTTCTTTTCCCTGAGCGTGGGCGTTGGTTCGATCATGATTTATGGCGCCTACATGCCGAAACACTCGTCGATCTCCGGCACCGTGGTCGGTGTCGCGCTGCTCGATACCTTTGTTTCGCTGGTCGCGGGTCTGGCATTGTTTCCGATTGTGTTCGCCGCCGGCCTGAACCCGAGCGAAGGCCCTGGCCTGATGTTCGTCAGCCTGCCATTTGCCTTTGGCAACGTAGCGTTTGGCCAGTTGATGGGGGTAGTGTTCTTCGTCCTGGTCGCGATTGCAGCCTGGAGTTCGGCGATTTCATTGCTCGAACCGATGGTGGCTTACCTGGTTGAACGCACTAAAGTCAGCCGCGCGTGGGTGACTTTCTGGCTGGCGTTCACCTGCTGGTTCGTCGGTCTGGGCACGGTGTTTTCCTTCAATATCTGGAAGGAAGCCAAATTTTTCGTGAACGAAGGCGGGATGTTCCATCTCTATCAATGGGGTGCGGCCGGCGGTCTGGATTTCTTTGGCGTGATCGATTTCTTTACCTCGCGGATCATGTTGCCACTCGGTGGTTTGTGTTTCGTGGTGTTTGCAGGATGGGTGATGGGGCGTGAAGCGGTGCGCGACGAGTTGTCGATCCGCAACCCCATGCTGTTCAATCTGTCCCTGTTTTTGATGCGCTATGTGGCGCCCATCGGCATTCTTGTAGTGTTTGCCGCCCAGCTGTGGAAGTGACGCTGACATGACGACACACATTCAACGTTCGGCTCTGCTGCCGTACCCGGCACAAGCGCTGTATGACCTGGTCAATGACGTGGCACGTTACCCGGAGTTTTTGCCGTGGTGCTCGTCGGCCGAAGTCCTGGAAAACTCTCCCGAGTACATGCGCGCGAGCGTTGGCGTGGCCAAGGGTGGCCTCAGTCAGCATTTCGTGACGCGTAACACTCTGGTCCCCGGGCAATCGATCGAGATGAATCTCGAGGAAGGCCCATTCACCCAGTTGCATGGCATTTGGGTGTTCAAGGCGTTGACCGACAAGGCCTGCAAGATCAGCCTGGACCTGTCGTTCGATTACGCCGGGCCGATTGTTCGCGCGACCCTGGGGCCATTGTTCAATCAGGCGGCCAATACGCTGGTCGATGCGTTCTGCCAGCGCGCCAAACAGATACATGGTTAAGCCCGTGATCGAAATCGAGGTGGTGTATGCCGCCGTTGATCGTCAGGTGCTCCGCTGTGTGACGGTGCCCGCAGGCACAACAGTGCGCGCAGCGCTGCTTGATTCGGGAATAGGCGAAGCGTTTCCAGAGCTGGATCTGGGCGAATGCCCTGTCGGGATTTTCGGCAAGGTGATCGCCGATCCGGACACACACCAGGTTCGGGCGGGGGATCGTCTCGAGATCTATCGGCCTTTGCTGGCCGATCCGAAAGAGGTTCGCCGGTTGCGCGCGGCCAAGGCCGCCGAGGCAAAAGCCCGAAATCAGTGACCTGATTAAATGCCAGACAATAAAAAACCCGGACATTCCGGGTTTTTTATTGCGTCGCAAATTATTGCGGCGAAGTTTCCAGCGGTTCTGGCGTCGGGACTGGAACGGTTTCTACGCCGTCCACGTCCTTCTGGATCTGATCCAGCAACGAACCTGGCTTGACTGGTTTTTCCGGTTTCGGCTTCTCGGCGTTTTCAACAGGCGCGGTCACATTAGTGCCACTGTCCTTGCCGAGAATGGCTTCGTCCCGGCTCACGCCTGGCATGAAATCACCAGAGAGGCTGACAAGTTGGTCATTTGGGTTGAAGATAACGCTAATGCGTTCCTGTTGGCGTTCACCGCCACCGGGTTGCAGGCTGTACAGATAATCCCAGCGATCGGCATGGAACGTGTCGGTCAACAGGGGGTTGCCCATGATAAACCGTACTTGCTTACGGGTCATTCCCGGGCGTAACTGGTTTATCATGTCCTGCGTGACGACATTGCCCTGCTGGATGTCGATTTTGTAAACCCCGGGGAATGAACAACCGGCGAGTGCGAGCAGTCCCACAAAGGTGAAACTGGTTAGCAAGAGCTTGGTGTTTTGCATCGGTGGGCGACTTCCACTATCTTGGCTGGGACAACGTAAACGCCGATCATACCCGCATTAAGAGAAGCTGCGAAGCAGCATCGCGAGAAAGCTGACCATGGTTGAAAATAGCGAACTACGCAAAGCCGGTCTCAAAGTGACCCTTCCACGGGTCAAAATTCTGCAAATGCTCGATTCCGCCGAGCAACGCCACATGAGTGCCGAGGATGTTTACAAGGCGCTGATGGAGGCTGGTGAGGACGTCGGTCTGGCCACGGTTTACCGTGTACTGACTCAGTTCGAGGCAGCTGGCCTTGTGGTGCGGCACAACTTCGACGGAGGCCATGCGGTCTTCGAGCTGGATGACGGCAAGCATCACGACCATATGGTCAACGTCGAAACCAGCGAAGTGATCGAATTCTTCGACGAAGAAATCGAGCGCCTGCAGAAAGCCATCGTCGACAAGTATGGTTTCGAGATGGTCGATCACAATCTGGTGCTGTACGTGCGCAAGAAAAAGTAAGCATGTCGCGCGAATTTCACATTCGCGAAACGAACGAAGGCGACCCCAGGGTCGCCTTCGTGCTGTCTGCCGTTCTTAAATCTTTGCGGTAACGACCATTTTTTTCGCGTGCGCCAGGGATTCCTTGGTGAGGTCGATGCCGCCCAGCATCCGCGCGACTTCTTCAACGCGATCATTCTTGCTCAGTTTGGAGACGGCCGTGTGGGTCGCCTCTTCGCCACGCACCTTGTGCACAAATAGATGCTGATGCCCTTGCGCCGCCACTTGCGGCAAGTGAGTCACTGTCAGCACCTGTCCGCGCTCACCGAGGCGACGCAGTAGCTGGCCGACAATCTCGGCCGTCGGGCCGCCGATGCCTACGTCCACTTCGTCGAATACCAGGGTGGGTACGCGTGAAGTCTGTGCGGTGATCACCTGAATCGCTAGGCTGATCCGCGACAGTTCACCGCCCGAGGCTACTTTGGCCAACGCTTTCAAGGGCTGGCCGGGGTTGGCGCTGACCAGCAGTTCTACCTGTTCGAGCCCGTTAGGCAGCAGCTCATCGCTGCTGTTGGGGCGCAACTCGATGGTGAAGCGGCCGCCGGGCATGCCCAGTCGCTGGATTTCCTGCTCTACGGCGCTGGCCAGGCTGCTGGAGGCCTGGTGGCGCAGATCGCTCAGTTCGCGAGCCTTTTCTTGATAATGGCGGGCATAAGAGGCCAGTTCATCGCTCAGGCGCTCGATGGATTCATCATTGGCATTGAGGGTTTCAATTTCATCCAGCAAGCGCTGCTGCATCTCGGCGACCTCGGTCGGCTGGATGCGGTGCTTGCGCGCCATGGTGTAGATCGCATCGAGGCGTTCTTCCAGGTACTGCAGGCGCGCCGGGTCGGCATCGAAGTTATCGAGGAAGCGATTCAGTTCGCCCACGGCCTCTTCAACCTGGATCTGCGCACTGGTCAGCAAGCTGCTGGCTTCACCCAGTGCGCCGATCGAGTTGTTCACGCTCGACAGGCGGTTGAGGCTGGCGGTCAGGGCGTTCAGGACATTGCCTGAATCACTTTCGCTGCATTGTTCGACCACTTGCCGGCAGATGCCCAGCAGGGTTTCGGCGTTGGTCAGGTTCTTGTGTTCCTGCTCCAACTGCTCCAGCTCGTTGTCACCGAGGCCGAGATTTTCCAGCTCTTCGAGTTGATAGCTGAGCAGTTGATGGCGGGCGCGTTGTTCATCGCCGGAGTTGGAGAGGCGCTCCAGTTCCTGGCGAGTCTGGCGCCAGCGTTGGGCGGCCAATTGCACCTGGCGGGCAAGGTCGGTGGCGCCGGCGTATTCGTCGAGCAGGCGGCGGTGAGTATCGGTCTTGAGCAGGGATTGGTGCTCGTGCTGGCTGTGGATATCGATCAGCAACTCACCCAGGGCCTTGAGATCACCAAGCGGGCAGGGCGTGCCATTGATATAGCCGCGGGAGCGCCCTTCGGCGGTGATCACCCGGCGCAGAATGCACGGGCCGTCGCTTTCAAGGTCGCGCTCGGCCAGCCAGGCACTGGCTTCGGGAATATCGACCAGGTCGAAGGTGGCCAGGATGTCGGCCTTGTCGGCGCCTGGGCGGACCACGCCACTGTCGGCGCGATCGCCCAGGGTCAGGCCGAGGGCGTCGAGCATGATCGACTTGCCGGCGCCGGTTTCCCCTGTGATCACACTCATCCCGCGATCGAGTTCGAGATCGAGATGTTCAACGATGGCGTAATTGTGTACGGACAGGTGCACCAGCATAAAGGCCGCTCCCAGGCTTTAGGTCTGGTTATTTATACAGTGTTTTATTTGCGGCTGACAATGCCCTCTCTTAGCTCGATTTGATTGATCCGACGAAATCGTTAGCGCATCGGGAAATGACAATGCAGCTGTTTTTTGTAGGGTTAATCACAACAAACCCCTTGAAGCTGATTTTTGCGGCCCCATATAGCTGGGCAGAAGCGCGAGTTGAGCTCGCGGACGATATTGAAAGGAGAAATCTATGGCTGACGAACAGACAGTGGATACGCAAAATCAAGAAGCCAACCAGGGCTCCGCGGCTTCGGGTGAAGACCTCGCGGCTCGTGTACAAGTGCTCGAAGAGCAACTTGCAGGCGCGCAGGATCAGGCTTTGCGTGTTGCCGCCGATCTGCAGAACGTCCGCCGTCGCGCCGAGCAGGATGTTGAAAAGGCTCACAAATTCGCTCTGGAAAAATTTGCCGGTGATCTGCTGCCGATCATCGACAGCCTTGAGCGTGGTCTGGAGTTGTCCAACCCGGACGATGAAAGCATCCGCCCAATGCGCGAAGGCATCGAGCTGACCCTGAAAATGTTCCAGGACACCCTGAAGCGTTATCAGCTGGAAGCGATTGACCCGCATGGCGAACCGTTCAACGCCGTTCTTCATCAGGCAATGGCCATGCAGGAAAGCGCTGACGTCGAGCCGAACAGCGTGCTCAAGGTGTTCCAGAAGGGCTATCAGCTCAATGGTCGTCTGCTGCGCCCGGCCATGGTCGTGGTCAGCAAGGCACCGGCACCGGTTTCGCCTTCGATTGACGAGCAGGCTTGAAATTAGCCGCAAGGCCCCCATTTAGAAGTCAAGCGTTTAAGTGCTACCGCAGTTAGCCACCACTGCTGCGGCAACCAAATCCAAAGTTTCGGGAGAGTGAACATGGGCAAAATTATCGGTATCGACCTGGGGACTACCAACTCCTGCGTCTCCGTGCTTGAAAACGGCGTAGCCAAAGTTATTGAAAACGCTGAAGGCGCGCGTACCACGCCGTCGATCATCGCTTACGCCAACGACGGCGAAATCCTCGTTGGTCAGTCGGCCAAGCGTCAGGCTGTGACCAATCCGCACAACACCCTGTATGCGGTGAAGCGTCTGATCGGTCGTAAGTTCGACGAAGAAGTCGTACAGAAAGACATCAAGATGGTCCCTTACAAAATCGCCAAGGCTGACAACGGCGACGCTTGGGTTGAAGTGAACGGCCAGAAAATGTCGCCGCCACAGATCTCGGCTGAAATTCTGAAGAAAATGAAGAAGACCGCCGAAGACTACCTCGGCGAGCCAGTGACCGAAGCGGTGATCACCGTTCCGGCCTACTTCAACGACAGCCAGCGCCAGGCGACCAAAGACGCCGGCCGCATCGCGGGTCTGGACGTTAAACGTATCATCAACGAACCAACCGCAGCCGCTCTGGCTTACGGTATGGACAAGGCGAAAGGCGATCACACCGTGATCGTTTACGACTTGGGCGGCGGTACTTTCGACGTTTCCGTGATCGAAATCGCTGAAGTCGATGGCGAGCACCAGTTCGAAGTATTGGCCACCAACGGTGACACGTTCCTGGGCGGTGAAGACTTTGACATTCGTCTGATCGACTACCTCGTCGACGAATTCAAGAAAGAAAGCGGCATGAACCTCAAAGGTGACCCGCTGGCCATGCAGCGCCTGAAAGAAGCCGCTGAGAAAGCCAAGATCGAACTGTCTTCGAGCATGTCGACCGACGTGAACCTGCCGTACATCACTGCAGACGCCACCGGTCCTAAGCACTTGAACGTGAAAATTTCCCGCGCCAAGCTGGAAGCGCTGGTTGAAGACCTGGTTCAACGCACCATCGAACCTTGCCGCATCGCTCTGAAAGACTCCGGCATCGAAGTTGGTTCGATCAACGACGTGATCCTGGTAGGCGGTCAGACCCGTATGCCACTGGTTCAGAAGCTGGTGACCGAGTTCTTCGGTAAAGAAGCACGTAAAGACGTGAACCCGGACGAAGCCGTTGCCATGGGTGCTGCTATCCAGGGTGCCGTATTGGCCGGTGACGTGAAAGACGTTCTGCTGCTGGACGTCAGCCCGCTGACCCTGGGTATCGAAACCATGGGTGGCGTGATGACCGCGCTGATCGAGAAAAACACCACGATTCCTACCAAGAAATCGCAAGTGTTCTCGACTGCCGACGACAACCAGGGCGCCGTGACCATCCACGTGCTGCAAGGCGAGCGTAAGCAAGCCGCCCAGAACAAGTCCCTGGGCAAGTTCGACCTGGCCGAGATTCCACCAGCACCACGTGGCGTGCCACAAATCGAAGTGACCTTCGACATCGACGCCAACGGCATCCTGCACGTAGGCGCCAAAGACAAGGCCACCGGCAAGGCTCAATCGATCGTGATCAAGGCAAACTCCGGTTTGTCCGATGAAGAGATCGAGAAAATGATTCGCGATGCTGAAGCGAACTCTGAGGAAGACCGCAAGTTCGAAGAGCTGGCCACTGCCCGCAACCAGGGCGATGCACTGGTTCACTCGACTCGCAAAATGGTCACTGAGGCAGGCGATAAAGTGACTGCTGAAGAGAAGACTGCAATCGAAGCTGCTGTTGTTGCTCTGGAAGCCGCTGTCAAAGGCGACGACAAAGCTGCAATCGAAGCCAAGGTTGAAGAGCTGTCGAAAGTCTCCGCTCCAGTGGCGCAGAAGATGTATGCCGAACAGGCTCAGCCTGCTGAAGGCGCAGCACCGCACGACGAAAAAGCTGAAAAAGCCGACGACGTTGTCGATGCCGAGTTTGAAGAAGTCAAAGACCACAAGTAAGTTGTTGGTCGCCCGGTTGACTGCCTTTAGGCGGTGACTGGTAGGATGTCGCCGCGCGGGAGCCTGCTCCCGCGTTGGCGTGTCTGGAGTACACGAATTTTTACAGCATGCGACAAGTTCGTGTGCTGGCGGTATGGCCGGGAATGCTCCTGCTTTTCGAGCCGAAAGTACCGCAATGAATCAAAGACCAGGATCGTTGAATTGACGTGAGTTGGGTCCGGGCCTGTATTGGGGCTCAACGAGTTCGGCAGGGCTCAGGAGAGGTTTGTCGAACATCCTTAAGAGTGCAAAGACTTATGGCAAAGCGTGACTATTACGAAGTATTGGGTGTTGAGCGTGGCACAAGCGAAGCGGACCTGAAAAAGGCCTACCGTCGCTTGGCGATGAAGCACCACCCGGACCGTAATCCCGATGACAAAGCGTCGGAAGAGATGTTCAAGGAGGCCAACGAGGCCTACGAAGTGCTGTCCGATTCCAGCAAGCGCGCGGCGTACGACCAATACGGTCATGCCGGTGTCGACCCAAGCATGGGCGGCGGCGGTGCCGGGTTTGGCGGTCAGAACTTCTCCGACATCTTTGGCGATGTCTTCAGTGACTTCTTCGGTGGCGGTCGCGGCGGTGCTCGTGGCGGCGCTCAGCGCGGCAGCGACCTGCGTTACACCCTGGAACTGAATCTGGAAGAAGCGGTACGCGGTACCACCGTGAATATCCGCGTTCCGACACTGGTCAACTGCAAGCCGTGCGATGGCTCGGGTGCCAAGAAAGGCTCTTCGCCAGTCACTTGCCCGACGTGCGGCGGTATCGGTCAGGTCCGTATGCAGCAAGGTTTCTTCTCGGTGCAGCAGACCTGCCCGCGCTGCCATGGCCAGGGCAAGATCATTTCCGACCCGTGCAACTCCTGCAACGGTGACGGTCGCGTTGAAGAGTACAAAACCCTTTCCGTGAAAGTACCGGCCGGTGTCGACACCGGTGACCGCATTCGTCTGTCCGGCGAAGGCGAGGCGGGCGCTCAGGGTGGTCCGACGGGCGATCTGTATGTGGTGATCAACGTGCGCGAGCACGCGATCTTCCAGCGTGACGGCAAGCACTTGTTCTGCGAAGTGCCGATCAGTTTCGTCGATGCAGCGTTGGGTGGCGAGCTGGAGATTCCGACCCTTGATGGTCGGGTCAAACTGAAGATCCCTGAGGGGACTCAGACCGGCAAGCAGTTCCGTGTTCGCGGCAAAGGCGTTGCGCCTGTGCGTGGCGGCGGTGCCGGTGACCTGATGTGCCGTGTTGCGGTGGAAACCCCGGTCAATCTGGGTCGTCGTCAGCGCGAATTGCTGGAAGAGTTTCGTAGCTCCCTGGCAGACGACAACAGCCATTCGCCGAAAACCACCGGTTGGTTCGAAGGCGTGAAGCGCTTCTTCGGCGATCTGTAAGGAGTGAGCATGCGACGTATAGCTGTGATGGGTGCCGCTGGCCGCATGGGCAAGATCCTGGTCGAAGCGGTGCAGCAACGCGCACCGCTGACCGGTCTGACAGCCGCCATCGTGCGTCCTGGCAGCACGCTGATTGGCGTGGATGCTGGCGAGCTGGCTTCGCTGGGGCGTATCGGTGTGCCGTTGTCCGGTAACCTGGATGCGGTCGCGGATGAGTTCGATGTGTTGATCGATTTCACGCTGCCGGAAGTCATGCTGAAAAACCTGGCGTTCTGCCGCAAGGCGGGCAAAGCCATGGTCATCGGCACGACGGGGCTCGATGCTGCGCAGAAGCAGTTGCTGGCCGAGGCGGGCAAGGACATTCCTATCGTGTTCGCGGCCAACTTCAGTGTTGGCGTGAACCTGTCGCTGAAGCTGCTCGACATGGCTGCGCGCGTGCTGGGTGATGATGCGGACATCGAAATCATCGAAGCTCATCATCGGCACAAGATCGATGCGCCTTCCGGCACCGCCCTGCGTATGGGTGAGGTAATTGCCAGTGCGCTGGATCGTGACCTGCAGAAGGTCGCGGTCTACGGGCGTGAAGGTCACACCGGTGTGCGCGAGCGTGAAACGATCGGTTTTGCCACTGTGCGCGGCGGTGATGTGGTCGGTGATCACACCGTGCTGTTCGCCTGTGAGGGCGAGCGCCTGGAAATCACGCATAAGGCGTCCAGTCGCATGACCTTCGCCAAAGGCGCTGTGCGTGCGGCGTTGTGGCTGGACAGTCGTGAGCCTGGCCTCTACGACATGCAAGACGTGCTCGACCTGCGTTAAGATGCAGCCGAAACCGGGTTCCAACATTGCGTTTGGGCCCGGTTTTATTACGCCAAGCGACGTCCTGTCGCATTCTCCGGCCTTTAGGGCTCATTGGCGGTAGACCAAAAAAGCCTTTTTCTGTAAGCTACAGCTTTAGTGTGTCCACTAAAAGCGCGCAGAATAATTCAGTGAAAAAGCGGGGTGACGTGTCCATACGTCACTCCGCTTTTTTACAACCTGCGATCGCCCTTTCAGGCTTTATTTACGGGAGGTCTTCTTGACTAAGCCAGCCATACTCGCCCTTGCTGATGGCAGCATTTTTCGCGGCGAAGCCATTGGAGCCGACGGTCAAACCGTTGGTGAGGTGGTGTTTAACACCGCAATGACCGGCTATCAGGAAATCCTTACCGATCCTTCCTACGCCCAACAGATCGTTACCCTGACTTACCCGCACATCGGCAACACCGGCACCACGCCGGAAGACGCCGAGTCCGATCGCGTCTGGTCCGCTGGCCTGGTCATCCGTGACCTGCCGCTGGTTGCGAGCAACTGGCGTAACACGATGTCCCTGTCCGACTACCTGAAAGCCAACAACGTTGTGGCAATCGCCGGTATCGACACCCGCCGCCTGACGCGCATCCTGCGTGAGAAAGGCGCGCAGAACGGCTGCATCATGGCCGGTGACAACATTTCCGAAGAAGCGGCCATCGCCGCGGCTCAAGGCTTCCCGGGCCTCAAAGGCATGGACCTGGCGAAAGTCGTCAGCACCAAGGAAACCTACGAGTGGCGCTCGACTGTCTGGGAGTTGAAAACCGACAGCCACGCGACCATCGACGCTTCCGAGCTGCCGTACCACGTGGTTGCCTACGACTACGGCGTCAAGCTCAACATCCTGCGCATGCTGGTCGAGCGCGGTTGCCGTGTGACCGTGGTGCCGGCGCAAACGCCTGCCGCTGACGTGCTGGCGATGAAGCCGGACGGCGTGTTCCTGTCCAACGGCCCTGGCGACCCGGAGCCTTGCGACTACGCGATCCAGGCGATCAAGGACGTGCTGGAAACCGAGATTCCGGTATTCGGCATCTGCCTCGGTCACCAACTGCTGGCCCTGGCCTCCGGCGCCAAGACCCTGAAAATGGGCCACGGCCACCACGGTGCCAACCACCCGGTCCAGGATCTGGACAGCGGCGTGGTGATGATCACCAGCCAGAACCACGGTTTTGCCGTAGACGAAGCGACCCTGCCAGCCAACGTTCGTGCGATTCACAAATCGCTGTTCGACGGCACCCTGCAAGGCATCGAGCGTACCGACAAGAGCGCCTTCAGCTTCCAGGGTCACCCGGAAGCCAGCCCTGGCCCGAACGACGTAGCGCCATTGTTCGATCGCTTCATCAACGAAATGGCCAAGCGACGCTGATCGCTCGCCTTGATGCAGCAAAGCTTGAGGGCGGTCCCGACATCGGCGGCCCCCTCAAGGCTTCAAAGATTGAACAAGACGGCTTGCCGACTGACCTGCGGATTTGAGTGACAAACCCATGCCAAAACGTACAGACATTAAAAGCATCCTGATTCTCGGCGCTGGCCCGATCGTTATCGGCCAGGCCTGCGAATTCGACTACTCCGGCGCCCAGGCCTGCAAAGCCCTGCGCGAAGAGGGTTACCGCGTCATCCTGGTGAACTCCAACCCAGCGACCATCATGACCGACCCGGACATGGCCGACGCCACCTACATCGAACCGATCAAATGGCAGACCGTTGCCAAGATCATCGAGAAAGAGCGTCCGGACGCGCTGCTGCCAACCATGGGCGGCCAGACCGCTCTGAACTGCGCACTGGACCTGGAGCGCGAAGGCGTTCTGGAGAAGTTCGGCGTAGAGATGATCGGCGCCAACGCTGACACCATCGACAAGGCTGAAGATCGTTCGCGTTTCGACAAGGCAATGAAGTCCATCGGTCTGGACTGCCCGCGCTCGGGTATCGCCCACAGCATGGAAGAGGCCAACGCCGTTCTTGAGCGCCTGGGCTTCCCGTGCATCATCCGTCCGTCCTTCACCATGGGCGGCACCGGCGGCGGTATCGCTTACAACCGTGAAGAGTTCGAAGAAATCTGCGCCCGTGGTCTGGACCTGTCTCCGACCAAAGAGCTGCTGATCGACGAATCCCTGATCGGCTGGAAAGAATACGAGATGGAGGTTGTCCGCGATAAGAAGGACAACTGCATCATCGTCTGCTCCATTGAAAACTTTGACCCGATGGGCGTGCACACCGGTGACTCGATCACTGTTGCGCCGGCACAGACCCTGACGGACAAGGAATACCAGATCATGCGTAACGCCTCCCTGGCGGTACTGCGCGAGATCGGCGTGGAAACCGGCGGCTCCAACGTTCAGTTCGGCATCTGCCCGGACACTGGCCGCATGGTCGTCATCGAGATGAACCCGCGGGTATCCCGTTCCTCGGCCCTGGCCTCGAAAGCCACCGGTTTCCCGATTGCGCGTATCGCTGCCAAGTTGGCGATCGGCTATACCCTGGACGAGCTGCAGAACGAAATCACCGGTGGCGCTACTCCGGCGTCGTTCGAGCCGTCGATCGACTACGTCGTCACCAAGCTGCCACGTTTCGCCTTCGAGAAATTCCCGAAAGCCGACGCACGCCTGACCACTCAAATGAAGTCGGTCGGTGAAGTCATGGCCATCGGCCGGACCTTCCAGGAATCCCTGCAGAAAGCCCTGCGCGGCCTGGAAGTGGGCGTTTGCGGCCTGGACGAGAAGCTCGACCTGGGCAACCCGGAAAGCATGAGCATCCTCAAGCGCGAACTGACCGTGCCGGGCGCCGAGCGCATCTGGTACGTGGCTGACGCCTTCCGCGCCGGCCTGTCAGTCGAAGACATCTTCGGCATGAACATGATCGACCCGTGGTTCCTGGTACAGATCGAAGATCTGATCAAGGAAGAAGAGAAGGTCAAGACCCTGGGTCTGGCCAGCATCGACCGCGACTTGATGTTCAAGCTCAAGCGCAAAGGCTTCTCGGACATGCGTCTGGCCAAGCTGCTGGGCGTGACCGAAAAAGCTTTGCGTCGCCACCGTCACAAGCTGGAGATCTTCCCGGTCTACAAGCGCGTTGACACCTGCGCTGCCGAGTTCGCCACCGACACCGCCTACATGTACTCGACTTACGAGGAAGAGTGCGAAGCCGCGCCGTCGGGCCGCGACAAGATCATGATCCTCGGCGGCGGTCCAAACCGTATCGGCCAGGGCATCGAGTTCGACTACTGCTGCGTACACGCGGCACTGGCCCTGCGCGAAGACGGTTACGAGACCATCATGGTCAACTGCAACCCGGAAACCGTTTCCACCGACTACGACACCTCCGATCGCCTGTACTTCGAACCAGTAACCCTGGAAGACGTGCTGGAAATCTGCCGGGTCGAGAAGCCGAAAGGCGTAATCGTCCAGTACGGCGGCCAGACTCCACTGAAACTGGCTCGCGCCCTGGAAGAAGCCGGCGTGCCGATCATCGGCACCAGCCCTGACGCCATCGACCGTGCCGAAGACCGAGAGCGCTTCCAGCAAATGGTTGAGCGTCTGAACCTGCGTCAGCCGCCAAACGCCACCGTGCGCAGCGAAGACGAAGCGATTCGTGCCGCGGCCAAGATCGGTTACCCGCTGGTGGTTCGTCCGTCCTACGTACTGGGCGGCCGTGCGATGGAAATCGTCTACGAAGAAGAAGAACTCAAGCGCTACCTGCGTGACGCAGTGAAAGTGTCCAACGACAGCCCGGTGCTGCTTGACCACTTCCTGAACTGCGCCATCGAGATGGACGTTGATGCAGTTTGCGACGGCACCGACGTGGTGATCGGCGCGATCATGCAGCACATCGAGCAGGCCGGTGTTCACTCCGGTGACTCCGCGTGTTCCCTGCCGCCGTACTCGCTGCCTGCGCACATCCAGGACGAGATGCGCGAACAGGTCAAGAAAATGGCCCTGGAACTGGGCGTTGTCGGCCTGATGAACGTGCAGTTGGCGCTGCAAGGCGAAGACATCTACGTCATCGAGGTCAACCCGCGCGCTTCCCGTACCGTACCGTTCGTGTCCAAGTGCATCGGTGTTTCCCTGGCGATGATCGCGGCACGCGTCATGGCCGGTAAAACCCTGAAAGAAATCGGCTTCACCAAAGAAATCATCCCGAACTTCTACAGTGTGAAAGAGGCGGTCTTCCCGTTCGCCAAATTCCCTGGCGTGGACCCGATCCTGGGCCCAGAGATGAAGTCCACCGGTGAAGTGATGGGCGTGGGCGACACCTTCGGCGAAGCGTTCGCCAAGGCTCAGATGGGCGCCAGCGAAGTGCTGCCGACCGGCGGTACCGCGTTCATCAGCGTGCGTGACGACGACAAGCCACTGGTTGCAGGCGTGGCCCGTGATCTGATCAACTTGGGCTTCGAAGTGGTTGCCACTGCCGGTACTGCCAAGCTGATCGAAGCCGCAGGCCTGAAAGTGCGCCGTGTGAACAAGGTGACTGAAGGTCGTCCGCACGTGGTTGACATGATCAAGAATGACGAAGTCACCCTGATCATCAACACCACCGAAGGTCGCCAGTCGATTGCTGACTCGTACTCCATTCGTCGTAATGCCTTGCAGCACAAAATCTACTGCACCACCACCATTGCTGCTGGCGAAGCCATCTGCGAAGCGCTGAAGTTCGGTCCCGAGAAGACCGTACGCCGCTTGCAGGATCTACACGCAGGATTGAAGGCATGATCAAGTACCCAATGACCGTCCAGGGCGCGAAAGCCCTGGAAGAAGAACACGCTCACCTGACCAAGGTCGTCCGTCCGAAGCTCAGCCAGGACATCGGTACGGCCCGGGAATTGGGTGACTTGAAGGAAAACGCCGAATACCACGCAGCTCGCGAGCAGCAAGGTATGGTCGAGGCGCGGATTCGTGACATCGAAGGCCGGATTCAGAATCAGGTCATCATCGACGTCACGAGCATTCCTCATACCGGTAAAGTGATTTTCGGCACCACCGTTGAAATCGCCAACGTCGAGACTGATGAGCGCGTCACTTACCACATCGTGGGTGAGGACGAGGCTGACTTCAAACTCGGCAAGATTTCGGTAGGTTCGCCATTGGCCCGTGCCTTGATTGCCAAGGAAGAGGGTGATGTGGTTGCTGTGAAAACGCCGGGTGGCGTTATCGAGTACGAGATTGTCGAAGTCCGCCACATCTGAAAGAAGGCGCCCGCTGCGTGCGGGCGCCATGCTTTGGCAGCTGACTCAGATGTTGTGGGTCGGCGGCTTGTGGCTGTTACACGTCGGTCTGCTGCCGGTGCTGGGCCAAATTGGCCTGGCACCGCTGCTGATCGAAGAAATTGCAGGCATGCTGAATGCGCTGATGGTGGGTTTCGCCTCGGCGTGTGTAGTTTTTCAGGCTTTGGTGCTGGTTCAGGCCGAGGGCCTTGCCAGTCTATGGCGCGATATTCGCGGGCAACTGCTGATGATGGCGCTGTATGCGTGCGCGATGTTTTTCGCGGTGCGTGTTGGCTGGCCGGATGCAGTGCGTTGGCAGGTGTTCAGCTATCTTGTTCTGGGCTTTTCCGGGCTGGTGCTGGTCTTGCAGCCGGTACCGGGATGGAGCGGCAGGGTGCGCGAAGCACACCCTTGACCCTTGCCATCACTTGAAGCGATGGACGTTCGACAGCTGCTTGTTGACGCTGAAGTTCTTGCGGTAAATCAGTGCCATCTTGCCGATGACTTGAACCAGATCCGCTTTGCCGACCTTGCAGAGTTCTGCAATGGACGCCAGGCGCGATTCGCGATCGAGGATGTTGAGCTTGATCTTGATCAGCTCGTGATCCGCCAAAGCGCGTTCAAGTTCGGCTAACACACCTTCAGTCAAACCGTTGTCAGCCACAATCAAAACTGGTTTCAGATGGTGGCCAATGGATTTGTACTGTTTCTTCTGCTCTTGAGTGAGCGGCATAATCTGACCCTTTCGTCTGGATTCTGTAAAATGGCGGCCATTTTACCCGAGGGTTCGTGGATCCGCCCAACTAATCACGACCCTTATCATCGAGGTGCCCAATGGCGCGTTCCAAGACAAGCCTTGGTTGGCTGAAAAGACATGTCAACGATCCCTATGTGAAGCAGGCGCAGAAGGATGGTTACCGCTCGCGTGCGAGTTACAAGCTTCTGGAGGTCCAGGAGAAATACAAGCTGATCCGTCCGGGTATGAGCGTTGTCGACCTGGGGGCGGCGCCCGGCGGCTGGTCGCAGGTCACCAGTCGGCTGATCGGTGGTCAGGGGCGCCTGATCGCCTCGGACATCCTGGAAATGGACAGTATTCCGGACGTGACTTTCATCCAGGGTGACTTCACCGAGGACAAAGTGCTCGCTCAGATCCTTGAAGCCGTCGGTAATTCGCAGGTGGACCTTGTGATTTCCGATATGGCCCCCAATATGAGTGGTACGCCTGAAGTGGACATGCCAAAAGCCATGTTTCTATGTGAGCTGGCTCTTGATCTGGCTGCCCGGATACTCAAGCCGGGTGGTAATTTCGTGATCAAGGTGTTTCAGGGCGAAGGGTTTGATGCTTACGTGAAGGACGCTCGTCAGAAATTCGACAAGGTCCAGATGATCAAGCCGGACTCTTCCCGTGGCAGTTCCCGCGAGCAATACATGCTGGCTTGGGGCTACCGCGGTCGTAGTGAGTAAATCGAGGTTTTTTTGCGGGGCGATAGGTTTTTCGTATTTCGCCTTGTGGGAATTAGCGAATATTGTGTAGGAAGTGTTTCACAAAGGGTTACAGACGGCGCCTGCCAGTGTTGTAGGTAATGTAGTAAGTTAGGCCGGTGAATATCATGCGAAGCGCGCGCCATTAGCGGCGCTTGCTTCAGAGGGTAGTTAATTGAACGATATGGCAAAGAATCTGATCCTGTGGTTGATCATCGCGGCTGTCCTGGTGACAGTGATGAACAACTTCTCCAGCCCTAACGAGCCGCAGACCCTCAACTATTCCGACTTCATCCAGCAGGTCAAGGATGGCAAGGTCGAGCGCGTAGCCGTTGATGGCTATGTGATTACCGGTAAGCGCAACGATGGCGACAGCTTCAAGACCATTCGTCCTGCGATCCAGGACAACGGTCTGATCGGCGATCTCGTGGACAACCATGTGGTAGTCGAAGGCAAGCAGCCTGAACAGCAAAGCATCTGGACTCAACTGCTGGTCGCGAGCTTCCCGATCCTGGTGATCATCGCCGTGTTCATGTTCTTCATGCGGCAGATGCAGGGCGGTGCCGGAGGCAAGGGCGGGCCGATGAGCTTCGGCAAGAGCAAGGCGCGCCTGCTCTCCGAAGACCAGGTGAAAACTACCCTGGCTGACGTTGCCGGTTGCGACGAAGCCAAGGAAGAAGTCGGCGAGCTGGTCGAGTTCCTCCGCGATCCGGGCAAGTTCCAGCGCCTGGGCGGTCGCATTCCTCGCGGCGTGCTGATGGTCGGTCCTCCAGGTACCGGTAAAACCTTGCTGGCCAAGGCAATTGCCGGTGAAGCCAAGGTGCCGTTCTTCACCATTTCCGGTTCCGACTTTGTCGAAATGTTCGTCGGTGTCGGTGCGAGCCGTGTTCGCGACATGTTCGAGCAAGCCAAAAAACACGCGCCATGCATCATCTTCATCGATGAAATCGACGCCGTCGGTCGCCATCGTGGCGCCGGCATGGGCGGTGGTCACGATGAACGTGAGCAGACTCTCAACCAGTTGCTGGTAGAGATGGACGGCTTCGAAATGAATGACGGCATCATCGTCATTGCTGCAACCAACCGTCCGGACGTACTGGACCCGGCGTTGCTGCGTCCGGGCCGTTTCGACCGTCAGGTTGTGGTCGGGCTGCCGGATATCCGCGGTCGCGAGCAAATTCTCAAGGTCCACATGCGCAAAGTGCCAATGGGTGACGACGTCGCTCCGGCCGTGATCGCTCGTGGTACGCCTGGTTTCTCCGGTGCCGACCTTGCCAACCTGGTGAACGAGGCGTCGCTGTTCGCTGCCCGTACCGGCAAGCGCATTGTCGAGATGAAAGAATTCGAACTGGCGAAAGACAAGATCATGATGGGCGCCGAGCGCAAATCCATGGTCATGTCCGAGAAAGAGAAGCAGAACACCGCTTATCACGAAGCAGGCCATGCCATTGTTGGTCGCGTCGTGCCTGAGCATGACCCGGTCTACAAAGTGTCGATCATCCCGCGCGGTCGTGCGCTGGGTGTGACCATGTTCCTGCCTGAAGAAGATCGCTACAGCCTGTCCAAGCGTGCGTTGATCAGCCAGATCTGCTCGCTGTACGGCGGCCGTATCGCTGAAGAGATGACTTTGGGCTTTGATGGTGTCACCACCGGTGCATCCAACGACATCATGCGTGCCAGTCAGATTGCACGGAACATGGTGACCAAGTGGGGTCTGTCGGAGAAACTCGGTCCGTTGATGTACGCCGAAGAAGAGGGCGAAGTGTTCCTCGGTCGCGGCGGCGGTGGTCAGAGTGCAAGCTTCTCCGGTGAGACAGCCAAACTGATCGACTCCGAAGTGCGCAGCATCATTGACCAGTGCTATGGCACGGCCAAACAGATCCTCACGGATAACCGTGACAAGCTCGACGCCATGGCTGATGCCCTGATGAAGTACGAAACGATCGACGCCGATCAGATCGACGACATCATGGCGGGTCGTACGCCTCGCGAACCTCGCGACTGGTCGGGCGGCACCGGTACCTCCGGAACGCCTCCGGTGGTACAGGATGAGCGCCCGGAAACACCGATCGGCGGTCCGGCTGCTGACGTTTAAGGTTTGAAATGACTTCTGTTCAGTCCTCGACCCGGTTGCCTTGCGGCAACCGGGTTCTTGATTTGGCCCAGACGCATGTCATGGGCATTCTCAATGTCACCCCTGATTCCTTTTCCGATGGCGGCCAATACAGCCAGCTCGATGCGGCCTTGCGCCACGCTGAAGCCATGGTGCTGGCCGGCGCGACGCTGATTGATGTCGGTGGCGAATCGACCCGGCCAGGTGCCAGGGCGGTTTCGCCGCTCGAAGAGCTGGAGCGCGTAGCGCCAATTGTCGAGCGCATCAACCGCGAGCTGGATGTGATTATCTCGGTCGATACCTCCACGCCAGCGGTCATGCGTGAAGCGGCTCGGCTGGGTGCGGGTTTGATCAATGACGTTCGTTCGTTGCGTCGAGAGGGTGCTCTGGATGCGGCGGCCGCCACTGGCCTGCCGGTCTGTCTGATGCATATGCTCGGTGAGCCGGGCGACATGCAGGACAATCCGCATTATCAGGATGTCACCCGAGAGGTCGGCGAGTTTCTTGTCGAGCGCATGGCGCAGTGTGCGTCAGTCGGAATTCCGGCTGAGCGGATCATCCTGGATCCGGGTTTCGGCTTCGCCAAAACCTTGCAGCACAACCTGAGCTTGTTCAAACATATGGAAGTCCTGCATGCCTTGGGGCGGCCCCTGTTGGTCGGGGTTTCGCGAAAGAGCATGATAGGTCAGGCCTTGAATCGCACGGTCGGTGAGCGACTGCATGGCGGTTTGGCACTCGCGGCGCTGGCTTCATTCAAGGGGGCGCGTATATTGCGCGTCCATGATGTGGCCGAAACCGTCGATGTGGTGCGGATGATCGCCGCAGTGGAATCAGCCGAATAAGAATGATGGAGCACTTATGACTAAGAAATATTTTGGCACCGACGGTATTCGTGGTCGGGTCGGCGTGTACCCGATTACCCCTGAATTCATGCTGAAGCTCGGCTGGGCTGCGGGCATGGCGTTCCGCAAAATGGGCGCCTGCAAAGTGTTGGTAGGCAAGGACACCCGGATCTCGGGATACATGTTCGAATCGGCGCTCGAGGCCGGGCTGACTTCGGCGGGTGCCGACGTGATGCTCCTGGGCCCGATGCCGACGCCGGCCATCGCCTACCTGACGCGTACGTTCCATGCCGAAGCAGGCATCGTGATCAGTGCCTCGCACAATCCTCACGATGACAACGGCATCAAGTTTTTCTCCGGCAAGGGCACCAAGCTGCCGGATGAAGTCGAGCATATGATCGAAGAGTTGCTCGACACCCCGATGACCGTGGTTGAGTCGAGCAAGATCGGCAAAGTGTCGCGAATCAACGATGCTTCGGGCCGTTATATTGAATTCTGCAAGAGCAGCGTGCCGACCGGCACCAGCTTTACGGGCCTGAAGATCGTGATCGATTGCGCTCACGGTGCGACCTACAAAGTGGCACCGAGTGTGTTCCGCGAGTTGGGCGCCGAGGTTGTTGTGCTTTCAGCGCAGCCAAACGGCCTGAACATCAATGACAACTGCGGTTCGACCCATATGGGGCAGTTGCAGGCTGCCGTTCTTGCCGAACATGCTGATCTCGGTATTGCGTTCGATGGTGATGGCGACCGGGTCCTGATGGTCGATCACACGGGTGCTGTTGTCGATGGTGACGAGCTGCTGTTCATCATCGCCCGCGACTTGCATGAGCGTGATCTGCTGAAAGGCGGTGTGGTCGGAACATTGATGAGTAACCTGGGGCTGGAGCTGGCCCTGGCAGATCTGTCGATTCCGTTTGTGCGTGCCAACGTCGGCGACCGTTATGTGATCGCGGATCTGCTGGAGCGCAACTGGCTGGTCGGTGGTGAGAACTCGGGTCATATCGTCTGCTTCAATCACACCACCACCGGTGATGCGATCATTGCAGCGTTGCAGGTGTTGATGGCATTGCAGACTCGCTCCGAAGGGCTGGCTCAAGCCCGTCAGTCGCTGCGCAAGTGTCCTCAGGTGCTGATCAACGTGCGTTTCGGTGGTGGTGTGAGCCCGCTGGATCATCCGTCGGTCAAAGAGGCCAGCGAGCGCGTTACCAAGGCCATGGCCGGGCGTGGGCGCGTGCTGTTGCGCAAGTCCGGCACCGAGCCGTTGGTGCGTGTCATGGTCGAAGGCGAGGACGAAACACAGGTTCGCGGCTACGCCGAAGAGCTGGCAAAACTGGTTACTGAAGTTTCTGCCTGAATTCGGCTTGCCAGCCATGATTGTGTTGGGTAACATCTGCGCCCACTTTGACCGACGAGGTACAGCATGCGTCGCCCTATGGTAGCTGGTAACTGGAAGATGCACGGTACCCGCGCCAGCGTCGCTGAGCTGATCAACGGCCTGAGTCATTTGGCCTTGCCGAGCGGTGTTGATGTCGCGGTATTCCCGCCTTTCCTGCATATCAATCAAGTGATTGAAGGTTTGAAAGGCAAGTCGATTTCGGTCGGCGCGCAGAACTCTGCAGTGGAATCCATGCAAGGTGCTTTGACCGGCGAAGTTGCACCGAGTCAGTTGGTGGATGCAGGTTGTACCTTTGTACTTGTCGGGCATTCCGAGCGCCGCCAAATGGGCGAGCAGGACGGAATGCTGATTCGCAAGTTCGCAGCGGCACAGGCATGTGGCTTGATTCCAGTGTTGTGTATAGGGGAGACCCTGGAGCAACGCGAAGCTGGAAAAACTCTTGAGGTTGTCGGGCGTCAGCTTGGCAGTATCATTGAGGAGCTGGGTGTTGGTGCTTTTGCAAATGCAGTCATTGCTTACGAGCCGGTCTGGGCCATTGGCACCGGGCTGACTGCTTCGCCGCAACAGGCGCAGGATGTGCACGCAGCCATTCGCGCTCAGTTGGCGGCAGAGAATTCTGAGGTCGCACAAGGTGTGCGGCTTCTATACGGCGGCAGCGTGAAGGCGGCCAATGCGGTCGAACTGTTCGGCATGCCGGATATCGATGGGGGGCTCATTGGTGGAGCTTCCCTGAATGCAGATGAGTTCGGTGCGATTATTCGCGCCGCGGGAAACTGAAAAAATGCTGGAAACAGTCGTAGTCGTTTTTCATCTGCTGGGTGCATTGGGCGTAGTTGCTCTGGTATTGCTGCAGCAGGGTAAGGGTGCGGATGCTGGCGCGTCTTTCGGAGCAGGTGCTTCAAATACTGTGTTCGGAAGCCAAGGTTCCTCTACCTTTCTTAGTAAGTTTACTGCTATACTTGCCGCCGGTTTCTTCATAACCAGCTTAGGGTTAGGTTACTTTGCTAAAGAGAAGGCTCACCAGCTGACTCAAGTAGGTTTGCCAAATCCAGCAGTGTTGGAAGTTCCAAAGCAACAACCGGCTTCTGATGATGTACCGGTGCTTCAAGAGCAAAAGTCGGCTACTCCAGCGACTGACGTACCTCCAGCTCAAGAGCAGAAGTAAGAAGGGTTTCAAACGTAGTATTGCCGAGGTGGTGGAATTGGTAGACACGCAACCTTGAGGTGGTTGTGCCCATAGGGTGTAGGGGTTCGAGTCCCCTTCTCGGTACCAATTATCAGGAGAGCCCGCTGTTGCGGGCTTTCTTGTAGGTGGAAGGTTACATTGACCCTGTCAGGGATCGGTCGTATACTTCCGCCCCAGCTTTGTCGCGGGGTGGAGCAGTCTGGTAGCTCGTCGGGCTCATAACCCGAAGGTCGTCGGTTCAAATCCGGCCCCCGCAACCAGTTTAAGGAGCCCCTTTTAAGGGGCTTTTTGTTAGCTGGACACTTTCTACGCCGCTGTTCGACGGCGTTTCAAGGATGGGCGTTTCGCCCATTTTTTTATTTTGCATAGCATGCACATACATGCACGAGGGGGTTCAGGTGTCGAGCAAGCTAGAAGAGTTGCAGGCCTTGTTGGCCCCGGTGGTCGTGGCCCTAGGCTATGAATGCTGGGGTATTGAGTTTTCGGCTCAAGGTCGCCACTCAATGTTGCGCGTTTATATTGATAAAGAAGGCGGCGTGCTGGTGGACGATTGCGCCATCGTCAGCCGTCAGATCAGCGGTGTCCTGGATGTTGAAGATCCAATCGCCGTTGAGTACACCCTTGAAGTTTCCTCGCCTGGCATGGAACGCCCGCTGTTCACTATTGAGCAGTTTGCAAAATTTGCCGGTGAACAAGTGAAGATCAGGCTGCGCTCGCCTTTTGAAGGGCGACGCAACTTTCAGGGCCTTCTGCGCGGTGTAGAAGAGCAGGATGTCGTGGTGCAGGTAGAAGACCACGAGTTCCTGTTGCCGATCGATATGATCGACAAGGCCAACATTATTCCCAGTTTTGACTGAGACGCGGATCCCGCGGATCCAATGGCTTGCGAAAGGCGAGGCGTACGATGAGCAAAGAAGTACTGCTGGTTGTTGAGTCGGTATCCAATGAAAAGGGCGTACCGGCAAACGTAATTTTTGAAGCGCTGGAGCTGGCTCTGGCCACTGCTACCAAAAAGCGTTTCGAGGACGAAGTCGATCTGCGTGTGGAAATCAATCGCCACACCGGTGCTTACGAGACCTTCCGTCGCTGGACGGTTGTCGAAGAAGCAGATCTGGACGATCCGGCCATCGAAACCTGGCCGAGCAAGGTTGCCGAAACGCATCCTGGTGCCCAGGTTGGTGATGTAGTCGAAGAAAAAATCGAATCCATCGAGTTCGGCCGCATTGCTGCACAGACTGCCAAGCAAGTCATCGTGCAGAAAGTTCGCGAAGCCGAGCGCGCTCAAGTCGTTGACGCCTATCGCGAGCGCCTGGGGGAAATCATCTCCGGCACCGTGAAGAAAGTGACCCGCGACAATGTGATCGTCGACCTGGGCAACAACGCTGAAGCGTTGCTGGCTCGTGAAGACATCATCTCTCGCGAAACCTTCCGGGTTGGCGTGCGTCTGCGTGCGCTGCTCAAGGAAATCCGCACCGAGAACCGCGGCCCGCAGCTGATCCTGTCGCGTACCGCGCCGGAAATGCTGATCGAGTTGTTCCGCATCGAAGTGCCGGAAATCGCTGAAGGCCTGATCGAAGTAATGGCTGCCTCCCGTGACCCGGGTTCGCGCGCCAAGATCGCGGTCCGCTCCAAGGACAAACGCATCGACCCGCAGGGCGCTTGCATCGGTATGCGCGGTTCGCGCGTCCAGGCAGTGTCGGGTGAGTTGGGCGGTGAGCGTGTTGATATCGTCCTGTGGGACGACAACCCGGCTCAGTTCGTAATCAACGCCATGTCCCCGGCTGAGGTTGCGGCAATTATCGTTGACGAAGATGCCCATGCAATGGACATCGCCGTTGGCGCAGACAATCTGGCTCAGGCCATCGGTCGCGGTGGTCAGAACGTGCGTCTGGCTAGCCAGTTGACTGGCTGGACCCTGAACGTGATGACCGAATCGGACATCCAGGCTAAGCAGCAAGCAGAAACCGGCGACATCCTGCGCAACTTCATCGACGAGCTGGAAGTCGACGAAGACCTGGCACAGGTGCTGGTAGATGAAGGCTTCACCAGCCTGGAAGAGATTGCCTACGTACCGTTGGAAGAAATGCTCAACATCGACGGCTTTGACGAAGAAACCGTCAACGAGCTTCGCGCTCGTGCCAAGGATCGTTTGTTGACCAAAGCCATCGCTACTGAGGAAAAGCTGGCAGACGCCCATCCGGCCGAAGACCTGCTCTCGCTTGAGGGTATGGACAAGGATTTGGCGATGGAACTGGCGGTGCGCGGCGTAATTACCCGCGAAGACCTGGCCGAGCAGTCTATTGACGACCTGCTCGACATCGACGGCATTGACGATGATCGTGCCGGCAAGTTGATCATGGCCGCCCGAGCCCACTGGTTCGAGTAATTAGGCGCGGCCTGAGGAGAGAAGTGCATGACGCAAGTCACGGTGAAACAACTGGCCGATGAGGTCAAAACACCGGTAGAGCGCCTGTTGCAGCAGATGCGTGAGGCAGGTCTGCCGCACACCGCCGCCGAAGAACATGTGACTGACAGTGAGAAGCAATCTTTGCTGACTCACTTGAAAAGCAGCCACAAGGCGAAAGTGGAAGAACCACGCAAGATCACACTGCAGCGTAAAACCACCAGCACCCTGCGTGTTGCTGGCAGCAAAAGCATCAGTGTTGAAGTCCGTAAAAAGAAGGTTTTCGTACAACGCAGCCCGGAAGAAATCGAAGCCGAGCGCAAACGCGAACTGGATGAACGTCGCGCAGTAGAAAATGCTGCTCGTCAGAAGGCTGAAGAAGAAGCCAAGCGTCGCGCCGAAGAAGAAGCGCGTCGCCAGCCTGCTGCTGCGCAAACCGCTACCAACGACGCTGTTGCAGCGCCGGTTGCCGTTGCCGAGCCAGTGCGTGAAAGCGCTCCGGTGGTTGCAGCTGCTCCAGCTCCGTCTGCTGATGTTCGCAACAAGCAGAACGAACAGCGCCGTCCGGACAAACCACGTGCCGACGATAATAATCGTCGTGGCAGTGGCGATGGCGAGCGCAAAAACGCTCCGCATCGTGCTTCGGTTAAAGAGAAAGCGCCTGCTCCACGTGTTGCGCCACGTACTACCGACGAAGAAAGCGATGGCTTCCGTCGTGGTGGTCGCGGCAAGGCCAAGCTGAAGAAACGCAACGCTCACGGTTTCCAGAGCCCAACCGGCCCTGTAGTGCGCGAAGTGAAGATCGGCGAGACCATCACTGTTGGCGATCTTGCCCAGCAGATGTCGGTCAAGGCTGCTGAAATCATCAAGTTCATGTTCAAACTGGGTACCCCAGCGACCATCAACCAGGTACTGGATCAGGAAACTGCCCAACTGGTTGCCGAAGAGCTGGGCCACAAAGTGACCCTGGTCAGCGACACCGCCCTGGAAGATTCCCTGGCCGAGTCCCTGAAGTTTGAAGGTGAAGCGTTCTCCCGTGCTCCGGTCGTGACCGTAATGGGCCACGTTGACCACGGTAAGACCTCCCTGCTCGACTACATCCGTCGTGCCAAGGTTGCTGCTGGCGAAGCCGGCGGTATCACCCAGCACATCGGCGCGTACCACGTTGAAACCGAACGCGGCATGGTCACCTTCCTCGACACCCCAGGTCACGCCGCGTTTACCGCCATGCGTGCTCGTGGTGCCAAGGCGACCGACATCGTGATCCTGGTGGTTGCAGCGGACGACGGCGTGATGCCGCAGACCGTTGAAGCCGTTCAGCACGCCAAGGCTGCCGGTGTTCCGCTGGTTGTAGCTGTGAACAAAATCGACAAGCCGGGCGCCGATCTCGATCGCATCCGTAGCGAACTGTCGGTTCACGGTGTGACTTCGGAAGAGTGGGGCGGCGACACCCCGTTCGTATCGGTTTCGGCGAAAGTCGGTACTGGCGTGGACGAGTTGCTCGAAGCTGTTCTGCTGCAAGCTGAAGTTCTCGAACTGAAAGCAACTCCGTCGGCTCCGGGTCGTGGCGTTGTGGTTGAATCGCGTCTCGACAAAGGTCGTGGCCCGGTTGCTACCGTTCTGGTTCAAGACGGTACCCTGCGCCAAGGCGACATGGTCCTGGTCGGTTCGAACTATGGCCGTGTACGTGCCATGCTCGACGAGAACGGCAAGCCAATCAAAGAAGCCGGTCCTTCCATCCCTGTCGAGATCCTCGGCCTGGACGGTACGCCGGATGCTGGCGACGAGATGAGCGTGGTTGCCGACGAGAAGAAAGCCCGTGAAGTGGCTCTGTTCCGTCAAGGCAAGTTCCGCGAAGTCAAGCTGGCCCGTGCTCACGCCGGCAAGCTTGAAAACATCTTCGAGAACATGGGTCAGGAAGAGAAGAAGACGCTCAACATCGTCCTCAAATCCGACGTCCGTGGTTCGCTGGAAGCGTTGAACGGTGCCTTGAATGGCCTGGGTAACGACGAAGTGCAAGTGCGTGTTGTCGGTGGCGGTGTCGGTGGTATCACCGAGTCCGACGCTAACCTGGCACTGGCCTCCAACGCTGTACTGTTCGGCTTCAACGTGCGTGCCGATGCCGGCGCTCGCAAGATCGTCGAGCAGGAAGGTCTGGATATGCGTTACTACAACGTGATCTACGACATCATCGAAGACGTCAAGAAAGCCCTGACCGGTATGCTCGGCAGTGATGTTCGCGAGAACATCCTGGGTGTGGCCGAAGTGCGTGACGTGTTCCGTTCGCCGAAGTTTGGCGCGATCGCCGGTTGCATGGTTATCGAAGGTGTTGTTCACCGTAACCGTCCAATCCGTGTACTGCGTGAAGACATCGTTATCTTCGAAGGCGAGCTGGAATCCCTGCGCCGCTTCAAGGATGACGCTTCCGAAGTACGTGCCGGCATGGAATGCGGTATCGGCGTGAAGAGCTACAACGACGTCAAAGTCGGTGACAAGATCGAAGTCTTCGAGAAGGTTCAGGTTGCTCGCAGCCTCTAACTCGCGCACTTCAAGGGCCACGATGGGCCGCTGCATGCAAATGCGCGGCACAGCGTCAGGACTCTAAACGCAACGCCCGGTCTGGCTTTTGTCAGGCCGGGCGTTTGCCGCTTTCAGACCCCACGGGTTTCACCGTGAGGCAGTAACAGGTAACAAGACATGGCAAAAGAATATAGCCGTACCCAGCGTATCGGCGATCAGATGCAGCGTGAGCTGGCACAGCTGATCCGTCGTGAAGTCAAAGACCCGCGCGTAGGCCTGGTCACCATTACCGCTGTTGAAGTCAGTCGTGACGTCGGTCACGCCAAGATTTTCATCACCGTGATGGGGCAGGACAGCGCCGAAGATATCGCGCAAAGCATCAAGGTGCTCAACTCCGCCGCCGGTTTCCTGCGTATGCAGTTGGCCCGCGAAATGAAGTTGCGCAGCGTTCCGCAGTTGCACTTCCACTACGACGAAAGCGTCGTGCGTGGTGCGCACCTGTCGGCCCTGATCGAGCGTGCGGTGGCTGAAGACAATCAGCACCCGGTTGCGGCAGAAGTCGAAGACACCAAGGAGTAATCGGTGGCTCAGGTCAAACGTATCCGTCGTAACGTCAGCGGCATTATCCTGCTCGACAAACCGCTGGGGTTCACCTCCAACGCGGCGTTGCAGAAGGTTCGCTGGTTGCTGAACGCCGAGAAGGCCGGGCACACCGGCAGTCTTGATCCGCTGGCCACCGGCGTGTTGCCGTTGTGCTTCGGTGAGGCGACCAAGTTCTCGCAATACCTGCTCGATTCCGACAAGGGTTATGAAACCCTGGCGCAACTGGGCAAAACCACCACCACGGCTGATGCCGAAGGTGAAGTTTTGCAGGAGCGCCCGGTGACCGTTGGTCGATCCGATGTCGAAGCGGTACTGCCGAAATTTCGTGGGCAAATCAGTCAGATACCGCCGATGTACTCGGCGCTCAAGCGTGATGGCCAGCCGCTGTACAAGCTGGCACGTGCAGGCGAAGTAGTGGAGCGCGAACCGCGTTCTGTTACTATTGCGCGCTTGGAATTGCTGGCCTTTGAAGGTGATACTGCGCGGCTTGCGGTGGATTGCAGCAAAGGCACCTATATCCGCACCCTGGTGGAGGATATCGGTGAGCAACTCGGTTGTGGCGCTTACGTTGCTGAATTGCGACGTACCCAGGCCGGGCCTTTCACGCTGGCGCAGACTGTCACGCTTGAAGAGCTGGAAGCGGTACATGCCGAAGGCGGCAACGAAGCGGTCGACCGCTTCCTGATGCCATCGGACAGCGGCCTGCTGGATTGGCCACTGCTGCAGTTCTCGGAAGCGAGCGCGTTCTACTGGCTCAACGGCCAGCCGGTTCGCGCCCCGGATGCTCCGAAGTTCGGCATGGTACGGGTACAGGATCACAATGGTCGCTTCATCGGTATCGGTGAAGTGAGCGAAGACGGGCGCATCGCGCCGCGTCGATTGATTCGGTCAGAATGACCGGACGAGGGTGGCTGTTAACAGGCACGGTCACTACTCATTTTTAGATACAGGGATTTGTCCCTGGCCTGTTGAAACTGTTTCTTTGAAACAGTTTCCTGATAAAAGGATTGCCTCATGGCTCTCGACGTTCAAGAAAAAGCTCAAATCGTAGCTGACTACCAGCAAGCTGTTGGTGACACTGGTTCGCCAGAAGTGCAAGTTGCACTGCTGACCCACAACATCAACAAGCTGCAAGGTCACTTCAAGGCCAACGGTAAAGATCACCACTCCCGTCGTGGTCTGATCCGCATGGTAAACCAGCGTCGTAAGCTGCTGGACTACCTGAAAGGCAAGGATCTGGGTCGTTATCAGACTCTGATCGGTCGCCTGGGTCTGCGTCGCTAATAAGCGATTGCGCTAGAGGTTGGTTGTCTGCCGTGCATCAGTGGGTTTCCCGCAGGTGCATGGCAGGCTCCCAGCCTCAAGTTTTATCTGGATACACCGTTTTACCCTGGACAGGCGTTGGGCCGATTCCCGACATTGCCCAAGAATTTCGCAAGAAGACAAGTTCCCCAAGAGCCACAAAAGAAGGTAGGACACCGTGAACCCGGTAATCAAAAAATTCCAGTTCGGTCAGTCGACCGTTACCCTTGAGACTGGCCGTATCGCCCGTCAGGCCTCCGGCGCAGTATTGGTCACCGTTGACGACGACGTCAGCGTATTGGTGACCGTAGTCGGTGCCAAGCAAGCCGATCCAGGCAAGGGCTTCTTCCCTCTGTCCGTTCACTACCAGGAAAAGACTTACGCTGCCGGTAAGATCCCTGGCGGTTTCTTCAAGCGCGAAGGCCGTCCTTCCGAGAAAGAAACCCTGACTTCCCGACTGATCGACCGTCCGATCCGTCCGCTGTTCCCGGAAGGCTTCATGAACGAAGTGCAGGTTGTCTGCACCGTCGTTTCCACCAGCAAGAAGACCGATCCGGACATCGCTGCGATGATCGGTACCTCGGCTGCGCTGGCCATCTCCGGCATTCCTTTCGATGGCCCGATCGGCGCTGCCCGCGTTGCGTTCCACGAAAGCACCGGCTACCTGCTGAACCCGACTTACGAACAACTGAAAGCATCGAGCCTGGACATGGTCGTTGCCGGTACTTCGGAAGCCGTTCTGATGGTTGAATCGGAAGCCAAAGAGCTGACCGAAGACCAGATGCTGGGCGCGGTACTGTTTGCTCACGACGAGTTCCAGGTGGTGATCAACGCCGTCAAGGAACTGGCCGCCGAAGCTGCCAAGCCGACCTGGACCTGGGCTCCACAGCCAGAAGCCACTGCTCTGCTGGGCGCTATCCGTGCTGAATTCGGCGACGCGATCTCCCAGGCTTACACCATCACCATCAAGGCCGACCGTTACGCTCGCCTGGGTGAACTGAAGGACCAGGTAGTTGCCAAGCTGTCCGGTGAAGAAGGCCAGCCTTCTTCCAGCGAAGTCAAAGCTGCTTTCGGCGAAATCGAATACCGCACCGTTCGCGAAAACATCGTAAACGGCAAGCCACGTATCGACGGCCGCGACACCAAGACCGTACGTCCTTTGAACATCGAAGTCGGTGTTCTGCCAAAGACCCACGGTTCGGCTCTGTTCACCCGTGGCGAAACCCAGGCTCTGGTCGTTGCAACACTGGGCACCGCCCGTGACGCACAACTGCTGGACACCCTGGAAGGCGAGAAAAAAGACCCGTTCATGCTGCACTACAACTTCCCTCCGTTCTCGGTAGGTGAGTGTGGTCGCATGGGTGGCGCTGGTCGTCGCGAAATCGGTCACGGCCGTCTGGCCCGCCGTTCGGTTCAGGCCATGCTGCCTGCTGCCGACGTGTTCCCGTACACCATCCGTGTTGTATCGGAAATCACCGAATCCAACGGTTCGAGCTCCATGGCTTCGGTCTGCGGCGCTTCCCTGGCCCTGATGGACGCCGGCGTTCCGATGAAGGCACCGGTTGCCGGTATCGCGATGGGTCTGGTTAAAGAAGGCGAGAAATTCGCTGTCCTGACCGACATCCTGGGTGACGAAGACCACCTCGGCGACATGGACTTCAAAGTAGCTGGTACCGCCAAAGGTGTTACCGCGCTGCAGATGGACATCAAGATCAAAGGCATCACCGAAGAAATCATGGAGATCGCTCTGGGCCAAGCCCTGGAAGCGCGCCTGAACATCCTCGGTCAGATGAACCAGATCATTGGCCAGTCGCGTACCGAGCTGTCGGAAAACGCTCCGACCATGATCGCGATGAAAATCGACACCGACAAAATCCGTGATGTCATCGGTAAAGGCGGCGCGACCATTCGTGCGATCTGTGAAGAGACCAAAGCTTCGATCGATATCGAAGACGACGGCTCGATCAAGATCTTCGGCGAAACCAAGGAAGCGGCTGAAGCAGCACGTCAGCGCGTTCTGGGCATCACCGCAGAAGCTGAAATCGGCAAGATCTACGTCGGTAAAGTTGAGCGCATCGTCGATTTCGGCGCATTCGTCAACATCCTGCCGGGCAAGGACGGTCTGGTTCACATCTCGATGCTGAGCGATGCTCGCGTTGAGAAAGTGACCGACATCCTGAAAGAAGGCCAGGAAGTGGAAGTGCTGGTACTGGACGTGGATAACCGCGGCCGTATCAAGCTCTCCATCAAAGACGTAGCAGCAGCCAAGGCTTCGGGCGTTTAATCACTCCCCACGCCTGACCGCTTCAACGTTATAAAAAATGCCCCGCAGTGAAAACTGCGGGGCATTTTTTTGTCTGCGAAAACTGGAAACGGTTTGTGGATTTGCCCGCTTCCAATCTCGATGCTAGGTTTAGCTCACCGCCCGTGTAGCTCAGCCGGTAGAGCAGCGCACTCGTAACGCGAAGGTCGCAGGTTCGATTCCTGTCTCGGGCACCATCCCCTGTTATTTCACCTTGCTTCTCAGATCATCCACGGCGCGTTTCAGCTGATCCAGTTGGCTGTCCTGATTGCTGACGTCCCGCTTGAGGCTGGACAGGTCGCTGGAACTCGCGCTGGAACTCGACCCGGCGCTACGTTTCAAGTCTTCCACCTGACTGGCGAGCCTTTTCAAGTCGTTGTCCTGTGCGCTGACGGTGCGCTTGAGGTCGCTCACTTCGCTGGAGCTGGAGCTTGAACTGGAGTTCGAGCCGCTGCTGCGCTTGAGATCGTCCATTTGGCTGGCGAGCTTTTTCAGGCTGTTGTCCTGTTCACTGACCGTGCGCTTGAGGTCGCTCACTTCGCTGGAACTGGCGCTTGAGCCGGAATTCGAGCTGCTGCTGCTGCGCTTGAGATCGTCCACCGCTTTAGCAAGGTTTTTCAGGCCGTTGTCCTGTTCACTGACCGTGCGCTTGAGGTCGCTCACTTCGCTGGAACTGGCGCTTGAACCGGAGTTCGAGCTGCTGTTGCGCTTGAGTTCGTCCACTGCTTTGGCGAGGTTTCTCAGGCCGGTTTCCTGTTCAGTGAGCGTGCGCTTGAGGTTGGCCACTTCGCTGGAACTGGAGCTGGAACTCGAACCACTGTTGCGTTTGAACTCTTCCAATTGCTTGGTGAGTTCTTTCAGATCCTTGTCCTGTTCGGTGGCAGTGCGTTTGAGGTTGGTTATCTCACTGGCACTCGAACTGGAGCTTGTTCCGTTGTTGCGCTTGAGTTCCTCGATGAGACGAGCCTGCGCTTCGAGGAGATTCTTGAGTTCCTTGATGTCATCCGTGTTGGTTTTAGCGGTGCGTTGCAGTGTTTCCACACCCTCGACACTGAGATTGCTCCTGACCATGACGTCTTTACCATACAGTCTGTGAAAGACGAGGAAGCTGTCGGTGGAGGAAGGGTTGTCTGAGGCGAACTCCAGACCGGCTTGGGCCGTATTGGCCATTGCCATGTTGCCAAGAAAAAGGGCGGCCATGCCTGTTGCCAACAGGGTAGACGGAAGCTTCTTGAAAATACGCATCACCTGAGTTCCTTGTGAAGTGCCTAGATGGCACATCGCTATGACTTTGCTTTTTGAAGGTTGTTCCTGCGTGGCGAGGGAATATTTTCAGAAAAACCGCTCGGCATTTTTTTTGTAGATTTGATGTAAAAGTCCATATAAATCGTCTTCCAAACGTCCTATATTCGGATATTGCACGAGCATCACCCTGCAGTTTTCAAATGATCCACGAATGGTTCTGAAGGCCAGACAAACCGGGCTTCACACGGTTTTTTGCGTCAGAGAGATCCTTGATGATCCAGATCCATCTTCCATTCCCCCGATCAGCGAGAACGAAATGACCGTTAAAGAATTGACCCAGGAAGCCAGGCACGAAGAAGCGCTGAAGAAGTACGTGCTGGACGCGCCCCAACTGCTGGAAGAGATCAAGGACTTGCCCGCCGACGATCAGAAAGACCAGATTCAATGGGCGTTCGAGGATGAAGCAGAAGCCCAGGGCCTGCAGCCGTGGGAGCTGACGCTCAAGTACACCTCGAGCCCGGAAGAGTTTGAAGCGGCGCGACTGGTGCTGCACAAAGAGGCGGCCGAGGTATTGGGCGTCGAGTGGGAAGAGTACTGCGAGATGAATAATCTGGTGGTCTGACCCATGTAGGAGCCGGCTTGCTGGCGAAGGCGGCGTAACGGGTAAACCGCGTCGCCTGGATCGCCAGCAAGCTGGCTCCTACAGTTTCATGTCGTTCAGGAAATTTCAGAGGCTTAAACGCATCGACAGATCGACAGCCTTCACGTCCTTGGTCATCGCACCAATCGAAATGTAATCCACCCCGGTTTCGGCGATCGGCAGCAGCGTGCTTTCGTTGATGCCGCCGCTGGCTTCCAGTTTTGCCTTGCCGCCATTCAGGCGCACGGCCTCGCGCATGTCATCCAGGCTCAACTCATCGAGCATGATGATGTCGGCACCCGCCGCAAGCGCTTCCTTCAGCTCCGCCAGGCTTTCCACTTCGATCTCCACCGGTTTGCCCGGGGCGATCTTGTGCGCGGCGTTGATCGCTTCAGGGATGCCGCCGCTGGCAGCAATGTGGTTTTCCTTGATCAGGAAGGCGTCGTACAGGCCGATGCGGTGGTTGTGGCAGCCGCCGCAGGTCACGGCGTACTTTTGCGCCAGGCGCAGCCCCGGCAGGGTTTTGCGGGTGTCGAGCAGCTTCACTTGCGTCTCGGCGACGAAATCCGCCAGGTATTGCGCACGAGTGGCCACGCCGGAGAGCAATTGCAGGAAATTCAGCGCACTGCGCTCGCCTGTGAGCAGCGAGCGGGCAGGGCCTTCAAGGTGGAACAGCACTTGATTGGGCTTCACCCGTTCGCCATCGGCCACCTGCCAATGCACGGCAACTCGTGGGTCCAGTTGCCGGAAAACCGCGTCAACCCAAGCGGTGCCGGCGATGACCGCGGCGTCGCGCGTGATGATGGTGGCTTTGGCCAGGCGTTCGGCCGGGATCAGCTGCGCGGTGATGTCGCCGCTGCCGATGTCTTCGCGCAACGCACGGCGTACGTTGGCTTCGATTTCGGCGGTCAGATCGGCGAGACGTAGATTCGGCATAACGGACTCCACAAACAAAGTGGCTCGATTATAGGGCCATGGCGCGGGGCAACCCAAGGCGCGCGAGACCTTCCGGTCGTTCTGAAACCTGCATTTGGTCGAATCTCTTGAGCCTGCGAGGTTCAGCAGCGGTCCTTTGCGGGCGTCTATTTCAAAGAGAAACACAGAGTCTGCTGGCATACGGGACATCTTTTGCAAGATAATGCGCCTTGCATTTGACGTCATGTCTTTGACGTGTCTTTGGTTCGCCGATTATTGAATGACAGCGGGCGGGCATTGTCTTCTGTTGCGCGCGGCTGTGAGGCTGGCGCACTCGATCTTTCCAACCGAACCGAAGCATCACCGTTTCAGGAGGCCAGGATGCACAACGACGGGAATGTAGTGCCTTTGCACAAGGCAACTACCGATCAGGCGAGTCACTCGCCGCTCGCCCGCCTGCCTGTGATTCTGCTTCAGGTTCGCGACAAGGCCGCTCAACAGCTCCGGCATGCTCTGCAGGAGCTGTTCGATAACGCCGACGACACGCTGTTCGAAATGGCTGACCGGGCCCGCAATGACGTCGAGCAGAACATCTTTTTTGAAGCCATGCGCGATTTGCGCCTCAAGCGCAAAAATATCGAGCGGGCGTTTCTCGAACAGTTCTTCGAAGCGTTTGTCGGTCTCGCAGGCAGTATTCAGACGGTCTTGCCGCCGGCATTGACCCTCGATATTCAGGCGCAACAGTCCGGTGATGAGCTGGAACGTCGCGTGGCGGTCGAGGCCATGGTCAATAAAGTGCTGAGCCGCGACGGTTTTGCGCTTGATCAATTGACCGCCCGGCTCAGCACGTTGCTGGGCAAGCAGCTGGTGACTACGCGCAATCCCCTGGGCCCGGCGATGCTCTGTGAGTATTTCATGCAGGCCGGGCGCAACCTGGGGGTCGAGATCAAGGTCAAGTTGATCATCCTCAAGCTTTTCGAGCGTTATGTGCTCAGTGATGCCGATCAGCTCTACACCGAAGCCAATCAGATATTGATCGCCACCGGCATATTGCCCGACCTGAAGCCGGCCCCGAATCGGCGTGCCATTGATCGTGCGCAGGCCAGTGTTCGTGCCGAGCCCGACGAGGCTGGCAACCGTTGGGACAGCACGCCAATCGACGACAGCGTGCAGGAAGTGTTCGCGGCATTGCAGGAATTGCTGCTCCACGTGCGTGGCAGTGTCGCGCCAACGCTGGAAACCAGTGCTCAGACGCAACCGATATCCACCCGCGACCTGCTGCGGCTGCTCTCGCACTTGCAGCAGTACGTGCCGGCTCCGGCGGTCCAGGACGAATTCGACCTGCGAAACCAGCTTGAGCAACTGCTGACCCGGGTCAGCGTCAAAAGTGGCAAGTCGCGTGTAGTCGGCGTCGCTGACGAAGATGTGATCAACCTGATCGCCATGCTCTTCGAATGCATCCTCGATGACCGCAATCTGCCGGATTCTCTCAAGGCGCTGATCGGGCGCTTGCAGATCCCGATGCTGAAAGTGGCGGTGATCGACAAGAGTTTCTTCAGCCGCAGCAGTCACCCGGCCCGCCGTCTGCTCAACGAAATCGCCGCCGCGGCCCTGGGCTGGGGCGAGTGCGATGACCATGAGCGCGACAGCCTGTACCTGCGCATCGAGCAAGTGGTGCAGCGTTTGTTGAACGACTTTGTCGACGATCCGGCGATCTTCTCCGAATTGCTGGCGGATTTTCTGGCGTTCACCAGCGACGAGCGTCGTCGCAGCGATTTGTTGGAGCAGCGTACCCGCGACGCCGAAGAGGGCCGCGCCAAAACCGAACTGGCCCGGCAACGTGTCGAGCTGGCGTTGAATCAGGCGCTGTTGGGCAAAGTGCTGCCGCAACGGGTGGTGGCGTTTGTTCAGGACGCCTGGAGCCAGGTGCTGCTGCTGACCTGCCTCAAGCACGGCGATCAGTCCGCCGAGTGGCATGCGGATGTGCAAACCATGGAGCAATTGATCTGGAGCGTGCAGCGCCATGACGACGCTGACGCAAGCCTGCGCCTGTTGGCACTGGTGCCGGGGTTGCTCAAGTCCCTGCGCGACGGGTTGAGCAGTTCGGCGTTCGATCCGTTCGCCACCGGAGAGTTTTTCAGCGAGCTGGAAGGCTTGCACGTTCAATTGTTCGAACGAGCGGACCAGGCACCGGCCGCCACCCGTCCAGTCGATGCGCCGCTGATGGTTGAAGTGCGCGAAGAAATCGTGCTGCTCACCGCCGACGAAGGGCCGGTGGAATCGGTCTCGGTGCGCTTGCCGGCGGATGATCCGGGCCTGCTTCAGGTCGATCAGTTGCACGCGGGCTGCTGGGTCGAATTTCAGGAAGATGAGGAAAACACCCTGCGCTGCAAGCTCGCCGCGATCATCGAAGCCACGGGCAAGTACATTTTCGTCAACCGCACCGGCATGAAAGTGCTGGAGCGCAGCCGTACCGGGCTGGCACTGGATTTTCGTCGTGGCGCGGTGCGCACCCTCGACGACACCTTGCTGTTCGATCGGGCCCTGGAGTCGGTGGTCGGCAACCTGCGGCGGCTCAATCGCGGCAAGTGATCGCGCGCCGAGGGTCTATCGCGGCATACTGGGCACCAACACAGTCGTCGTTGAAGGAACCTGTATGCAGTTGGACCCCGCGAGCGGTTGGTGTCAGGGCGTGAACGTATGCCCTTCACCCAACTTCAATGCGCGCCCCACGGGCGAAATTTCCCTGCTGGTGATCCACAACATCAGTCTGCCGCCGGCGCAGTTTGCCACCGGCAAGGTGCAGGAATTTTTCCAGAACCGGCTGGATGTCACAGAGCATCCCTACTTTGAAGGGATCGCTGACCTACGGGTGTCTGCGCATTTTCTGATTGAGCGTGACGGCACCGTCACTCAGTTTGTCTCTTGTCTTGAACGCGCCTGGCATGCCGGTGTGTCGTGTTTCGACGGCCGGGAAACCTGTAACGATTTTTCCGTGGGCATCGAGCTTGAAGGCACGGATGATCTGCCGTTCACCGATGCTCAATATGACGCGTTGACGGCCCTGACCTTGCAACTGCAAAGCGCTTTTACGGGCATCACCGCGCAGCGCATCTGCGGGCATAGCGACATCGCGCCGGGGCGCAAGACGGATCCCGGACCTGCGTTCGACTGGGCGCGTTATCGCGCGGCCCTGGCTAAAGAGGAACCACAATGAGTTTTCTGGTGTTGCTGTTGGCGGTCTGGATCGAGAAGTTCTCTGCCCTGCGCCATCGGGTTCAACGTGATGGCGGTTGGGTGGCCGAGTTGCACAAGCTTGAAGCCAACCCGCGTATGGTCAATCGCCCGTGGTTGATTTTGCTGATTCTGGTGCTGCTGCCGGTGGCGCTGTTGGGGTTGTTGCTGGTGGTGCTGGAGCCGGTCGCTTACGGTCTGTTGGCGCTGCCGGTGCATTTGCTGGTGGTGATTTATAGCCTGGGGCGCGGTGATCTGCTGGCCGATCTCGGACCGTTTCGCGATGCCTGGCGCCGGGAAGACCTGCAAGCTGCCGCTCATGTAGCGAAACGTGACCTGGACATTTGTGCCGAAAACGGCGAGCAACTACTGGAACGGGTTGAGGGGCATCTGCTCTGGGAGGCGTACCAGAGTTTTTTTGCGGTGATTTTCTGGTATTTCCTGCTGGGCCCGGTGGCGGCGCTGAGCTACCGACTGCTGGCCCTCGCCGAAGAACACGGGCAGAACCCGGCCGTCGTCGAGCGCGCCGCACAACTGCGTCACGCGTTCGATTGGGTGCCGGTGCGTCTGCTGGCGGCGAGTTTCGCGCTGGTCGGCAACTTTGTTGCCGTCAGTCGGGTGATGCTGAGCGAACTGCTGAACTGGAACATCAGTGCCGCCCAATTGATCGAGAAGGTCGGGCTGGTGGCCGGTGAAATTCCTGCGCCGGTGGTCGGGCCCGATGGCATCAACAGCCTCGACCGGATCTGGGAGCTGCTGCTGCGTGCGGCAGTGCTCTGGTACGCCGGTTTCGCGCTGTGGACAGTCTTCCCCTAAACACAATCCTCTCTGTAGGAGCGAAGCTTGCTCGCGAAAGCGGTGTGTCATTCACATTGAATACGCCTGACCCACCGCTTTCGCGAGCAAGCTTCGCTCCTACAGGATCCGAGGTTGCCGTTAACCTTAAGTTACAAAACCTCCCGTCGATTTAAGCTATACAGAGATAGCACTCAATAGTGGCTATCTGCTGCTTGTCTGTGCCTGCCAATAAAAATAAGAAACCCAAGGGAGACTTCCAGTGAAGAGCTTGCTCTATCCCGCCGTCGCGCTAATGAATCGCCTGAGCTTCGGCATGAAGTTCAGCCTGATCAGCGTTCTGTTCCTGGTGCCCATGCTGGTGACCAACTTTTATCTGGTGCGTGATTCCTATCGCGAATTCCAGGGCACCCGGGTGGAACTGCAGAGCCTCGACCTGCTGGGCAGCAGCCTGTCGCTTCGACGCGACCTGGAAACCCTGAACAACCTGGTGCAGATCAACGTCATCCTTGGCCAGTCCGGCAAGGCCGGTAATCTCGAATCCCAGATCACATCCCTGGAGCAAAACGTTCTGGCCCGCCTGCAAGGGCTGACAGCGATGACCACCGATCCAGAACTGATCACCGTTTTCGATGGCAAACGCGACGAAATGATCAGCGCGTTCAAGGCCCAGCAAACGGAAAACTCCCTGCAAAGCAAAAGTGCGCTGATTGGCAAGTTGCTTGGCAATGCACAGATTTTCAGCCAGATCATCGCCAGCCAGGCGGGTTTGAGCCGTGACAATCAGAGCGACATGCGTCAGCTCACCGAACTCATCACCAATGTCACGCCGCCCGTCACCCAGACGTTGGGCGATGGTCGCGCCATGGGCTCCTACTCGCTGGGTCAAGGGTTTCTCAATTCCTCTTCGAGCACCCGCTTCGATGAATTGCTGGTGCAGATTGAAAAGCTGCAAGCCGAGTACGGTCTGAAGTTGCAGGATGCGCTGGGGTCGAGCAAGGCGGCACGTGAAACCCTGGCGGCGCAGGCCGAGAGCAGCAAGGCGTCGCTGAAAAAGGCCAGTGAACTGTTCGAAGAGCAGGTGGTGATGGCCGACACCCTCGATGCGCCGTGGCTGGCCTTCTACGATCAGGTCAGCGGCCTGATGGATCAGACTTACCAACTCAACGAAGCCACCCTGAAATTCCTCGACACCCAATTGCAACAACGACTGAGCCAGAACCGCACGCACATGGTCTTGCAGGCCGTGGCGCTGTCGGTGGTGTTTGTGTTGATTTTTTATCTCTACGGCGGCTTCTACGCCTCGACCCGCACTACCCTCAAGCGCCTTGGCGCGATGATGGACAAGGTCGCGGCCGGCGACATGACCGTGACTTTCAACGCCAACAGCCGTGATGAACTGGGCGAGTTGGGCGAGGTGTTCAACGGCACGGTGAAGAAAATCCATGACTTGATCGAGCGTGTCGGTCAAACGGTCGGGGAAGTCGAGCGTCAGGCCGGTCAGGTCGAGAACGTGTCCGCCCAGAGCAACCAGGCTGTCGCGGGGCAACGCACGCAGATCGAGCAAGTCGCCACGGCGATGAACCAAATGTCGGCCACCTCACTGGAGGTGGCCCGCAGCGCTGCCGCCGCGGTCAGCAGCGCCCACAGCGTCAACGACGAAACCATCAGCGGTCGCGGGTTGGTGGAGTCTCAGCAGGGCAGCATCGCTGCGCTGGCCAGCGAGATCGATCAGTCGGTGCTGGTGATCAATCAACTGGCCAGCGACAGCCAGTCCATCAGCCGTGTGCTGGAAGTGATCAAAAGCATCGCCGAACAGACCAACCTGCTGGCGCTCAACGCCGCTATCGAAGCAGCGAGGGCAGGCGAGCAGGGGCGTGGTTTTGCGGTGGTGGCGGACGAGGTCCGGACCCTGGCCAAACGCACCCAGCAATCGACCGAAGAAATCGAACAGATGATCGCCAAACTGCACAGCGGTGTCGGTGCCGCGGTGAAGGCTATGGGCACCAGTCATCAAATGGCCAACGGCACGGTAGGGCAGTCGGAAAAGGTCCAGCAGGCGCTGGAAAACATCCTTGGCGCTGTCGGCATGATCGTCGATCAGAACCAGCAGATTGCGGCCGCCGTAGAGCAGCAGACCGCCGTGGCCCACGACATTGACCAGAACATCGTCGAGATCAACCGGGCTGGCGAACGTACTGCCGAAGGTGCGCACCAGACCGAGGACGCCAGCCGGGCGTTGTCGGCGCAGGTGGTGGAGCTCAAGCAGTTGATCAGCGCGTTCCGGGTCTGAAGAATCGCATAACCCCTGTAGGAGTGAGCCTGCTCGCGATGGCGTAGGTACATTCACCCTACAGGGTGTTTACCAGACCGCTATCGCGAGCAAGCTTGCTCCTACAGTTTTGTGCGTTGTCTGTAGTACTTGTTTCTTCCACAAGTAGGCGGTATCCGATTTCCCTCCAGAGTCTGGTTTTTGGTCTTCAATGAGGGATGATCCACAACCCTGACCTACTCTGAGGAGGCTCGGTTATGTCCTTCGCTACAACTGGAATCCAGGGCCATTGTGCTCATTGCGGATGCACACTCCTGCTCGAACCCTGGCAACTCAACGCCATTGCCATCCATGAAGCCTTCGCCTGTTCCCACTGTCACAAAGCCTTGCAACTGAGCGACCCGAAACAGATCAGGCGCATCAAATCCCTCGACTCGCTTGCGATGCTACGTGCGAGTACGTTGGTGATGGTCTGCACCGCGTTGCTGGTGGCGTTGGTGATGGAATGGGTGGGGATGCTCAGCGTGGTCGAGCAGCTGAATTTTTCGTTGATCGCGATTCTGGTCTACTTCGCGGTTATCCGGTTCGCCCGTCACCGACAACACATGACGCTGATTCTGGAAGCTGCCAAGGCTCACGCCGACTGATTACCAGTTGAACAACTCACACGCATTGGCTGTGCTGACAGCCGCCAGCCGTTCAGGGCTGATCGCCATGATCGCGGCCAGCGCCGAGCAGATCGCCGGCAAATGCGCCGGGCTGTTGCGTTGACCGGGAAACATGGCGGGGGCCATGTCCGGTGAGTCGGTTTCCAGCACCACAGACTCCAACGGCAACTCGGCGAGCACCCGGTGCATGCGCAACGCCTGCGGCCAGGTCGCCGCGCCGCCCAGGCCCAGTTTGAAGCCGAGCCTGATGTACTCGCGGGCCTCTTCCTTGCTGCCGGCGAAGGCGTGAATAATCCCCGCGCGTTTCAACTTGAAGCGCTTGAGCGTGGCAATCACCGCCGCATGGCTGCGTCGCACGTGAATCAAAGCCGGCAGATTGAAGTCCGCCGCCAGTTGCAGTTGCGCGTCGAACAACGTCTGCTGGCGTTCGCGGTCGAGGGTTTCGATGAAGTAATCCAGGCCAATCTCGCCCACCGCGCACAGCTGTCGGTGACCGGCCAGGCGGGTCAGCCACTCGGCGAGTTCGCGTAGGTCCTCAGGCCGATGCTCGTCCAGATACACCGGGTGCAAACCGAACGCCGCGTACAGATCGGGATCGCTTTGCACCAGATCCAAGACCCGCTGCCAATTGGCCTGATAAACCCCCAGCACCACCATCCGCCGCACGCCGAGGGCGCGGCTCTCGGCGAGCAGCGCCTGACGATCCTCGTCGAAGTCCGGAAAATCCAGATGAGTGTGGCTGTCGATCAGCTCCACGGTTCAGTCCTGGCGAATACGCTGCTTGAAGGTCCGCGCAATGGCTTGCACACCGGGCTGGTAATCGGACTGCTCGATGGCGGCGAGGGCCAGTTCCAGTGCTTTGTCGGCGATCAACTGGTGTTGCTGGGCCATGGCGTTGACCGGCAGCGGCAGAAAGTCCAGCAACTGCGTGTCGCCGAATGTGCCGAGGCGCAGCGGACGGTTTTTCAACGGGAAGTCGTGCAAGGCGTCGAACACACCCTGGAGCAGCACGTAGGAAGTGGTCACCAGCGCGTCCGGCAAATGCCCCAGGCGCTGAAGCATTTCTTCCATCAGTTGCTTGCCGTACTCACGGCTGAACGATTCGCCGTGTTCGATCAGGATCTCGCCTTTGAACCCGGCCAGCGCTTCCTTGAAACCGGCGGCCCGTTCCTGACTGATGCTCAGTTCGGGGCGCGCGCCGATCAGGGCGATCTGCTTGGGCAATGGATCGAGCAGGCTGCGCGTCAGTTGCAGGCTGGCTTCACGATCATCACTGATCACCGAGCAGAAATGCTCGGGCTCCATGACCCGGTCGATGGCGATGATCGGAATGCCTTTGGCTTGCAACTGGCGGTAACTGTCGTCGCCGGACGGCAGGCAACTGGCGACGATCAACGCGTCGCAGCGCCGGGCGCGGAACAATTGCAGCAGTTGCCGTTCGCTGTCCGGCGCATCGTCGGAACTGGCGATCAGCAACTGATAACCGCGGGCCCGGGCACCTTGCTCCAGCAGCTTGGCGATACGTGCGTAACTGGGGTTTTCCAGGTCCGGCAGAATGAAACCCAGCGTGCGGGTGTGCCGACTGCGCAGCCCGGCCGCTTGCGGATTGGGCGTAAAGCCATGTTCTTCAACAACCGCGCGCACGCGCTCGACGGTGGCACTGCTGATGCGTTGCTGTTCCGCCTTGCCGTTGATGACATAACTGGCGGTGGTCACGGACACACCGGCCAGTTGGGCGATATCACTGAGTTTCAACTCGGGATTTCCTTGTTTTTCGGCCGATACTTTCGCCAATCCTACCCGATTCAGGCAGGGGACTATTGTCGCAACATATCCGACAAGTTGGACTTCAAGGATGGGACATTATCGAGTAACGTGCCAATCATTCTAGATTAAACGTTTCAGCAAGCGTATTTTCTACGCATCAGGTGCATTTGGCCGGTTCTGCCGCGAAACCGCCAAAAGTGATGATTAAGCGCCTAAGCTGACTCATTCAAAACAATACCTGGCACCTCAAGGTGCCAAAAAGGAGAAAGCATGCTCGAGCTCACTCTAGAGCAGATTTCCATGGGCCAGTCGGCCGTGGACAAGTCCGCAGCACTGCATTTGTTGGCGCAGCATCTGGTCAACGACGGCCTGGTCGCCGAAGGTTATCTCGCCGGTTTGCAGGCGCGCGAAGCCCAGGGCTCGACCTTTCTCGGTCAAGGTATTGCCATCCCCCACGGTACGCCGCAAACCCGCGATCAGGTGTTTTCCACTGGCGTGCGGCTGATGCAGTTTCCCGAAGGCGTGGATTGGGGCGATGGTCAGATCGTCTACCTGGCGATCGGCATTGCGGCCAAATCCGATGAACATTTGCGCCTGTTGCAATTGCTGACCCGCGCCCTTGGCGAAACCGATCTGGGCCAGGCCCTGCGTCGCGCCAGTTCTGCCGAAGCGTTGCTGAAACTGCTGCAAGGCGCGCCGCAGGAACTGGCGCTGGATGCGCAGATGATCGGCCTCGGGGTGTCGGCTGATGACTTCGAAGAACTGGTCTGGCGCGGTGCCCGTTTGCTGCGTCAGGCGGATTGTGTGAGCAATGGTTTTTCTGCGGTTTTGCAGCAAGTCGACGCGTTGCCGCTGGGCGACGGTTTGTGGTGGTTGCACAGCGAGCAAACGGTGAAGCGTCCGGGCCTGGCGTTTGTCACGCCGGACAAACCGATGCGCTACCTCGGCCAGCCGCTCAGCGGTCTGTTCTGTCTGGCCAGCTTGGGCGAGGCGCACCAGGCGTTGCTCGAACGCCTTTGCGCGTTGCTGATCGAAGGCCGTGGCCATGAACTGGGACGCGCCACCAGCAGCCGAAAAGTCCTCGAAGTGCTCGGCGGTGAACTGCCGGCGGACTGGCCGAGCGCACGCATTGCGCTGGCCAATGCCCACGGTTTGCATGCGCGCCCGGCGAAGATCCTCGCGCAACTGGCGAAGAGTTTTGAAGGCGAAATTCGTGTGCGCATCGTCGATGGCCAAGACAGCGCGGTGTCGGTGAAAAGCTTGAGCAAACTGCTCAGCCTCGGCGCCCGTCGCGGTCAGGTGCTGGAATTCATCGCCGAGCCGAGCATCGCCGCCGATGCCCTGCCAGCGTTGTTGGCGGCAATCGAAGAGGGGCTGGGTGAAGAGGTCGAGCCTTTGCCTGCCGTGAGCCCGCAGCGCGAAGTGATCACCGAGGTGGCCGAAGTGCTGTTCGCCCCGGCGTCCGGCAGCCTGGTTCAGGCCATCCCCGCCGCACCGGGCATCGCCATCGGTCCGGCGCATATTCAAGTGCTGCAAACCATCGAATACCCGCTGCGCGGTGAGTCCGCCGCCATTGAACGCGAGCGTCTCAAACAAGCGCTGGCGCACGTGCGTCGCGACATCGAAGGCTTGATCGAGCGCAGCAAATCCAAAGCCATTCGCGAAATCTTCATCACCCACCAGGAAATGCTCGACGACCCGGAACTGACCGATGAGGTCGAGACGCGCCTCAAGCAGGGCGAAAGCGCCGAAGCGGCGTGGATGGCGGTGATCGAAGCGGCGGCGAAACAACAGGAATCGCTGCAGGACGCATTGCTTGCCGAGCGTGCGGCGGACTTGCGCGATATCGGCCGTCGCGTGTTGGCGCAACTGAGCGGCGTCGAAACCCCGAGCGAACCCGATCAACCGTACATTCTGGTGATGGACGAAGTCGGTCCTTCCGACGTGGCACGTCTCGATCCGACCCGTGTCGCCGGCATTCTCACCGCCCGTGGCGGCGCCACCGCGCACAGTGCCATCGTCGCCCGTGCGCTGGGCATTCCGGCATTGGTCGGCGCAGGTGCCGCGGTGTTGCTGCTGGCGCCGGGCACGCCGTTGCTGCTCGATGGCCAGCGCGGTCGCCTGCACGTGGACGCCGATGCGGCGACCTTGCAGCGCGCCACCGAAGAGCGCGACACCCGCGAGCAACGCTTGAAAGCGGCGGCCGAACAACGTCATCAACCGGCGCTGACTACCGACGGCCATGCGGTCGAAGTGTTCGCCAACATCGGCGAAAGCGCGGGCGTCACCAGCGCGGTGGAGCAGGGTGCCGAAGGCATTGGCCTGCTGCGCACCGAACTGATTTTCATGGCCCACTCGCAAGCGCCGGACGAAGCGACTCAGGAAGTCGAATACCGGCGCGTGCTCGATGGCCTCGCCGGTCGGCCACTGGTGGTCCGCACCCTCGACGTTGGCGGCGACAAGCCGTTGCCGTATTGGCCGATCGCGAAAGAAGAAAACCCGTTCCTTGGTGTGCGCGGCATTCGCCTGACCTTGCAGCGTCCGCACATCATGGAAGCGCAATTGCGCGCCTTGCTGCGGGCCGCTGACAACCGCCCGCTGCGCATCATGTTCCCGATGGTCGGCAGCATTGACGAGTGGCGTCAGGCGCGGGACATGACCGAGCGCCTGCGTCTGGAAATCCCCGTGGCGGACCTGCAACTGGGGATCATGATCGAAGTGCCATCGGCCGCACTGCTGGCGCCGGTGCTGGCCAAAGAGGTCGATTTTTTCAGCGTCGGCACCAACGATCTCACGCAATACACCTTGGCCATCGACCGTGGTCATCCGACCTTGTCGGCCCAGGCTGACGGCTTGCACCCGGCGGTGCTGCAACTGATCGACATCACCGTGCGCGCGGCCCATGCCCATGGCAAATGGGTCGGTGTGTGCGGCGAACTGGCTGCCGATCCGCTGGCGGTGCCGGTGCTGGTCGGCCTCGGTGTAGACGAGTTGAGCGTGTCGGGCCGCAGCATTGCCGAGGTCAAGGCGCGCATCCGCGAACTCAGCCTGACCCAGACTCAAACCCTTGCCCGACAGGCGCTGGCCGTGGGCAGCGCCAATGAAGTGCGCGCATTAGTGGAGGCCCTGTAATGGCCAAGATCCTGACCCTGACACTCAACCCGGCGCTGGACCTGACGGTGCAGTTGCCGCGCCTTGAGCCCGGCCAGGTCAATCGCAGCGACGAGATGCACACTCACGCCGCCGGTAAAGGCGTGAACGTGGCGCAGGTGCTGGCGGACCTCGGGCATTCGCTCACCGTCAGCGGCTTTCTCGGCGAGGACAACCTTCAGGCGTTCGAAACCCTGTTCGCCAAACGCGGTTTTGTCGACGCGTTTATCCGCGTTCCCGGTGAGACCCGCAGCAACCTCAAACTGGCGGAAAGCGACGGGCGCATCACCGACATCAACGGTCCCGGACCCAAGGTCAGTGAAGCGGCGCAGCAGGCGTTGCTCGATCGACTGGATCAGATTGCCCCGGGGCATGACGCGGTGGTCGTGGCCGGCAGTCTGCCCCAAGGCGTCAGTCCTGAATGGTTGCAGGCATTGGTACTGCGCTTGAAAAACCTCGGCTTGAACGTCGCGCTCGATACCAGTGGCGAAGCATTGCGGGCGGCGCTCAAGGCCGGTCCGTGGCTGATCAAACCGAACACCGAAGAGCTGGCCGAAGTGCTCGGCTGCGAGGTTGTTTCGGTTGCGGCTCAAGCCGAAGCCGCGAGCCGTTTGCATGCCCAAGGCATCGAGCACGTGGTGATTTCCCACGGTGCCGACGGTGTGAACTGGTTCAGTGTCGGTTCGGCGCTGCACGCCACGCCGCCCAAGGTCAGCGTCGCCAGCACCGTGGGCGCAGGGGATTCGTTGCTGGCCGGCATGCTTCACGGTTTGCTTAAGCCCGATACGCCGGAACAGACCCTGCGCACCGCCACGGCGATTGCGGCGATGGCGGTCACGCAGATCGGTTTCGGTATCGGCGATGCGGCGCAGTTGGCGCGGCTCGAACAGGGTGTGCGCGTGCGCCCCCTGACAGAACAATAAGAGGGTTTGTCATGAAGTTAGCCATCGTTACGGCTTGCCCCAACGGCATGGTCACCAGCGTGCTGTGCGCCCGCTTGCTCGATGCCGCGGCGCAGCGTCAGGGCTGGAGCACCAGTGTCGAAGTGGTGGATGTGGCGCACCCGGAACGCCAGTTGTCGGCGGCCACGATCGAGGCCGCCGAGTGGGTGTTGCTGGTCACCAGCGCGCCGGTGGATATGTCGCGATTCGTCGGCAAGCGTGTGTTCCAAAGCACTCCGGCACACGCCCTGCAAGATGTCGAAGCGGTGCTGCGACGCGGTGCCGAAGAAGCGCAGGTTTACGTCGCAGCTGAAGTCACCGTCGAACCTGCAGCCGTTACCAAAAGCGCTCCGCGACTGGTCGCGATCACCGCGTGTCCGACCGGCGTTGCTCATACTTTCATGGCCGCTGAAGCCTTGCAGCAAGCGGCCAAGCGATTGGGCTATGACCTGCAAATCGAAACCCAGGGCTCGGTCGGTGCGCGCAATCCGTTGAGCGCGGCAGCGATTGCCGACGCGGACGTGGTGCTGCTGGCCTGCGATATCGAAGTCGCGACCGAGCGTTTTGCCGGCAAGAAAATCTACCGTTGCGGCACGGGCATCGCCTTGAAGCAAGCCGAAGCGACGCTGAACAAAGCACTGGCCGAAGGCAAGCAGGAAAGTGCCGCGACCGGGGCCAAAGGCCCGGCCAAACAAGAGAAGACCGGCATCTACAAACACCTGCTGACGGGCGTGTCGTTCATGCTGCCGATGGTGGTGGCGGGCGGTCTGATGATTGCCTTGTCGTTCGTGTTCGGCATCACCGCGTTCAAGGAAGAAGGCACACTCGCCGCCGCGCTGATGCAGATCGGCGGCGAGACCGCGTTCAAGCTGATGGTGCCGCTGCTGGCGGGCTACATCGCCTACTCGATTGCCGACCGTCCGGGCCTGGCGCCGGGGATGATTGGCGGCTTGCTGGCGAGCACGTTGGGTGCCGGTTTCATCGGCGGGATCATTGCCGGTTTCATCGCCGGTTACGCGGCGCAGGCGATCAACCGTTACGCGCGTTTGCCGCAAAGCCTTGAAGCGTTGAAACCGATCCTGATCATCCCGTTGCTGGCGAGTCTGTTCACCGGGTTGGTGATGATCTACGTGGTTGGCAAACCGGTGGCCGGGATGCTCACCGGGCTCACGCATTTCCTCGACAGCATGGGCACCACCAACGCGATTCTGCTCGGCGTGTTGTTGGGCGGGATGATGTGCGTCGACCTGGGCGGGCCGATCAACAAGGCAGCTTATGCCTTCTCTGTGGGGCTATTGGCGTCCCAGAGCTATGCGCCGATGGCCGCGACCATGGCCGCCGGGATGGTGCCGCCGATTGGCCTGGGCATTGCCACGTTCATTGCCCGGCGCAAGTTTGCCCAGACTGAACGCGAGGCGGGTAAAGCAGCGTTGGTGCTGGGGCTGTGCTTCATCTCCGAAGGCGCGATTCCGTTTGCCGCCAAGGACCCGCTGCGGGTGATCCCGGCAAGCATTGCCGGTGGTGCGCTGACCGGTGCGCTGTCGATGTATTTCGGCTGCAAACTGATGGCGCCGCACGGTGGATTGTTCGTGCTGGCGATCCCGAATGCGATCAACCATGCGTTGTTGTATTTGCTGGCGATTGTGGCCGGGAGTTTGCTGACGGCGGTGGTTTATGCGGTGGTCAAGCGGCCTGAGGTTGTCGAGTTGGCAATAGAACCCGTCAACGCATAATCCACCCTTGTAGGAGCCAGCTTGCTGGCGATATCGGTTTTGAAATCGCCATCGCCAGCAAGCCGGCTCCTACAGGTGAGAGTCGATCACAAAACGCGTGAACGACACGGACCTGTAGGAGCAAGCTTGCTCGCGATAGCAGTTTCCCAGCCAACATAGTTCCTGAGTGCTAAACCGCTCTCGCTCCCACAGTGGGGCTGGATTGTTTTCGGAGTCAGGATGGCCATGCCTCATTTCTCCTTGAATCCGGGCAGGCCTTGAGCTGCTCGCCACTCTTTTACCGTCCGAGTAATGCCCTCCGGGGAATTGTCCGCCCCCTCTTCTGGGAAGTAGATTAAGTCCGAGCCGTCAGGGTGCTCACTTATTTTCTCGAAATGCAGCAGTAGCAGATCAGCACGATCGTCTGTTTCGGCTTCTGCATCTTCCTTGGCCAATTCTTTTAGCAGCCCGATGAATTCTGCTTCTGTGTACTGCGAAAAACTATCTTTCAGAAGTGTGTCTGTCATGGCTCGCCTATTCGTTCCGGTGAATGTCAATGTGGTTTCTTGGAGTGTTAACTCGCAAGTTGTCGACGTCATACACCTCTCCACCTTTCGACACAGAATCGAGATGGTGCAGTTCATAAGACAGCCTACCGCCAACTCTATCGGCCTTTCTAACCCGTGGAGCCCGGCCTGCTTTCATCCGACTCACATTCTGTTTGATGAACTGATCAGCAACCATCGACTTTGAAATCGACTCCCAAAATGCTGATCTGAATTTATCGAAACTTTTGAAGTTACGGCCTCTTAATGCATCAGCAATTTCTGTGGGGATCGGCGCCCCCACGCCGGAATTTGCCCCCGCCAGCCAAATACCCGCAACATCTTCACCCACCCCCGTAACACCACCCGGCTCATACCGAGCGTTGAGCACAAGGTAGATTGGCTCAAGCCCGGCATCCGCCGGAAACCAGATAATCGCATCCTGATATTCGGGCGGATGCTGCGGGT